>NZ_JBFUHA010000002.1:0-511262 GCF_056402635.1 Sphingomonas sp. P3_C5
TCGCCGGCCCGCGCGCCTGGCAAAGTGACGTCATGGCGGCAATCGGATCGCACCTAACCGATCCTGCCACGCGCTTCACGCCGTGCCGGATCGCCCGCGCGTCGGGCCACGGCATCGGCAAGTCAGCGCTGATCGCGATGCTGGTCAAATGGGGGCTGGATACGGGGATGGATACGCGTGTGGTCGTCACCGCCAACACCGAGAACCAGCTGCTCACCAAGACCAGCCCCGAGATCATCAAATGGCATAATTTGTCGATGACGAAAGACTGGTTCCGCCCGACCGCGACGGCGCTCGTCTCCACAACGCCGGGGCATGACCGCAGCTGGCGATCCGACCTCGTCACCTGGTCGGTCACCAATACCGAGGCGTTCGCTGGCCTCCACAATCAGGGCAAGCGCATCATCCTGGTGTTCGATGAAGCCTCGGGCATCCCCTCGAAGGTCTGGGAGGTGGCGCTCGGCGCGCTCACCGACGAGGAGACCGAGATCATCTTCCTCGCCTTCGGCAACCCCACCCATAATACCGGCCCGTTCCGCGAATGCTTCGGCCGCTTCCGAAACCTGTGGGACGCAAAGCAGATCGACAGCCGCGATGTGGAGGGCACCAACAAGGCCTATCTCGACGAGCTGGTCGAAACCTATGGCGAAGACAGCGACATCGTCCGCGTCCGTGTCCGCGGCCAGTTCCCGTCGAGCTCGTCGATGCAGTTCATCGGGACCGCGCTGGTCGACGCCGCCCGCGTCCGCCCCGCCTATCCCCTGATCAGCGACCCGATCATCTTCGGCCTCGACTGCGCGCGGTTCGGCGACGATCATTCGACGCTCGCCATCCGCCATGGCCGCGATGCCCGCACAAGGCCGTGGAAGCGCTGGCACAAGCAGGACTCGATGACGCTCGCCGGCGATGTCGCGCTTCAGGCGCAGCTCCACTGCCCCGATGCGATCTTCGTCGATGCGGGGAATATCGGGGCGGCGGTGATCGACCGGCTGCGGCAATTGGGTGTCCCCAATGTCCATGAAGTCTGGTTCGGCGCCCAGGGCCGGGAGGCGCACTGGGCGGGCGAGATGCGGGTCAAGACAGCCAACAAGCGCTCCGAGATGTGGACCAATATGCGCGGCTGGCTCGAAGGCGGCGCGATCCCCGACGAGGAGACGCTCGCCACTGACCTGACCGGGGTCGAATATGGCTATGCCGCCGACCAGGTCTCGATCCAGCTCGAGAAGAAGGAGCATATGAAAGCCCGCGGCCTCGCCTCGCCCGACGATGCCGATGCGCTTGCACTAACCTTCGCCGAACCGGTGATGCCGCTCACGATCCAGCCCTATGTCCATCCCTCGCGTGACGAATGGCGGCAGGATAGCCGCAGCGACCGCCAGCCGGAGGGGGACGAGTACCAGGAACTCTGCCGCCAGCTTTCTGAGCCGAACCCGTTCTGGCCCCGGGACATCTATGATTGATGCCGGGCTCCGCCGGTTCAGTCCGGAAGCGCCTTGCCCATGCGGATCAGCGGGACAGTGACGCCGTTGATCGGCGCCGAGGAGACATGCTCGATCGGCAGATAGCCGCAGGCGCGGTAGAGTGGTTCGCCCGACAGCGTGGCCATCATCTCCACCCGCTTGAAACCATGCGCGCGGGCGGCCGCCTCGCACAGGTTCATGATCAGGCGGCCGACGCCCTGCCGGGCGAAATCGGGATCCGTGTACATGGCGCGGATGCGGGCTGCGTCTATTGCCGGGTCGAGCGGCTCGGGCTCGCGGGTCACGACGCTGTCGTCGCCGCCATAGAGCGTCGCGCGCCAGCTCCAGCCGCCGCAGCCGGCGATCGCGCCGCCGCTCTCGATGATGAAATAGGTCTGGTCGCGCACCAGCTGGCTGTCGAGGCCCATCACCTTGTGGCTGGCGCCGACCTGTTCGGGCGAGAGGAAGCCCTGCTGGAGATGGCCGATCGAGCGGCGCATCAGCGCGCGCAGGGTTTCGAGATCCTCGATCCGGGCGAGACGGTGGGTGAAGCTGGGCATTGGCCTATCATGTTCCGAACCGGCCGGAAGTCAAAGGATCCGGAAGCGCGGCGGCGCTCCCGGATCCATTGCTTGCGCGGATCAGTATTTGGCGCGCACGCGAACATACCAGAGGCCGCCGTTGAAGCCGAACGGACCGCCGTTGCGCGGGAAGATCTGGCCGTCGGCGGTGCTGTAGGTGATCGGATAGACCGCGTTGGCAGCCGATTGCTTGATCTTGTCCGGACGGGTGTCGAGCAGATTGGCGGCACCGACCGTCAGGGTATAATGACGGGCAAAGGTGTAGCTGACGTCCAGGTCGGTCGTGAATTTCGAGCTGAAACGCTGGCCGGGATAATCGACCTCGTTCTGCCACCAGCTGTAGAAATTCTCGCGTGCGGTGATGCTGAGATCCCCCATCGACCAGTTGGTCGTGAAGATCGCGCGGTGGTTCGGCGCGAGATGGGCGACGTCGATGACCTGCGCGTCGCTGATCACCGATGTGTCCCGCTTGGTCACGGTGCTCTTGTTGTAATTATAGGCGAGGGTGAAGTTGAGCAGCGCCTCGCTGAGCGTGGTGCGATAGGTGGCGACCACATCGACGCCCTGCGTCCGCGTGTTGAAGCCGTTGGTGAAGTAATTGATGTTGCCGCCGGCGCCGACCGCCGCGAGCGCCGGTTGGGCGATGACGTCCGCCGCCGTCACCGTGAAGTTCTGGGTGATGCCGATGCGGTTGCGCACATCGATGCGGTATCCGTCGACCGTCAGCGTCAGCGCGCTGATCGGCGTTGCGACGAAGCCGACGCCGTAATTGGTCGATTCCTCGGGCTTCAGCGTCTTCGCCCCATAATAGCGGGCGATTGCGGTGCTGACGGGATAAGTGCCGGTCTGCACCTGGTTGCCCGCGACGAAGTTGGTGGTGAGGATCTCGTCGTTCGACTGCCCCGGCGACGGCGCATGGAAGCCGCTGCCGATGGTGCCGCGGACCGAGAAGCCGTCGACGATCTTCCAGATCGCGTTGAACTTGCCGACCCAGGCGCTGCCGAAGGTATCATAATGCTCGTAGCGGCCGGCGACGCCGACGCTCAGCGCCTTCACGATATCGGTTTCGAGCGCGACATAGCCGGCATAGCTGGCCTGGCTCCAGCTGCCCGAAGCCTCGGGGCTGGTGCCGCCATAGCCGCTTGCACCGGGCGACTGGCTGGCGACGTCGGTTGGGAGATGACTGTAAACACCGGGGCTGACCAGCGTATAGAGCTGCTGCACGGCATAGGGCCCGGCGCCATAGGATTGCGGATCGCCGGCGGTCTGCTGATAGGTTTCCTTGCGCCATTCGCCGCCACCCGAAATCGTCAGCGGGCTCGCCAGGCCGATCTCGAGCGGATAGCTGAGATCGAGATTGGCGTCGGCTTCCTCCTGCACCAGCGTGCCGAACTTGAAGCTGGTCTTGGATTGAGGGCCGAAGGAAGCGCTCAGCGAGCCGTACATCGAAAGATCGAGTGTGTTGCGGCTCAGCGTCCCCGACAGGTCATAATGGAGGCCGCCAAGATCGCCCTTGTAGCCGGCGGTGCCGTAGATCTCCTCAGTCACGCCAACGAATTGCGGCGTGAAGCCTGCCGGATAGATCGTGCGGAACTTGAACGTATTGGCGTCCCTTACGAAGCCGCCGGCCGGGCAGGTCGGGGTGGCGGCGGGGCAGGGCGTCAGATAGATCGGATTGAACGACCCATTGGCGCCCAGCGTATGGGTTACGCCTGCCTGATCGACCGCGGTGGTGGTGAGAACCGGGCGATAATTGAAGCTCTCGGTCGAGCTGCTGTGCGCGAAATTGACGAACAGATAGAGCTTGGAATTGTCGGTGACGTCGATCGCCGAATTGAGCAGCAGCTTGTAGCCGTGCGACGGCGAGGAGCCCCAGAGCTGGGCCGGCTTTGGATAATTGGGGATTTGCGGGGCGAGCGCCGGGACCAGCGCCGCGAAGTTGGCGGCGGCGGGCCGCGTCGCGCCGCGGCTGGTCTGCTCGTCCTTGTGATATTCGGCGCTCAGATTGATGAAGCCGATATCGCCGATGCCGAGCCCGTAATTGCCTGCGATCTGGTAGCTCTTGCCGTCGCCATCCTGGTAATATTGGCCGAAGCGGCCGACCACATCGAGGCCGGAAACCTCCTTCAAGCCGTAGTTGAGCACGCCGGCGATCGCGTCCGAACCATATTGCGCGGTTGCACCGTCGCGCAGCACTTCGAGGCTCTTGATCGCAATCGAGGGGATCGCGGAAATATCCGAGCCCTGCGAGCCGAAGGAGAGGCCGGTGTCGCCGCCGGTATAGACCTGGACCAGCGCGCTGCGATTATAGCGCTTGCCGTTCATCATCACGAGAACTTCGTCGCTCGGCAGCCCGCGCAGCGAGGGTGCGCGGACGAAGCTCGATGCGTCGGAGATCGTGTTCTGGCCGACATAGAAGGACGGGACGACGTTCTTCACCTGATCGAGCATGTCGGCTGCGGGTTGCGCGTTGAGCTCGGCCGAACTGATGATGTCGATCGGCGATGCGGAGGTCGTCACGGTCCGGTCGGTACGGCGCGTGCCGATGACGACGATGTCGCTCTTGTCGTCGTCAGCGCTTGCGGTTTGCGCGGCGGCGGCGTCGCTCAGCAACAGTGCCGTGGCAATTGCTGTCGATGTGAAAAGAACGCGCGCGCGATATGCTGCTTTGACTTGTCCAGCCATTGGAGATGCCCCTTTTACCTTGAATACGGTCTATTAACCGCCGTTCAGGGCATCCCCTCGGTAGGTATCGAAAGCTACGCTCGCCCGGGACATTGTCAATCCCGGGACTGCCGCACAAAACCACTTCGGCGCATTACTTGGGCGGTTGGGCCGGCCGCGCTCGATCCATTCCGATCAGAAAGCGAGATACGGCCCCAGCACCGAGCCCGCCTGGCGGCCCTCGATAGCGGTATAGACGCTGCGCCCGAAGAAGAAGGGCATGCCGAAATCGAAGCTGTTGGCGAAGGGCAAGGGCGGGGTGACGAGGGTTGGGTTGATGCCGAGCCCGGGCGCGACGTGCGAGGAATTGGCGACGTTGAGCGGACTGTACAGGGTGAAGGCGCCGCTCGCCGTTGCGCCGTTGGTCGCGGTCAGCGTCGGCGAGAGCGACACTGGCGAGAGCGGGCAATAAAAGGCGATCAGGCCGCTATCGGTGCAGGGGTTCAGGCTGGTGTCGATGAAGAAATAATCATTGCTGCCGCTGTCGATGAAACTCTGGGTCAGCGACTTGCCCTTGTAGGTCGCGGTGAGCAGGCCCGGCCCGCGATTGCTCGACGAAGTGGTGGCGGGCAGGATGTTCGCTGCGGTCAGGCTGTTGTTCGCCTGGGTGCCGATGCCGAAGGTCACCGTGCCGGTCAGGGTCGGCACGCCGGCTTGGGCGACCGCGGGCATGGTCAGGATCGTGCCGTTATTGTCGACCGGGAAGGCGGCGACCGGATTGGGCAGTTGCTCGAACGGCGCCGAGGCATTGGCCGCGCGGCCGATGATCGCGCTGCATCCGGCGGCCGGGCAATCATAATAGATTGCGGCCGACTGGCCTCCGTTCACGGTGCAGAAGCTGCCGCAATCGGTGATGGTCGTGCCGACGCCGATGATGCCGTTGGCGCCGAAATCCTGCACCGTCACGATCGGGCTGCCGCCGCCCGCCGAGCAGGTCGCTGGAATTGTCGCGAAGGTGCCGGTGTCGCCGATCGTCTGGAACGGCATGTTGGCGACCTTCTCCCCCGCGATCGAAAAATCGGCGTGGCGCACCGATCCGAAGGCGAAGGAGTTCACATATTGATAGCATTCGCCGACCGCATTGTGGCTTGCGTCGCTCTGGGTCGGCAGTGCCGCGAGCAGGCTCGCATTGAGCACCGGCTGGACGATCCGGAGGCCGACCGAGCCGGTGTCGAGGATGATATGGTCGATCGTCTGGCAGTTGCTGGTCGATCCCGGCGCGCAGATGGTGATCGTCACATAGGGTTCGTTGAACGCGGCATAGCCATCGGGGCCCAAGCCGAGCGCGGCGGGGCCGGCATCGAGCGTGACGGTGGCGGTGTTCAGGACTGCGGTTGGCGTGGGGGTTGGTGTTGGTGTCGGCGCGGGGGTCGGCGTGGGCGTTGGGGCGGGCGTCGAGGTGCCGCCGCCGCCGCTGCATCCGGCGAGCGCGAGCGCTGCGAGCAACGCGGTGAAGGGGCGGACCTTGATCATGGCTCCTGCGCCAGATCGCTGGTCGAATATCCGCTCGGCGCAAGCGAGGGGATGAAGGCGACGCCGCTGAACCAGCCCATATGGCCGCTGGTCTGGATCTGCAGATCGGGCTGGCTGACCTGGAGCGGGCGACGCAGCGAGTGCATCGTCCGGCCGATCGTTCCGCTCGAACCCTGCAGCGCGGCGAAGTGGCGGCCGAGCAGGGTGCGCAGATCGGGCTTGCCGGGGCCGGACCAGGTGATCGCGAAGACCTGGCCTTTGGCGTTGGTGAACTCGCGCACCACGCCGCCATTGGCGCGGGTGATGTCGTGGCGCGAGTAACTGTCCTTGGCGACCGTGGCGATGCGGGTGCCGATATGAGCGCTGTCCGCCTTCACGCTTGCGGCGCTGCCACCCAGTTCGGCATGCGCGCAGGCCGGGGCGAGGAGCATGAAGGCGAGGGGGAGTATGAGAGACCTGGAACCTGGGGGCACGATCAGCGAACTTTCGTGAAAAATGAACCGGTTACGCTGCGGGCTCCCGACCGTTGCGAACCGGGTGGAGAGTATCGGTCGGCGGACGGCTGTCAAGCGGATACGCTGCCGGGGTTGACTGGGGGTGGCAGCTGTATATACTGTGTATATGGAATTTGGATTTACGTTTTCACAGACCGACAGCCGCCCGCTGTATCAGCAGATCATGGAGCAGATAAAACAACGCATCGCGGTGGGCGACTGGCCGCCCAACACGCCGCTGCCATCGATCAGGGAGCTCGCGACGGGGATCAAGGTCAGCATCATCACCGTCAAGCGCGCCTATCTCGAACTGGAGCGCGAGGGGGTCATCGTCACCCAGCAGGGCAGGGGGAGCCGGGTCAACGACACGGTCGATCTGAGGACGATCCAGCGAAAAGAGCTGCTCCATCACCTGAAACAGGCCGGGAAGCTGGCGGACACGCTCGGCATTCCGGACGACGAATTACTGCGCCTGATAGATCAGAACAGGGAATAAAAAATGCATCTACCCATGGCCATCGAGTGCAGGGGCATCAGCAAATGCTATCCGCATTTTCAATTGCGCGACGTCGATCTGTCCTTCGAGCAAGGCACCGTGATGGGCCTTGTCGGCCCCAACGGCGCCGGAAAATCGACGATCCTGCGCATCGTGATGGGGCTTCTCGGCCCGGAAAGCGGTTCAGTGAAGGTTCTGGGCTATTCCATGCCCGACGAGCAGATCGCCGCAAAACGCAATATCGGCTTCGTTGCCGAGGACATGCGGCTTTACGAAAGCGAGACCATCGCTTTCCACATGGACTTCGTGCGGTCGATCTTCGACTCCTGGGACGAAGATTATGCCGGCCTTTTGCTGCGCCGCTTCGATCTCAACAGGAACCAGAAGGTCAAGGGGCTGTCACACGGCCAGAGGGTCAAGGCGACTTTGTTGCTGGCGCTCGCACGCCGCCCGAACCTGCTGGTGTTCGACGAGCCGACAACGGGTCTCGATCCTGCGGTCCGCAAGGAAGTGCTCGACGAGATGATGAACGCGCTCGAGGATGAAACGCGCTCGATCCTGTTCTCGTCGCACAACACTTTGGATGTCGAGCAGATCTCCGATTACATCACCTTCGTCCATGGTGGCCGCGTCCTCGATTCCCGCAACAAGGAGGATTTCATCGATGGCTGGCGCCGGCTGCGCCTGACCAACGCCAATGCGGCAGCTCTGCCGAAGCTGCGCAATATCAAGGGCGTGCAGCGGAGCGGGCGTCTGTGGTCGGTTATCGTCAACGATTATGACGATGAGGTGCCGGGGGAGTTCACCGCCGCCGGACTTGAGGTCAACGCCGTCGAGCGGCTGACACTCGAAGAAATATTCCTGGCCAATGTCAATTTCGCCAAGGCGAACGCCCAGCCGGAGCTTGCATCATGAGCGCGTCGATCGTCCCCCAACTCGTCCGCAAAGACTTCCGGTTGATGAGCCGCACCATAGCAATGTTCGGCCTGGTCAGCCTTGTCGCTATCGGCATCCTGGCGGCGCTGTACGGGCAGGTGCCGACATGGATGCTGCTCAATATGGGCTTCCTGCTGCTGATGAGCCCGGTGGGCACCTGCGGCATCGTCATCCTCATGAAGACCAACGTCTTCGAAAAGGAAAAGTCGACTCAGCCCTTCATCATGAGCCTGCCGGTGACAGTGAAGGAATTCACCCGGGCCAAGCTGCTGGTCAATCTGCCCGTGTTCGGCGCCGGCTGGCTGGCGATCAGCGCGATCGGATTCTACTTCGCCTTCGGGCTTGGCCTTTTCCCGCTCAGCACGGTTCCCTTTGCGGCGATGATCTCGCTTGGCGGCTTCCTCGCCTATACCGCCATCCTCTGCGTCAGCCTGATGTTCCAGTCGCTCGGGATTACCGTGCTGTCCATCGCGATCGTGGAGATGGCCACGACGGGCTATCTGTCGACGATCGCCTATCTCGATCCGATCGCCCACCATGTCGCAGGCCCCCACGCCGTCTGGAATTCGGCGGCGATCGCGATCGCTGGAGCGCAGGTCGGTGTGGCTATCTTGCTGATCGTGGCGACCATGTTCATCCAGAACATGAAGCGGGATTTCATCTGATCGGCGCGCTGCTGAAATCGGGCGTTCGAGCACAGCAGGCTGGCGACCACCGGGCGCCTGGAGGCGCTGATCGCCGCCGTGTTGCGGGAAAGGCGGACACGCCCTACCAGCCCATCATGCTTGCCGGACTGATTTTCGCGACTGAGGATGCCGATGATCGGCCGGGAACGCTGGCCGCGACGCTGCCGTTCGGCGGGCTGACGCTGATCGAGTTCCAGGCGCGGCTGCTGGTCGCGGCGGGGGCGTCGCAGATCATCCTGGTGATCGAGCGGCTCACGCCCGAGTTGCTCGGCGCGATCAACCGGATCGGGCGGCGCGGGGCGTCCGTCGACGCGGTTCGCACCGCGGGCGAGGCGGCCGAGAAGCTCCATCCGCTGTCGCGGGTGATGGCCGTCGCCGATGGGCTGATGACGACCAACGAGATGATGACCCCGATGCTCGCGGTCCCCGGCGATGTGCTGCTCGTTACGGACGATCGCGAGGGCGCCAGCCGCTATGAGCGGGTCGGCGTGCGGACTGCCTGGGCGGGGCTTGCCCTGCTCGACCCGAAACGAATCGCCGAGGTGGCGGCGATGCCGAAGGATTATGATTTCCAGTCGACCCTGTTGCGGGTCGCGGCGCAGTCGGGCGCGGAGCAGGTGCGGCTGCCGGCGGGCGCCGCCGCCGAGGCGCATGGCATTGAGCGCGATTCGCGGCGGCTGGCGGAGAAGGGCAGGGCGATCCTTTCGGCGCTGGTGCCACGGCCACGGCCCTGGGCCGATCATTTCATCCTCGCGCCGCTGGCCCGCCTCGCGCTGCCGCGGCTGGTCGCGAAGAACGTGCCGAGCGTGGCGGTGGGCGGATCGGCGGCGGTGCTTGCGGCGGGGGGATTCGCTGCGCTCTGGTTCGGCTGGCCGGCGAGCGGGTTGCTGCTGGCGATTCTCGCGATGATCGGGTTTTCGATCGGCGAGACGGTTGCGAATCTGCGCGACGAGGCGCTCGGGGTCCGCCTCCAGCGCATTGCCTTGCTGGCGACTCCAGCGTTGGCCGCGCTGCTGCTTGGGCGGGGCTCGGCTGCGGGCTGGGTGGCGGCGATCGCTGCGATCCTGGCCGCCGCGCTTGTCGAGCGCGCCGGCACTGCCGCGACGCGCCGGCGCTGGTGGGCAAGCCCGCTGGCCTATCCATTGATAATGTTGCCGATTATCGTGTGGGCGCCACCACTCGCGGCGCTCGCTTTTGCAGGCGTTTATGCAGCCGCAACGCTCAGCGGAGCCATTGAGGCGTTTCGTGAAAAGCCTTAGGCTGGTTTTAACGATAAATCCCTAGATCAAGGTGCATGTCGAGTAATGACGGCGACATGGATGACGGCACCCACCGGGGGGTCAGCAAGCTGCTCTCTCGCGCGGCTGCAGCAGACATGCGCGCCGATTACCGGCTCGCGGTCGCGGTCGACGATTTCTTTTTGCCGGCCGATGCGCGGATCGACGAACGGCTGCGTGCGGTGCTTGGCCGCACCCTCGAGGCGCTGGTCACGGCGATCGACAACGCGGTGCGGCGCCACGCCGCGCGCCTGCTCTCCAACCGCAATGCCGAGCTTGCCGCCGCGCTCGAAACCGCGCCTCCGGTGTACGGCCGGCTGGTCGCGGCCGGCCTGCTGCGCGAGCCTGAGCTGATGCGCGAAATGGTCGGACGCGCGCGCCAGGATGTACTCGCCGAGGCCCTGCCGATCGACGCGCCGGAGGATCCTGATCGCGCGAGCCTGCTCGCGAGACTCATCCAGCATCCCGACACCGTGGTCGCCAGCGCGTCCATGGCGCTGCTCGCCGCGGAGAGCCGGCGGCGCGGCGAGACCGAGGGGCTGCCGACTCGCACCGATCTTCCCGCCGAGCTCCATCACCGGCTGGTCTGGTGGGTTGCGGCTGCCCTGCGCGAACCGATTGCCGAGCCGGCGGGTGAGGCGCTGCCCATGCTCGACCGCGCGCTTGTCGAGGCGGCTTCGCGCAGCTTTGCGGCGCATGACGAGGGCGAGCGGCTCGAAGCGACCGCGATGCGGCTGGCGGCGGCGCTGGATGCCCGCGCCGACGAGCTCGCGCCGCTGCTGGTCGAGGCGATTGCCGATCGCCGACCGGCCTTGTGCGCGGCGCTGATCGCCCATGCGCTGGGCGTCGAGTATAGCGATGCGCGCGAGATCCTGCTCGACCCCGAAGCGGCACGGCTGTGGCTGGTGCTGCGCGCGCTCGAGGTCGATCGTGCGTCGATCGCGCGAATCGGTCTTGCGCTGAGCGAGGCTGATCCGCGCCGCGACCTGGACAGTTTTGCCGACGAGCTTGACGATATCGCGGCGACGCCGGGCGAGAGGGCTCGTGCCGCGCTCGCGCCCTTGTTGTTGCAGCCGGATTATCGCATCGCGCTGCTGGCGCTGAGCAGGGGAGGCCACGCATGAACGTGACTGAACCGATGCTGCCGCCGGTGCGCGGGCTGATCGACCGCGACGGCCGTCTCATCAAGGCGGACAAGAAGCTCCACGAACTCAATGCCCGCGCGGGCGGTGGCATTGGCCAGCCGATCGCGATCCCGCAGATCGCGACTCTGTCGCGGCTTGCGCAGCGGCTCGGCATTCTCGTCTCGCGCGGCGTGGTTGCGGCGGATGGCGATGACGATGTCGAGCTCTGGGTCCGCGCCGAACCCGGCACCGAGGGCGTAAGGCTGACGGTCACCGGCTGGCGCACCCGTGCCGCCTGGTATCCGGAGGCGGCGCAGGGCGAGCGCGACGGCGATTTCCTGCGCAACGCCGGCGACTGGTCGTGGGAAACCGATTCGGCGCTCCGCATCACGTTCCTGTCGATCAACGCCGGGGCGAGTTTCGGCTTCGATTCGGGCGCAATGCTCGGACAGCCGCTGACCAAATTATTCGCGCTCGGAGAGGATCGCGAGGGCGCGTTCCCGATCCTTGGCGGACTCGCGATGCACCAGCGCTTCGAAGACCAGCGCGCGACGATCCGCGCGAGCGGGCGGCAGGTGCGCCTGTCCGCCGCGCCGCGAACTGACCCGAGCGGCGTGTTCGCCGGCTTTGTCGGTTCGGCGCACATGGTCGAGGATGAAACGCCGGCGCCAGTCGCCACCCCGCCCGAGGCGCCGCGCGAGAGTGTTTCCGAGGCGTTTGCCGTCCGGCTCGACCGCGCGCTGCGGACGCCGCTTGGGCGGATCATCGCCAATGCCGACAGCATCAATGCCCAGTCCGAAGGGCCGCTGCGCCAGGATTATGCCGATTACGCGGCTGATATCGCGAGCGCCGGGCGGCATCTGATGGGGCTGGTCGACGATCTCGTCGATCTCCAGGCGATCGAACGGCCCGATTTCGTGGTGGCGAAGGAACCGGTCGATCTTGCCGATGTCGCGCGGCGTGCGGCCGGGCTGCTCGCGGTCCGCGCATCCGAGGCGCAGGTCTGGATCGACAAGCCGGCGCCGCAGGACATATTGCCCGCGACGGGCGAGTTTCGCCGGGCATTGCAGGTGCTGGTCAACCTGATCGGCAATGCAGTGCGCTATTCGCCCGCTGAAGGCATGGTGTGGATCCGCGCCGAGCGCGAGAATGGCTTTGCCGCGATCATCGTCGCCGATCAGGGCAAGGGCATCGCCGCCGGCGACCAGGAACGGATCTTCGAGAAGTTCGAGCGAGTCGATCCCCGCGAGCCGGGTGGCAGCGGGCTTGGCCTGTACATCGCGCGGCGGCTGGCGCGGGCGATGGGCGGCGATGTGACGGTGGACAGCGCGCCGGGCCAGGGCGCGCGGTTCGTGTTTACGTTGCCCTATGGGGAATAGATTCCCCTTTCCGACTAACTACCTCGTCACCCCGGACATGTTCCGGGGTCCACCGTGCCGAAAACCAAACGGCGATGAGTTTGCGGAACAGTGGATGCCGGAACAAGTCCGGCATGACGGCTGGGGTCAGTCGATCGCGTCTCTGTGCTACCGCCGTCCGATCCTGATCAGCACGATCCCGATCACCGCGAGCAAGGCGCCCCATAACGACCAGATACGCTGGTCGAGCATGAAGCTCGATGCCGGCCAGTGGATATAGCCCGTGCCCTGGCCGATCCAGAGCAACCCCATCAATACGGCGAGCACACCGATGATGGTGGTCACGGCTTTCACGCGCGCTTGTCCACAGGAACATAGTCGCGCTGGACCGGGCCGGTGTAGAGCTGGCGCGGCCGGCCGATCTTCTGCGCCGGATCCGAGATCATCTCGTTCCACTGCGCGACCCAACCGACGGTGCGGGCGAGCGCGAACAGCGCGGTGAACATCGTGGTCGGGAAGCCGATCGCCGAGAGGATCACGCCCGAATAGAAATCGACGTTCGGGAACAGCTTCTTCTCGATGAAATACGGATCGCTGAGCGCCAGTTCCTCGAGCCGCAGCGCGACGTCGAACACGGGATCGCTGACGCCGAGCGCGCCGAGCACCTCACGCACCGTCTCCTGCATCACGGTCGCACGCGGATCGTAATTCTTGTAGACCCGGTGGCCGAAGCCCATCAGCCGGAACGGGTCGTTCTTGTCCTTGGCGCGGGCGATATAGTGCGGGATGCGATCGACGGTGCCGATCTCGCGCAGCATGTTGAGCGCGGCCTCATTGGCGCCGCCATGCGCCGGGCCCCACAGACAGGCGATGCCGGCCGCGATGCACGCAAAGGGGTTGGCACCCGACGAGCCGGCGAGCCGGACGGTCGAGGTCGAGGCGTTCTGCTCATGATCGGCATGGAGGATGAAGATGCGGTCGAGCGCCTTCTCCACGATCGGGTTGACCACATAGGGCTCGGCCGGAACGCCGAACGTCATGCGCAGGAAGTTGCCGGTGTAGGACAGGCTGTTGTCGGGATAGAGGAAGGGCTGACCGACGGAGTATTTATATGCCATCGCAGCGATGGTCGGCATCTTCGCGATCAGCCGGTGGCTGGCGACCATGCGCTGGTGCGGATCGGTAATGTCCGCTGAATCATGATAGAAGGCCGAGAGCGCGCCGACGATGCCGCACATGATCGCCATCGGATGCGCATCGCGCCGGAAGCCGCGATAGAAGGTCGCGAGCTGCTCGTGCAGCATGGTGTGGCGGGTGATGGTGTAGCTGAAATGATCGAGCTCGGCCTTGCCCGGCAGTTCGCCGTTCAGCAGGAGGTACGAGACCTCCATGAAGCTTGATTCCCGAGCGAGCTGGCCGATCGGATAGCCGCGGTGGAGCAGCACGCCCTCATCGCCGTCGATATAAGTGAGCGCTGACTCGCAGCTCGCCGTCGAGGTGAAGCCGGGATCATAGGTGAACATGCCGGTATCGGCGTAGAGCTTGCGGATATCGATGACTTCCGGGCCGACGCTGCCGGCAAGAACCGCATAATCATGATTCCCGATATTGATCCGGGGGGGCGCGGCGTCGCTCATCAAATGTCCTTTCTCGAACCCTCAACCAGTCATCCGGTCGGCGATGCGTCCCAGGCTTTCCTCGCGCCCGAGCAGCTCGAGCACATCGAAAATCCCGGGTGAGGTCTTGCGCCCGGTCAGCGCTGCCCGCAACGGCTGCGCGACCTGGCCAAGCTTCACTCCCGCATCGTCCGCCACCCGGCGAACCGCGTCTTCGAGCGCCTCTGCATCCCAGTTGCCGACCGCGTCAAGGGCAGCGTGCAGGCGCCCCAGCAGCACGGGTGCATCACCCGAGAGCAAAGATGCTGCATCGCCGTCCATTTCCAGTGGGCGAGTGCGAAACAAAAAGGCCGCGCCGGACACAAGCTCGTTGAGATTCGCAGCGCGAGGCTTCAACGATTCCATGCTGCGCTGAAGCATTTCGCGCTGCTGTGCCGTGAGTTCGAACCCGAGTCGCGGGGTCACCAGCTCAGCCAGGCGATCATTGTCCGCGCTGCGGATATAATGACCGTTCAGGTTCTCGAGCTTCTTCAAATCGAACCGACTTGGTGATTTCCCGACATCGCCGAGATCGAACCACTCAGTCGCCTGCTCGCGGCTGATGATCTCGTCATCGCCGTGCCCCCAGCCGAGCCGGAGCAGATAATTGCTCAATGCTTCCGGCAGGATACCGAGTTCGTCGCGGTAATATTCGACGCCGACCGCGCCGTGCCGCTTCGACATCTTGCCGCCGTCGCTGCCATGGATCATCGGGATGTGCGCATAGGTCGGTTCGGGCCATCCCATCGCCGTGATGATCGGCAGCTGCCGGAAGGCATTGTTGAGATGGTCGTCGCCGCGGATGACGTGAGTCACGCCCATGTCGTGATCGTCAACCACGACCGCGAGCATATAGGTCGGCGTGCCGTCAGAGCGCAGCAGGACGAGATCGTCGAGCTCGGCATTCTGGACGGTAATGCTGCCCTGGACCTTGTCGTCGATCGTGGTGGCGCCTTCTTTCGGCGCCTTGAGACGCACGACGAAGGGCGCGCCTTCGGGCGCATCGGCGGGGTCGCGATCGCGCCAGCGGCCATCATAGCGCATCGGCTTGCCGGCAGCCTTCTGGCTTTCGCGCAAAGCGGTGAGCTCATCGGGGGTGGCGTAGCATTTATACGCGTTCCCCTGTTCAACCATCTGATACGCGATATCCGCATGACGCCTGGCGCGCACGAACTGGAAGACGGCATCGCCGTCCCAATCCAGGCCCAGCCATTGCATCGAACTCAGGATCGCGTCGATCGCCGGCTGGGTCGAGCGGGCGCGATCGGTATCCTCGATGCGCAGCAGGAACTTGCCGCCGTGATGGCGCGCGAACAGCCAGTTGAACAGCGCCGTGCGCGCGCCGCCGATGTGCAGATAGCCCGTGGGCGACGGCGCGAAACGCGTCACCACCGCCGGGTTGGCGGGCGTGCCGGTATCGGCCGCCGCAGTATCAGACCTTGCGCCCAAACGCGCTTGCTCCCAGACTTGAAAATCAATGGCCAGTATAGCCGCCGAGGCCCCTAGCACGCGACCTACGCTGCTCCAAATGGCGGCTGGCGGGTGGATTCACAATGGCAAGACGGCTCTCGAGCGGTGGCTCGAGGCCGAGCGCGACCAGCTTCCCCTGTGGATACCGGTGATGTTGGGCGCCGGCATCATCGCCTGGTTCCTGACGCCCGATCCGACCTGGTGGAAAGCGACGTTGCTGGTGCTTGCCGGTGTTGCGCTGCTCGCATTCGCGATCGGCCGGGGTGGCCGGGCCGGGCGTGTCGTCGCGGTGGCGGCGTTGCTGGCGGCGGCGGGGCTGGCGCTGATCTGGTGGCGGGCGGAGAATGCCAGCGCGGCGATCCTGAAGCGGCCTGCGATCGTGACATTCGAGGCGCGGGTCGAGCGAATCGACCCGTTGCCGGCGCGTGATCTCGTGCGGTTGAGGCTGACGCCAGTGCGGGTGATCGCGACGCCGGACCCGCCGAGCCAGGCGCGGCGTGGCGGTGGGCGCCGTGATAATCGCGGATTCGCGCGGAAGCCGCAGGAGACCGTCACGCTGCCGCCGCATATCCGCGTGAACCTCGCCGTGGGGGACGTGCCCAAGGGCCTGTCGCGGGGTGCAACGATCCAGCTCGGCGCGCGCCTGATGCCGCCACCCGAGCCGGCGGTGCCGGGCGCTTATGATTATGGCCGGGTGGCGTGGTTCGACGGGATTGGCGCGACCGGACGTGGTTTCGGCCCGGTAACGATCACAGCACCCGGCATATCGAGCGGGAGCGGGCTGCGAGAAAGGCTGTCGCAGCATATCCAGGCAAGTGCGCCCGGCGGCGCGGGCGCGATTGCCGCCGCGCTGGCGACCGGCGATCAGGGCGCGATCCCGCAGGCCGACAATGATGCGATGCGGCGCTCGGGCCTGGCGCATCTGCTGTCGGTGAGTGGGCTGCATATCACCGCCGTGGTCGGTGCGGTGATGTTCCTGGTGTTGCGCCTGCTTGCGCTCAGCCCCTGGCTGGCGCTGCGGTTCAGGCTGCCGTTGATCGCGGCGGGCGCGGGGGCGCTGGCGGCGATCGGCTATACGCTGCTGACCGGCGCCGAGGTGCCGACCATCCGGTCTTGCGTGGCGGCGCTGCTGGTGCTGGTGGCGCTGGCAATGGGGCGCGAAGCCCTGACGCTGCGGTTGGTCGCGACCGGGGCGTTTATCGTCCTGCTGCTCTATCCAGAGTCCCTGGCGGGGCCGAGCTTCCAGCTGTCTTTCGCTGCGGTGGCTGCGATCATAGCTCTGCACGAGCATCCGCGGATCAAAGCGTGGTTTGCGCCGCGCGAGGAACGGCGGCTGCGCAAGATCGGGCGCGATCTGACCTCGCTGCTGCTGACCGGCATCGTCGTCGAACTGGCGCTGATCCCAATCTCCCTGTTCCATTTCCACAAGGCGGGCGTTTATGGGTCGGTCGCCAATATCATAGCGATCCCGCTGACGACCTTCGTGACGATGCCGCTCGAGGCGCTTGCCTTGCTGTTCGACCTGATAGGCCTGGGCGCGCCCTTCTGGTGGCTGACCGCGCGGTCGCTCGATCTGTTGCTGTGGATCGCACACACCACCGCCAGCATACCCGGCTCGGTTGCAGCGCTGCCGGCGATGCCTGGGGCAGCCTACGGCCTGATGGTGATCGGCGGCCTGTGGATCGCCTTATGGCGTACGAAGTGGCGCCGGCTGGGCGCAGTGCCGCTTGCGATGGGCGCGATATGGGCGCTGCTTACGCCCGCACCCGATCTGCTGGTGACCGGCGATGGCAGGCATCTCGCGATCCGGACGCCGAGCGGCGGGCTGGCGCTGCTCCGCGACCGGATCGGTGACTATACGGCTGACATGCTGGCGGAGAATAGCGGTGTCGATGACGACCCCTTGCTGCTTTCCGATCAGCCCTATGCGCGGTGCAGCCGGGATCTGTGCCTCATACAACGGCAGGCGGGCGGGCGAGACTGGCGCATCCTTGCGACGCGCAGCGCCTATCTGGTGCCGGTGGCCGAACTGATCGCTGCATGCGGCACGGCTGATATCGTTGTCAGCGAACGCCGCTTGCCTATGACCTGCCGCCCGCGCTGGCTGAAGCTCGACCGCCCGACCCTGGCGCAGACGGGTGGCGTTGCCGTGTCCCTGTCGAACGGGCGCGTGGTGACGGTCAGGCAGGCGGGCGATGCGCACCCCTGGCTGATGCCTACTCCGCCGATAGCCCCGTTGCGCACGTATCGCCGACACGCGATAAACGGGCCGTGAACGCCCTTTCGAGCCTCGACCAGCCTTCTCCACACATGCAATGGCGGGACTTCCTGCCAGTCGAGGAGCATCAGGCGATCCTGGACTGGGCGCTGGCCAATCAGGCCAGCTTCGCGCCATCACGTGTCGGGCGCGGCGAGCTCAGGGCGGACTTCCGGAGCTCGGCCACGGCAATGGCGCCCCATTATCCCTGGAAGGATAGGTTCCGGCACCGAGTGCGCGACGCGGTGCCCGAACTGGCGCGGGGGCTTGGTTTAGCGGCGTTCGAGGTGGCGCACATCCAGCTTTCGCTGATCGCCTATAATGATGGCGACTTCTACCGCGAGCATACCGACACTGAATCCCGTCGCAATCGCGCGGATATCGAGCCTGCCGGTGACCGTGTGCTGAGTGCGGTCTATTATTTCCACCGCGAGCCCAAAGCCTATTCGGGTGGCGCACTGCGGCTCCACCCGTTCAATCCCGCGAGCGACCGCTTCGAGGATGTTCAGCCCGAGCAGAACAGCCTGACCGCATTCGCGTCCTTCGCGCGCCACGAAGTACGTCCGGTCATCTGCCCGTCACGCAACTTCGAGGATTCGCGCTTCGCGATCAATTGCTGGGTGCGGCGGGCGCGGGCGGCTCAATAGCGCCGAAGCAACCCCGCCAGCTTGCCCTGCACGCGCACCTGATCCGGCGCATAACGCTGCGGATCATAAGCGCGGTTGGCGGGATCGAGCCGGATCATCGCACCTTCGCGGCGGAAATATTTGAGCGTCGCCTCACTGTCCTCGATCAGCGCCACGACGATCTCGCCGTCGCGGGCGACATCGGTGCGGCGGATCAGCGCATAATCGCCATCGAGGATGCCGGCTTCGACCATCGAATCCCCGGATACTTCGAGCGCATAATGTTCGCCGCCGCCGAGCAGCGCCGCAGGTACCGCGAGCATCGAGTGGCCTTCGAACGCCTCGATCGGCACACCGGCCGCGATCCGGCCGTGCAGCGGGATTTCGATCACGTCATTGGCGGGCTCCGGAAGCTTGCGGACATTGCCGGGAGTGGGGCTGGCCGGCGTCGCGGCAGCCGCCTTGCGCGCGGTCTCCGGCCGTTCCGGCATGCGCAGCACTTCAAGCGCGCGGGCGCGGTTCGGCAGGCGGCGGATAAACTTGCGCTCCTCGAGCGCGCTGATCAGGCGGTGGACGCCCGACTTCGATTTGAGATCGAGGGCTTCCTTCATCTCCTCGAACGAGGGCGACACGCCGGTTTCGGCGAGGCGATCATTGATGAAGCAGATCAGCTCGTGCTGCTTGCGCGTTAGCATCCCATTTCTCCGTCGGAACAGACTGGGAACGTTTACGCAATGTTCCAACCGCCTGTCAAGCGCCCCCTGTCAGACGATGCTGAGGATTTCCACCGAGTCGCCCGGTACGGCCGCTGGCGCATGGGGTCTGCGCACGATCAGGCTGTCGGCGCGGGCCAGGGTGCGGAGCATCGAACTGTCTTGCAACCCCAGGGAAAAGACGCGGCCGTCCCGCGTTTCGGCGCGAAGATAGTCTTCGCGGTGGTCGTTCGCCGGCAGGTCTTCGCCGAGGATCGCGGCAATGGTGCGAGGCAGCGGATCGGCTGCGCCGGACATCGCCGCGATCAGCGGGCGGACGAACAGGAATGCGGTGACGAAGGCAGAGACCGGATTGCCGGGCAGGCCGAGCACGACCGCCTTGCCGAGCCGGCCGGCCATCATCGGCTTGCCGGGGCGGAGTGCAATCCGCCAGAAATCGAGGCTGCCGCCTGCTGCCTCGAGCCCGGGACGGACAAGATCGTGATCGCCGACCGATGCGCCGCCGGTGGTGACGAGGATATCCGCATCGACCCGGGCAAAGGCGTCCGCGATGACGTCCAGCTGGTCGGGCAGGATGCCGAGATTGAGGATGTCGACGGGCAGATCGGTCAGCATCGCGGCGAGCATGGCGCCGTTGGATTCCGGGAGTACGGAGTCGCTGAGTGCGGTGCCGGGGGCGACGAGCTCGTCGCCAGTCGCGACGATGGCGACGCGCAGGCGGCGATGAACCGGGAGTGCGCCGTGTCCGCCGGTTGCCGCCACGGCGATCCGCGCGGGCGTGAGCCGATCGCCCTTTGCGATGAGCAGGTCGCCAGTCGAGAAGTCGAGGCCCTTGCGGCGGATGTTCCGGCCGAGGTTCTTCGGCCCTTCGCCGGCGAGCGTTATCTGGTCGCCGTCGCGCGCTGCCTCTTCCTGGACGAGCACGGTATCGGCGCCGGCGGGCATCGCCGCACCGGTGAAGATGCGCACGGTTTCGCCGGTGCCGACGGTGCCAGGGAACGCGCGCCCGGCGGCGCTCTCACCGATCAGGGTGAGCGGGCCGGGCAGATCAGCGAAGCGGATGGCATATCCATCCATCGCCGAGAGATCGGCGGCGGGCTGGGTGCGGAGCGCGCGGATGTCGTCGGCCGCCCAGCGGCCGGCGGCGTCGCGAATGGGGATCGTCTCGGTGTCGATCGGCGGTGCGAGCGCGAACAGGCGTGTCCGGGCTTCGGTGACGGCGAGGAGAGGCGAGGAGGTTTTCGGAGGCATTGCGACGCCCTAGCGCCTCGGATTGCGGGAGACCATCGCGGCGAGATGCACGTCAGGGCCGCCCGGTGCCGTCCAGGAACCAGCCGGTATAGGTCCTCCTGGGACCGCCGGCGGTGACCGGCCATACGCGGTGTTCGAGCTGATCGGAGACTTCGAAGATCAGCGCCGAACCAAGCTCGGTGTGCCGATGCCGGGCCAGCAACTCTCCGCTTTGCTTGGCGCGCAGTTCGAACAGGCCGCCGTCATAGGAATGCTCGCTGAGGTTGATCGTGATCGCCAGACGCCGCGACGGGTCCTCAGGCAGATCGTCGTGCCAGTTCAGCGAAGGGGGATCTTGAGGCTGGATCTGCATCACGCGGCCGAAGGTGCCGTGCAGGGGGCAGCAGCCGGTCACCTGATTGAGCCACTCGAACAGGTTTTGCCGTTTCAGCGCGAGCGTGAGTGCGCCGCCGGCAATACCGGGCACCTCCCGCTCGCGTTGCGCGACGTCGGTTTCAGTATCCCTGACGAAGCTCGCCTTGCCGCAGAGGCGCAGCAGAGTCTGCAGAAACGCAGGCTCGAGGAGGCCCGACAACGCAACCGCGCGGTGTCGCGTAAAGCTCTCCAGGGCTTCCGACGGATCGCCCGCGATGTCGGTGTGCTGCGCGCCGACCACTACCGGCGACTGGATCGAAGCCAGGCGCGGGGGCTGGCGGATGCCATCGTCGACAATCGGCTGGGAAAGGAGTGGCATCGTTATAATCCCGTCTTCCCGGTTCCTATCTCTTATCGTGGGGCGGCGCCACAAGAGTTGGTCCGGCTTTCCTTCTCGTATCGGCGGCCTTGCCGCTCGCCTTGCGTGGGCGTTAGCGGTACCATTCACGCAAAGGAACCGGACGGCGCCGCCGATCCGCGACACGCTGGAGGGGTTATGAAAGCGAACCGCATCATTGCCATAAGCACGCTGCTGGGACTGGCGCTGGGTGGCGCCGCGGACGCGCGAAAGGCGGGTCCGAAGCTCGGCGTTTTCGAGCAGCAAGCCGATATCGGCGCGACTGCGCTGCCGGGCGCGGTATCGTTCGATCCGGCGACCAAGACCTATCGCGTGACGGGCGGCGGCGCCAATATCTGGGCGGAGAAAGATGCGTTCCACTTCGTCTGGACACGGCGTTCGGGTGATCTCCATGTCGCTGCCGATATCGATTGGATCGGCCGTGGTGGCGATCCGCACCGCAAGGCGGGGATGATGATCCGCCAGAATTTGACCCCGGGATCCCCCTTTGCCGATGTGATGATCCACGGCAATGGCGCAGCCGCGCTGCAGTATCGCGAAGTTCAGGATGGGCCGACGCGGGAGATTTCGTCGAACATCAAGGCGCCGCACGGCATCAGACTCGAGCGTGAGGGCGAGTATGTCTATTTCTCGGTGACGGGCGCGGACGGCAAGCTGCACCATGCGGGCGGCAATTTCCGGATCGCGTTGCCGGGCCCGTCCTATGTCGGCCTTGCTGTCTCGGCGCACGACAACAAGGTGAAGGAGACGGCTGTTTTCAGCAACGTGGCACTGTCAGTGCCGGTGCTCGCTGTCGTGCCCGACACGGGCTATCCGGCGAAGGTCGAGAGCACGCTCGAGGTGATGCCGGTCGGCGTCGACGATGTGTACAGGCGCGTGGTGCGGCATTTCGACGGGAAGATCGAGGCGCCGAACTGGACGCGGGACGGCAGTTCGCTGGTCTACAACAGCGGCGGGCTGATCTACCGGATCCCGGTGGGTGGCGGTGAGCCGGCCGTCATCGACACCGGGCCCAATCGCAAGAACAACAACGATCATGGGATCTCGCCCGACGGATCGCAGCTGATCATCTCCGACCAGTCAGAGGCGGACAATCTCTCGCGCATCTACCTGCTGCCGCTCGCCGGCTCGAGCGCGCCTCGGCTGATGATCAGCCATGCTGATGCGCGCTCCTACTGGCATGGCTGGTCGCCGGACGGGAAGACGATCGCCTATGTGTTCGTGCGCTCCGAGACCAACGACTATGATGTCTATGCCCAGGATCTGGCGGGCGGGCCGGAGCGGCCGCTGATCAAGGGGCCTGGGGTCGATGACGGGCCTGAATATACGCCCGATGGGCGCTTCCTCTATTTCAACTCGACCCGGACCGGGGCGATGCAGATCTGGCGGGCGCATGCTGACGGCAGCGACCCGGAGCAGGTGACGAGGGACGCGAACTACCGCGACTGGTTCCCGCATATCTCACCTGACGAGAAGTGGATTGCGTACGTGTCGTTCGGGCTCGATGTCGATTTGGGCGACCATCCGCCGAACCGCGACGTGATGCTGAAGATCATGCCGGCCGACGGCAGCGCGCCGCCGCGGGTGCTGACGCGGCTGTTCGGCGGGCAGGGGACGATGAACGTCCCGTCCTGGTCGCCGGACAGCAAGTTCATCGCGTTTGTGAGCTATCGGCTGGTTCGCTGACCGCCTTCCAGTCGCCCGACTTGCCGCCGGTCTTGGTGAGCAGGCGGATGCCGGTGATCGTCATGGCTTTGTCGATCGCCTTGGCCATGTCGTAGATCGTCAGCAGCGTGACCGAGACAGCGGTGAGGGCTTCCATCTCGACGCCGGTCTTCGCATCGGTGGCGGCGGTGGCGGTGGCCGTTACGCCGGCGTCGTCCACCGCAAGATCGATCGCGATACGGGTCAGGGGCAGGGGATGGCAGAGCGGGATGAGCTCGGCGGTCTTCTTCGCCGCCATGATGCCGGCGACGCGGGCGACGGCGAGGACATCGCCTTTCAGGGCTGTGCCGGTGCGGATCGCGGTGGCGGCTTCGGGCGACATGGTGATGCGGCCGGTGGCGACCGCTTCGCGGGCGGTCGTCGCCTTGGCCGAGACATCGACCATGTGCGCGGCACCGGCCTCGTCGAGATGGGTGAGGCCGCTCATCCCACCAGCGCCCGGGTTGCCGCCTCGAGATCGGGCTGGCGCATCAGCGCTTCGCCGATCAGGAAACAATGTATGCCGTGTTCGGCCATGCGGTCGAGATCGGCGCGGATGGTGAGGCCGCTTTCGGCGACGAAGGTGCAGTCCTTCGGAGCCTTGTCGACGAGGCGGTAGCTGTTCTCGAAATCGACGGTGAAATCGCGCAGGTTGCGGTTGTTGACGCCGATCAGACGCGATTTGAGCTTCATCGCGCGCTCGAGTTCCTTCGCGTCATGGACTTCGACCAGCACATCCATCTCGCATTCGATGGCGCTCGCTTCGATCTCGGCGAGGAGGCCATCGTCGAGCGCGGCCATGATCAGCAGGATCGCGTCGGCGCCGATCGCGCGGGATTCGGGGACCTGCCAGGGATCGACCATGAAATCCTTGCGCAGCACCGGCAAATCGCAGGCATTGCGGGCGGCGGTGAGATAGGAGTCGGCGCCCTGGAACCAGGGTTCGTCCGTCAGCACTGACAGGCACGCTGCACCGCCGGCCTGATAGGCGCGGGCGTGTGCGGGCGGGTCGAAATCGGCGCGGATCAGGCCCTTGGAGGGGCTTGCCTTCTTGATCTCGGCGATGAGCGCGTGGCCGGTCGCGGCACGGGCGTCGAGCGCGGCGCGAAAGCCCCGCGGCGGGCTCTGGCGATCGGCGGCGGCGTCGAGATCGGCGAGCGGCATCGTCGCCTTGCGGGCGGCGACCTCGGCGCGCTTGGTTTCGAGGATACGGTCGAGAATGTCAGTCATGGATATGCGATCCAGCGGTTCAGCAGCGCGTTCGCGGCACCCGAATCGAGCGCTTCGGCAGCGATGGCGACACCTTCAGGGAGGTCAGTTGCGCGGGCGGCGACCATCAGCGCGGCCGCTGCGTTGAGCAGCACCGCGTCGCGATAGGCGCCGTGCTCACCAGTGAGCAGGCGGCGGAGGGCGGCGGCATTATATTCGGGATCGCCGCCGCGGATGGCCGCGATGGCGTGGCGCGGGAGGCCGGCATCCTCGGGAGCGATACGCGGTGGCATCGACAGGGTGCCGACGCTGATTGCGATGGTCGGGCCGGCCCCCGAGACTTCGTCCAGGCCTTCCTCGCCCGAGACGACCAGCGCTGCCTCGGTGCCGAGCTGTTCGAGCGCCTCGGCATAGGGGGCTGCGTAATCGGGGCGGGCGATGCCGATCAGCTGGCGGGTCACGCGCGCCGGATTGGCGAGCGGGCCCATCAGGTTGAAAATGGTGCGGCGGCCGATCTTGCGGCGGATCGGGGTGATGCGCTTCATCGCCGGGTGATGGTTGCCGGCGAACAGGAAGGCGATGCCGATATCGCGCAGGCTCGCCTCGGCGTTGAGCCCGGCGCGCTCCATGTCGAGCCCGAGCGCCTCGAGCGTGTCGGCGGCCCCTGCCTTGGAGGAGGCGGCGCGGTTGCCGTGTTTCGCGACCGGGACGCCGCAAGCCGCGACGACGATCGAGACAGCGGTGGAGACGTTGAGGGTGTGGTGGCCGTCGCCGCCGGTGCCGCAGACATCGATCGCGCCATGGGGTGCGTCGATGGGGATGAGGCGGGCGCGGAGTGCACGAGCCGCTTCCGCGATCTCGATGCTGGTCTCGCCGCGATCGGCGAGCGCGATGAGGAACTCGGCGATCGCTTCTTCCGAGGTCTTCGCGTCGAGGATGTCGGCGAAGGCCTGCGCCGCGCTTTCGTGGGAGAGCGGAGTCGAGGGATCGGGAAGGAGGGTGAGAGTCGTCACGCCACCACCGTCATGCCGGACTTGTTCCGGCATCCACGGTTCCGCAGGAGCCGGACCGTCTGCGTGCGCGGAACAGTGGACCCCGGAACACGTCCGGGGTGACGGAGCTCTGTGGAAATCACGCCAGCGCCTTTACGTCGATCCCGGCGAGCCTGACGAAATTGGCCAGCAGCGCATGGCCGTGTTCGGTCGCTATGCTCTCCGGGTGGAACTGGACGCCGTGGATCGGGAGCGTCTTGTGGCGGAAGCCCATCACCGAGCCATCGTCGGCGGTGGCGTTGACGATCAGGTCTGCCGGAATGTCCTCGACGATCAGCGAATGATAGCGAGTCGCGGTGAAGGGCGAGGGCAGGCCTTCGAACAGGCCGGTGCCGTCATGGGTGACTGGTGAGGTCTTGCCGTGCATCAGACCGCCACGAACGACATGGCCGCCGAAATGCTGGCCGATCGCCTGATGGCCGAGGCACACGCCGAGCAGCGGCTTCTCGGCATCGGCACAGGCGGCGACGAGATCGAGGCTGATGCCTGCCTCATTCGGCGTGCAGGGCCCGGGCGAGATCAGGAAGCCCTGCGCATTGCTCGCGATCGCGTCGCGGGCGGTGAGGGTGTCGTTGCGCACCACTTTCACTTCGGCACCGAGCTCCATCAGATAATGGACCAGGTTCCAGGTGAAGCTGTCGTAATTGTCGATGACGAGGATCATGGGCGAGGCCGCTACCGCTTTTGCAGCACGACCACAATCGGGCCGATCTTTGCGCCTGCATCCATGCGTCCCGCGACAGGATCCCACAGGCGGGAAATCGAGCCGTCGAAATAGAGCGCGTCAGCGCAACCGAGCTTGCGGAACAGCCTTGAGAAGCGGCCGAACGAGACCGGCACGTCGCTGATCGCGAAGAGCGCGTGGCGGTTGGCGGCAATGCCGACGCCGTTGCGGATGTTGAGCGAGACGCCGTTCGCGTCGAAGCCCGGATTGATCGCGCCCTTCACGACCAGCATCGGGCCTGACTGGGTGGCGAAGTCCGGGAACGGCGCGGTGCGGGCGGCGAAGGCGGCGGTAGTGGCGATGTGCCAGCCTTTCGCATCGCCGAAGAAGACGCCATTCGGTGGGGGCGTGTAGAAATTGCCGCGGCCAGTGCGGCGGTTGAGCGCGACCTGGCGCTTGCCGTTTTCGACATAGAGGCCGATCGGCTCGCCGGTGACGCCGTACATGCCGGCGTTCATCGCAAAGGCTATGCGTTTCGCGTCCTTGCCGAGCCGGGCGGGGAGGGCGGTGAAGTCGCGCATTGGCACGCCGGCCGGGTTGCGATTGGTGAGGAGGATGCTGTGCCTGGCCGGATCGGCGTCACACACAGTGAAGGGCGTGTCCTCGAAGCGGACGGTGCGGCAGGCCGAGGCAGGCGCGGGCGGTTGCGCGCCGCAGCTCGCCGACAATGAGGCGAGGAGGATGCAGGCGAGCGGGAAGAGCGGTCTCACCGGCAATGTCCTGTTTGTGAGGCGATTTCGGGTTGGGCCATAGCGAGCGGGCGCTTTCATGCCTAGATTGGGACAGACTGATGCTTCATTCAGGGTGGAGCAATCCCCGGCAGTCGACGTTGGTGCCTGCACAGGAGACCCTTCATGCTTCGTATCCTCGCCATTGCCGCCCTGCTGTCTTTGCCCGCGGTGGCGAGTGCCCAGACGGCGCCCGACGCCAAACAGGCAGAATCGGGCAAGCCGCCCGCGCGGATCCGCAATGTGACGATCAACCCCAATGAACCATGCCCTGCCTCGACCAACGACGAGATCGTGGTGTGCTCGACCCTCACTGAACCCTATCGTATCCCCAAGGCACTGCGGAACCCGCCCAGGACCGACGCCGCGAGCCAGAGCTGGGTCAACCGCGCCGCCACGATGGATGAAGTCGGGCGCCGCGCGGGCGGCTTGCCGGACACCTGCTCGCCGGTCGGCTCGGGCGGGCAGACCGGGTGCACCGCGATGATGCTCCAGCAATATGCCGCCGAGAAGGCCGAGAAGAAGCGTCAGGACAGCGCCGTTCCCTGATTTGAAATAAGCCCCTCCCCTTCAGGGGAGGGGTTGGGGTGGGGGCGTGCGTCTGCGCGCTCAAAAAGACTCGTCGCTCCAAGATCGAAGCGTCGATCGGGGCATCGAACCCCGCCCGTCGCTGCCCCACCCCCAACCCCTCCCCTGAAGGGGAGGGGCTTAGTTGGCTACTGCCCGAATCCGGCATCGCTTGCCCGCGCCACGGCTTCGCGGGCGGCGGCGAGGAGGGCGCCGGCCTTGGCTTCGCACTCGCGCTGCTCATAGGCCGGCTCGCTGTCGGCGACGATGCCGGCGCCGGCCTGGACGTGCATGACGCCGTCTTTCACCACAGCGGTGCGCAGCACGATGCAGCTGTCCATCGAGCCATCGGGCGAGAAATAGCCGACTGCACCGGCATAGGCGCCGCGTACCTCGGGCTCGAGCTCGGCGATCACCTGGCAGGCGCGGACCTTGGGCGCGCCGCTGACGGTGCCGGCGGGGAAGCCGGCGAACATCGCATCGAGCGCGTCATGCTCGGGCGCCAGCCGGCCGACGACGTTCGAGACGATGTGCATGACATGGCTGTAGAATTCAGTCGTGTAGCTCGCGGTGACGCGGACGCTGCCGGCCTCGGCGACGCGGCCGACATCGTTGCGGCCGAGATCGAGCAGCATGAGATGCTCGGCGCGCTCCTTGGGATCGGCGAGCAGGCTCTCGCGATTGGCTTCGTCCTCGGCCGCCGTCTTGCCGCGCGGACGGGTGCCGGCGATCGGACGGATCGTGACTTCGCCATGCCGCACGCGGACCAGGATCTCTGGGCTCGACCCGGTGATGGCGAAGCCGGGCAGATCGAGATGATAGAGGAAGGGCGAGGGGTTGATGCGACGGAGGGCGCGGTAGAGCTCGAAGGCGGGCAACTTGAAGGGCGCGGTGAAGCGCTGGGCGAGCACGACCTGGAAGATGTCTCCGGCGTAGATATACTCCTTGGCCCGCGCGATCATCGCTGCGTAGCGGCCCGCGGGGAGCGCCGGGGTGAAGGCGATATCCGCCAGGTCCACCGCGCGCACGGGCGGCGGGAGCGCTGCGCTGGCGAGGCGCGCGGCGACTGCGTCGATGCGGTCCTGCGCTTCGGCGGCGATCGCTTCAGGGCGGCGTGACGCATCGGGCCAGACGGGCGCGACGAGGAACAGCGCGTCAGCGAGGCGATCGAAGATCAGCACCACGGTCGGGCGCACGAACATCATGTCGGGCAGACCGAGCGGATCGCTGTCGGGGCGGTTCAGCCGCTCGACGAGGCCGACCGTCTCATAGCCGAAATAGCCGACCAGACAGGCGAGCGCCGGGGGCAGATCGGCGGGCACGTCCATGCGGCAGCCGGCCGCGAGATCGCGGAGCGCCTGAAGCGCCGGCACCGCGCAGGGTTCGAAGGCGGTACGATCCGTCAGCCAGTGGCGGTTGATCTCGGCCTGCGAACCTTGCGCACGGAAGACGAGATCGGGCGCGAGGCCGATCATGCTGTGCCGGCCGCGCGTCTCACCGCCCTCGACCGATTCGAGCAGATAGTCGCCGCGGCCGGGCTCGATCAGCTTCAGCGCGGCGGCGACCGGCGTTTCCGTGTCGGCGATCTGGCGGCGCCAGACCAGGGCCGGGCGACCCGCGGTGAGCGCGGTGATCGCAGCCTCGACGGGAGTCCCGGTGCTTTCCGCGTTAATTGGAACCGCCATGGCCGGTCAGCGCCGCCTTGACATCAGCGAGCGCCTTGGGGTTCTTCTTCACGCCGAGCTGTTTGCGCACCGCTTCGCTGAACTGCTGCGCATATTCGCGGGCCGTTATCTGGCCGAGTTCGCTGCGCGCCTGTTCGAGCAGAACCGGGTTGCCCCTGGCGTCGCCGGGCACAATGTGATCGAGATAGAGGATGTACCAGCCGGCCTTGCCGGGCGCTTCGAGCATCTTGGCGGTTTTCGCCTTCATGCTGAACATCAGCATCAGCGGCCCGCGCGCGGGGTTGTTCTCCGGTATCGAATTGGCCTGGCCGCGCGCCGTATCCGGAACCGGCTTGACCGCCGGGAGCTGGAGCTTGGTCTCGGCGAGCGACTGGGCGATCGGCATGCCCTTGTTGATACGTGCTACGACGTCGATCGCGGACTGACGCGAGGCGCGCTGGGCGCGGTCGATGATGAAATCATGCGCGACGCCTTCGCGGATCTGGGCGAGGGGGCGTGCCGCAGCGGGGATGACCTTGGCGAGCTTCACGATGGCGAAGCTGCCGTCGGGGCCCATCGGTGCGATCTGCGGATCATCCTCCGCTTCCTGGCCGAAGCCGGCGGCGACCGCCTGGGCGAAGGCGGGGTCTGCCTTGGAGGCGGGATCGTCGGGGTTGGTGCCGTTCTTGAGCAAAGGCGGCGACACGGCGGCGGTGAGCTTGTTGTCGCGGATCAGCTCATCGAAGGTCGCGTGATGCGCGATCGCATCGTCGATCTTGTCATGCAGATCGGTGATGACCAGCTGGGTTTTCTCAGTGGTCAAAGTCGTGACCAGCTCGGGCCGCGCCTGTTCGAGCGACTTGCCGGGGATCTGCTGGATCCCATCCACCCGCACCACGACATAGCCAAGGCCGGTACGGATCGGGCCGACGACGGTGCCCTTGGGCGCGCTGAACGCCGCATTGGCGATCTCGGGCGAGCTTTGTTTGACATAGGCCGCCTTCTCGACTGCCTGAAGCGCATTGGCCTCCAGGCCGGCGGCGCGGGCTGCGTCAGCAATCGGCGTGCCGGCTTTCACCTTGGCGGCGAGCGCGGCGGCGGCGGCCTGATCGGCCACGACGACCTGGACCAGATCGCGCCGCTCGGTCGGGGCGAACAGCGCTTTGGCCTTCTGATAGGCCTGTGCGATCTCGGCCTCAGTCGGCGTCGTCAGTGCCTTCAGCATATCAGGCGTGACGAGCGCATAGCGGACCGAGCGGCGCTCCGGCACGGTGTAGCGCGTGAGGTTGCGCTTGTAGAAGGTGGCGAGCTCCGCATCGGTGGGCGGCGCGCCCTGGCCCATTGCCGGTGTCGGGATGAAGCCGAGCTGGCCGCCGCGCTTTTCGAGCTCGAGCGAGGCATAGGGCAGGGCAATGCCGGTCGGGACCTGATAGGCGCCGAAATTCGGCATCGCGGGGTTGCCGACGATCGGCAGGATGAGGTGCTGGCTGAGGGTCGACCGCGCCACCTGATCATGAAGCTGGCGGTCGCTCACATGGCCTTGCGCCAGCGCCTGATCGTAGAGGGTCTGGCTGAACTTGCCGTCCAGGCCCTTGAAATCGGGCGCGCTCGCGATGCGACCATCGACCAGCTGCTTCGACGCGACCATGCCCTGCAGCTCGGCGAACTGAGCGAGCGCGGTCTGGGTGATAATCCCATCGAGCGTGTTGTCGACGCCGCCGCCGTTGACGAACTGGACGATGTCGACCGTGGGCTGCTCCTGGCGCATATTCTGGAGCGCGATATCGGTGCGGCGGCGCAGCTCGGCGACCGGGACGTCTTCCTTGCCGACGGTCGCAACCGAATCGACGGAAATGCCGCCGCCCGTGAAATTGCCGCCGATGCCGAAGGAGATGGCGATCAGGATCAGCACGCCCATCGTCACGATGACGCCGACCTTCGAGAACGTGATGCGACGGATAAAGGTGAGCATGGGCGGAACGGGCCGATCTGATGGAGGCTTGAACGAAAAGGTGAGCGCCACGCTTTAAGGGGAGCGGTGCGCTCCTTCAAGCTTGTGCGATCGCGCCGCCGCGCTATCGGCTGACGCACAAGAGGGAGAAGGCTTTTGGCGAGACGCAGGCTGGTTGCTGGCAACTGGAAGATGAATGGCGATCTGGCGGCGCTGGCCGAGCTGGACGCAATCGCGGCGGCGGCCGCGGCGGCCCCTGAGCTTGACGTTGCGATAGCGGTGCCGGCGACGCTGATCATGGCGGCGGCGGCGCGCGTGCCCGCGCTCTCGATCGGCGCCGAGGATGTGCACCCGGCGGAGAAGGGCGCGCATACCGGCTGTGTTTCGGCCGGGATGGTGCGCGATGTCGGCGGGCGCTTCTCGATCGTCGGGCATAGCGAGCGGCGTGCCGATTGCCATGAGACCGACAACGAAGTCCGCGCCAAGGCCGAGGCGTTGCACGCCGGCGGGCTGAGCGCGATCCTGTGCGTCGGCGAGACCCTGGCCGAGCGCGATGCGGGGCATGCCGAACTGGTGGTGACGAGCCAGCTCGCCGCCTCGCTGCCCGAGGGCGCCGCGGCCGGATGGCTGTCGATCGCCTATGAGCCGGTCTGGGCGATCGGGACGGGGCGGACGCCGACCGTGGCTGATGTCGCGGCGATGCACGGCGCGATCCGCGGGCAGTTGCGGGCGCTGATGGGCAATGAGGCCGAGCTGATCCGAATCCTCTATGGCGGATCGGTGACGGGTGAGAATGCGGCCGAGCTGCTTGGCGCGGGCGATGTCGACGGGGCGCTGGTGGGTGGCGCCAGCCTGACCGCCGCGAAGTTCGTGCCGATCATCGAGGCGGCCGTCGCGCTGGGGTGACGGTTATTGAGGGTTGTTGCACCTGTCGCCAAAATGCCCGAGCGCCGTCCGCCCGGGACGGTAGGACGGTTTGGCTGGCATGGCTCTTCCCCCGCGCCGGGGGCGACGCGGCGATTTAGCTAAAGCAAGTGCTGCAGGCGGACAATCACGCGCCGGACCACCACCGACCGCTTGATCGGCAGATTCGCGTGTACAGGCGCGCAGATTACACCAGCTTTCGCAGAGCGCCATGGGACGCCGACGTGCTTGCATCAAACGAGTTTTGCCGATCACAGCGCGATATGAAATAGTCGATGCATGTCGCCGACCTTCGCGGACCACTCGCCCTCACCGGCGCTCGGGCAGCTCGTCCGGTCGATCTGGAGTCTCGGCTACCGGGCCGGAGACAGTTTGCCCGGCCTTATCACCCCCGATGGGCGCGTCGAGTTCGTCTTCCAGACCGGCGAGCCATGCGCACTCGCGACCGCTTCGGACAGCCTGATCCCTACGCCCCGCGCAATGATATTCGGGCTGCGCCATGGGACGCTGCGCATGGTCCCGACCGGCGACAATCTGATGGTCGCCTTCCGCGTCACCCCGGCGGTGGCGTCGGTCATTCTGGGCGGTGGTCTCGTTGACTGCTGGGATCGACCAGTCGCGCTGTCTGACCTGATCGGCGCCGACGCAGATCGACTGCTCGACCGGCTCGCCAATGCGCCGCGCGAGGCCTTCGGGGCCATCCTCGAGCACTGGCTGCTGTCGCGCCTGGTTGATTGGGATGCGGCCGACGCCCGCCATTTCGCCTTGCAGCACTCGCTGTTCTCGGCGTTCGCAGCCGAGCCGGTTTCGGCGGCGGCCGAAGCGTTCGGCGTCACCAGCCGTACGCTCAGGCGGCATTGCGAGCGCTATGCCGGCCTCTCGCCCAAGCAGCTGATGATGTCCGGCCGCATGTTGCGCGCCTGCGGCATGCTTCGGTGCGAACCCGCGATGCCGATCGTCGAGATTGCCGGCCGGCTCGGCTTCAACGACCAGTCCGCGTTCACCAACGCCTTCCGCCACTATTTCGAGACGACGCCCGTACGGCTGCGGGCCGAGCCACTGGTCTTTTGCGAGCCGCACTGATCGGCTGTCCGCTTTTTGCAAGACCGCAGCGGCTTCGCAAACTAACCTGTCCTTCGATCGGAGGACCTATGAAGCTACTGACGCTCACCATCTCGCTATTGGTCGCCATCGCCGCACCCGCGCTCGCGCAGGAGGCGAAGCCGGACCCGCTGGCATCGGTGGCATTGCTGACGGGTAACTGGGCCGGGGTGGGCGAAGGAGAGCCCGGAACGTCGGCCGCCACGCGGCACGGTGAACGCGCGCATCAGGACCATTTCATCCGCATCGAAGGACGATCCGTCTATCCCAGACAGGAGAAGAACAAGTCGGGAGAAGTGCATACCCAGACCGATTGGTGGAGCTACGACCGCGCCCGCAAGCTGCTGGTGCTGCGTCAGTTCGATAATCTCGGTTTCGTCTCGACCTATGTGCAGGATCGTGAGGCAAGCCGGCCGGGGCACATCGTGATGGTGTCCGAGAATCTGGAGAACGTGCCGCCGGGCTGGAAGGCGCGTTACGCCTACGATTTTCTCGGCGATGACGAATATCAGGAGCGCTTCGAACTCGACGCCGGCAAGGGACTGGAAACCTACACGTTCAACCGTTTTTTACGCGCCAGGACGCCTTAGCCGCGCCAGAACAGATGATAGCGGAACGCCTGCTCGGCGCCCCATGGCGTCCGGTGCAGCTCGTCGCGCGCTTCGATCAGCCTGAATTCGTAGCCAAGCAGCTGCGCGAGACTATCGGCATCGTGCTGGACGATCTCGAGGCCGCTGCATTTGAGTGGGCCGCCCGGTGCGAACCCTGCGATAATCGCCCAGCCGCAGGGTTTGAGTGCGGCCCGGAGCGTGTCGAAATAAGCCTCCTGGCCGTCGCGCGAGGTCAGGAAGTGGAGAACGGCGCGATCGTGCCATAGATCGACCGGCGCGCCCGGTCGCCAGCGCTTGACGTCCGATGCAATCCATTCGACACGCTCAGCATCGCCGCCAAGCCGCGCGCGCGAATGCCGCAATGCTTCGTCGGAGATGTCGAGAACCGCGAGAGAGCCATGGCCCGAAGCCAGCAGATGATCGACAAGCGTCGAGGCGCCTCCGCCCACGTCGATGATTGCGGCCTCTTTTGGAAGGCCTGCTGCCTCGATCAGGTCGAGCGAAACGGCGGGCCGGTCCTGGAACCAGCTGACTTCGCCGGGCGCCTTGGCGCCGTAGACAGTTTGCCAATGCGCGTGACGTTCGTCTTCGATCGTGTCGGTCATCTGTCCCTCGCTCCATCTCATGTTGGGGATCGCCCGCCGTCTGCGCAACGGTGCCTGCTCAGGATCCGCGGATTGCCGGGACCGGCCCAGGTTTGCGAGCCGCGCGCGAGCGCTCGACGATTTCGGCGACGCGCGCCTGATAATCGGGATGCTCGGTACCCATCCAGCGGTCCCACCAGCTGAAATAGAGCGCGTAGTTGTAGCGCCCGCTCTGGTGGTGCAGGTCGTGGTGTGTGGTGGTGTTGAGCCATCCCCACAGCCGCGAACGCCGTCCCGAGACCGGCGACAGCTCGACGCCGGCATGGCCGATCACGTTGCGCACGATTTGCCAGGTGACGAAGATGAACACCGCCCAGTCGTGCATCGGCACGAGCGCGATCCAGAGCGGCACGAACCCGACGATCACGACCGCCTCGGGAATGTCGAAGGCGTAGGCGGTCCAGGGCGTCGGCGTCCTCGACTTGTGATGCGTCCGGTGGAACAGCCGGAACAGCCGCGGATGGTGCATCGCGCGGTGCGTCCAATAGAAATAGGCGTCGTGCGCGACGATCATCAGTGCGAGCGTCGCGGCGAAATAGACGCGGCCGGCGATCGCAAAGTCGTCGTAGACGGTGATCCAGCCAGCCTTGATAGCGAGGTACAGCCCGAAGCCGGTCAACGAGAAGATCATCACGGTGCGCAGCGAGGCGCCGATCTCGCGCCGATAGTCGCTCGCGCCGGCGAAGCGGGTCTGGATCTTGCGGCTGCGCAACCCGAAACGCCAGAATACCGTGATGATCAGGCTGACGAGCCCGGCGGTGGCAAGATAGCGTCCGCCTTCGATCGAAACGATCTTCGGAAGAATCGTGGTCGCGTCGCGAAACAGGGTGTCGAGCCAGGTCATGCGCTTGCTCCGGTGGATTCGGGTTGAGAGCGTTTCACGGCCACGAGGAGGACCGGCGCCGAATGCTGCTCGGCTGAGATATCGCCCGGCAGATCGACGACGAAGCCGGCCCTCTCGAGTGCGGCGACCATCTCGTCCAGCGCCGGAAAGCGGTAGACGTCGGCAGGGAAAGTCCGCACGGCCGCCTTGTTCGCATCGGTGCTGAACACCAGCGCGAGCTGCGCGCCGGGCTTCAGGACGCGCGCGATCTCGCGCAGCGCGGCGTCGAGATTGGTCCAGAAATAGACGACATGGACGCACATCGCCTTGTCGAACGCCGCGTCCGGAAAGGGCAGCGCGTCAGCGGTTGCGATCCTGACCTCTACGCGTCGCGCGCGGACCAGCCCTTTGTTTCGTTGGACGGCGATCTCGGCCATCAGCTCGGACGGGTCCACTCCGACAACGCGGCCTTTGCGAGCGAGCGCCGCCAGCGCGGTCAAGCTGCGTCCATGGCCGCAACCGATATCGAGAACGCAATCGCGCTCGTTGACCTCGATGGCCTCGATCGCGCGCCGGTTCTTGTCCCAGGTCTCGCGCGCCATGATGGCCGCGACGATCCGCCCAACCACGCCTTTCGCGTTGCGTGCCTGCTCGGCAATGAAGCGAGGCCTGCGCATGGTTAGCGCCTGCCCGAAAGCTGGCCGATCCGGATCGGCGGATGAGATTTGACAGGCGGCACACGATGCTCCGACACGCCGGAATGGCGCCGGCCGGTGACTTGGCAGGTCGCGTCGGGGCAGTCTCGCCGTGTTCGAAATCAGGCTAGCCGAAATCGAACCGCGGTTCGCCGAATCCGAAAAGAATAGGCAGGATCAATCTCTTGCGGTTGCGTTTGTCCCCAGCGTCTCGGTCCGGAACTCGCTCGGAGTCCTTCCTGTTTCGGCACGGAACGCCCGGTTGAACGGGCCGAGTGACTGGAATCCGGCGTCGAGCGCGATCGTTGAGATCGGCACTTCGCGTTGCGCCGGATCGGCGAGCGCTTCCATTGCCTCGGCGAGTCGCCATTGGTTGATAAAAGCATTGAAGTTGCGATGGCCGAGCTGCCGATTGATTAGCCGACGCAGGCGATATTCGGGCATCCGCAGCCTGACCGCCAGCACCGCAATGGTAAGTCCCGGCTCGCGCGACAGCCGCTCCTCGCGCATCAGCCGGTCGAGCATGGTTGCGGCGCGTGCGTCCTCCTCGGCGAGATCGGCTGGTTCGTCGGGCACTTCATCGACTGGCGCTCCGCGGCTCGGACCGAATAGTGCCGGATCGGCGCGCAGGAAAGCGAGCATTCCAGCCATGCTCATCGCGAAGAGGAGCGCAGCCGCGATCGGCGAGAATCCCCGCGCCGATCGCCACAGGATCTCGCCGGACTCTACGATCGTGACGGCGAACGCGTAGGCGGCACCGGCAGCAAGCACCGGTCCGCGCAGTCGCCGGCGCGGCTCTACCAGGTCGCTTTTCCACCCCGCCGCGATGACGAACAACACATGCGCCATCAGGAGCGCGCCGATGAGATTGTGCACTAGCCAGAAAGCCTTGGCGACATCTCCCGTTGTAAACCTTGCGCCGACGCCGAGCATCAGCAGCGCGGCAGCGGGCAGGAGCCGTGGAAGCTCGAGGCGCGCACGATCCTCGAACAGTTCAGTAGCAAACAGCCAGAACAATCCCGCGGCCATCACCGAGAATGACCAGACCGGGACCCAGGCTATTCCGAGCGCGGGCCGGATTTCCGGCAGCTGCGTCAGCGTGTGCGCGGCGGCGGCGAGGCAAAACAGGACACCGGCCAAGCGCGCTCGCGCAAATCCGCCGCGTCCGATCGCGAGCGCTAGGCCGAGGAAACCGCCCATCGCGCCGCCGCGTAGCAAGAGTTCGAGAATCGGCACCATCGACCGTTAGCACGGCTGTTGCGGGCTGTAGAACGGGGCTTCGTCGATCGCTTCCGCGCGGAGGCTCGGAGAGCTGCCGGGGCGCTGGGGTTTGACTCCGTGATACGCGTAAGGCAATACTTACGCGTTCTATGGCGACTCAAGCAACCAATCGTTGGGCGGCACTGGCGGACCCGACCCGGCGGACGATCTTCGAGCGGCTGGTCGAGCGTCCGCGCGCGGTCCGCGATCTGGCCGGTCAGATGCCGGTCAGCCGTCCGGCGGTTTCGCAGCATCTGAAGGTGCTGAAGGATGCTGGCCTGGTCATCGACATACGGTCGGGCAAGCAGCGCATCTATCAGGTCGACCATGCGGGACTGGCAGCGTTCCGGGCCGATCTTGACAGCTACTGGAACAAGACGCTCGCCGCCTACAAGACGGTCGTCGAGCAGCAAGACGAGGAGATCCGATGAATATCCAGGCTATGGGCTCGGTGGTGCAGACATCGATTGTCGTCGAGGCGCCGATCGCGCGCGCGTTCAAAGTCTTCACCGAGGACTTCGGCAGCTTCAAGCCCGCCGAGCACAATATGCTCGGCGTCGAGATCGCCGAGACCGTGTTCGAGGTCAAGGTCGGCGGCTTCCTCTATGACCGAGGCACCGACGGGAGCGTCTGCCGCTGGGCGCAGGTGCTCGCCTATGATCCGCCCAACAGCGTGGTGCTGAGCTGGAACATCAGCCCGCAATGGCAGCTCGAGGAAGACAAGCAGAAGACCAGCGAATGGGAAGTACGGTTCATTGCCGAAACCCCGGGCCGCACCCGCGTCGAGATCGAGCACCGCAACCTCGAGCGTCATGGCGAGGGCTGGGAGAGCGTCCGCGACGGCGTGGCCGGAGGTCAGGGTTGGCCGCTCTACCTGCAGCGCTACGCCGACCGGATGGCCAGGGACGACTGACGACGGCGGTCACCTCTGCAAAATACTGACGATAGTGCGCCTGGACGCCAGTCCGGGCGCACTGCAACCTGGGAGGAACCATGCACACCTATAGCTATGTGTCGCTCGTCACGCTGTTGACGGCACTGGTCTATTTCTGGATGGCCACGCAGGTTGCTCGGACCCGCAAAAAGGTCGGCATATTGGCACCGACGATGTCTGGCGATCCGTTGCTCGAGCGTACGATCCGGGCGCATACCAACACGCTCGAATGGATGCCGATCTTCCTGCCGTCGCTGTGGCTGTTCGCGATCTACTGGAGCGAGCCGGTCGCTGCTGGCATCGGGCTCATCTGGATCGTCGGGCGCATTGTCTATTTCTTCGGCTATCGCTCGGCCCCCTCGAAGCGCTTCCCCGGCTTCTTCATTCAGGCCCTCGCGGTCACCGTCCTGCTCCTCGGCGCGCTCGGACGGATCCTGTATCTGCTGGCGACATGAATTCTCGCGACACGGGCGATCAGTTACAGTGAAAGGTGCGAAAGCCCCTTAATGCAAACGAGCATGATGATAACGCGAGAGGAATGAGCGCTGCGCGTGTCAAAGGCTGCGGCAAGCATTATATTGAATATAAATACTTTATATTCAATGTCTTAAGTGAAAAATTCCTGCGCCGCGCCGCCGCCGGAAAAGTGTCAGCACCCGCATGACATTCCCAACAGCCACCCGCGATTCAAACCGCGCGTCACACTCCCTCTCCACCACCCCATCCAACAGCCCACCCCCCGGATAGGCATGACATAATTCACCCGCCCCACGCGCCCATTTCTACCCATTCCCCCTCGTAAAACCCCACACCCCGCACCGCATCCGCCCCCGAATTATGTCACAACCAACCCACCACAGCCCGCGCGCGCCGGCACGTTGATTCAACCCCACCGCACCCCGCGCTACCCAGTCCTCATGACCGCAGGACGCCCCACCACCTATCGCCCCGAATATGCCGAGCAGGCGCGCAAGCTGTGCCGTAACGGCGCAACCGATCGCGAGATCGCCGATATCCTCAGCGTCTGTGTGCGCACCTTCTATCGGTGGCGCGCCGAATATGACGCATTCGCCGAGGCGCTCACCGCCGGCAAGGAATTCGCCGACGACCGCGTCGAGCGCGCGCTTTACGAGCGCGCCTGCGGATATGAATATTCCGATGTGAAGATCTTCCATCCCAGCGGCGCGAAGGAGCCGGTCATCGTGCCGGTGACGGTCCATGTCCCCGCCGATGTCGGCGCGGCCAGGCAATGGCTCGCCACGCGCCGGCCGCCTGCGCCTCCCAAACCCCCGGAGGATCCAGGCATCGCCGAGCAGTTCCGCAGGGCGCAGGAACGCTACGACAGGATCATGGCCGAAAAAGCAGCCGAAGAGGCGATCCGCTTCGAAGAACGCGTCGCCGCCGGGATCGCCGAAGCGCTCGCCAGGCACGAGTTGCGGTGACACCCGGTGTCGAGATTGGGGGCGCTGTCGTCGCTCCGGCGCACGAGCTTGTGACTTCCACTCACCGCCCTATCCTGCCGCACGAACCAACAGGGAGCCGACAGGTGGACGCGAAACCGGGGCTGATCGCCCGCATCACCGGCATGGTCCGAAAGAACGGCGCCTATATTTTCCTCGAGGCGCTGGTCAATTTCATCCTGCCGTTCGTGATCTACACTTATGCCGAGGCGCCGCTGGGCGATGTCCGGGCGTTGCTCGTCTCGTCGGCGCCGCCGATCCTGTGGAGCCTCATTGAGTTCGCGCGGCACCGGCGGGTCGATGCGCTGTCCGTGCTGGTGGTGGGCGGCATCGTATTGTCGTTGCTGGCGATGCTCGGCGGGGGCGGGGCGCAGTTCCTTCAGCTTCGCGAGAAGCTCGTCACCGGGGTGATCGGACTGGCATTTGTCGGCTCGGCGCTGATCGGCAAGCCGCTGATCTATGAGCTTGCGCGGGCGAGCATGCGGCGCAAGTCCGAAGGCGAGGCGCAGCAGTTCGAGATGCTCCAGGCCCGTGCCGGCTTTCGCCGGACAATGACGTTGATGACGGTCGTGTGGGGCCTGGGCCTGCTTGTCGATGTCGCGATATCGGTGGTGCTGGTCTTCACCCTGAGCATCCGGGCGTATCTGATCGTCAATCCGATCCTCGGCTATGGCATCTTGGGCGGGCTGAGCCTGTGGTCCTTTCTCTACGGCCAGCGGGCCAGGCGGCGTGGCGAGGCGCGCCGGGCTGCGGAGGCGGCTGCGCTTGCGGGTGGGGCGGATTCCGGGGGTGGCGGGGGATGATTGCCCGCTTGCGTGACAGAAGAGCCTCGCGCACTTTGCCGATTCTATAGGGGGAGCAGCCGCTTATGCCGGGCCGATGGATTTTCTCGATAACTCTGGCTCTTCTCGCAATGGGGGCGAATGCTGCGCCGCCTGCGCGCGATCCGCTGTCCCTTGCGACGAACGTGAGTGGAGGGGCGATCGAAAAGAACGGGACTCTCTGGTTCTCGGGCTGGACCGACGGGATGAGCTTCTTCCTGCCGCCGGACGACGGAATCGATGCCAGCAGCCTGTTCGAAACCCTCAAGGCCGCATCCGGGGAGGGGCGCGCCGTCACCGTCACCTTTGATCCGGCGAGTGGTCGGTTCGACGCAGCGCGAGGTCGGATCGCTTATCGGATTTGCGCGCTTGCGAATGGAAAGGAGCATTTTGGCCGGCAGGATGGCGTATGCCCGGCCAAGGGCGCTTCGGCACCCTTCGGCTTGATCATTTCCAAACCGCTGGTGCTCGGTGTTGCCGACAGCGCCACCGGTCGCGGCGAAAGCATCAGCGAGCTGAACGCTGCGCTTGAAGACGCGAAGCTCGATCCGATTCTGCGGGTCATCGCGCTGCACGCGCGCAGTGAGGCGCATGGCATGGCGGCACTGAGGAACCATGCGGACGCGGATATGCATTCCATCGCTGCGCTTCATGACGTGGTGGCCTGGAGCGCGCTGGTTCCCGAAGACCGTGAGGCCTGGCTGACGGCCGCACAGCTGCTTACCGATCTTGGCGCCTATGACGACGCAATCCAGTCCTATCGGGCGATAGCCGTTCATTGGACGGAGGAGCGATATCGCAGCGCGGTTCGAATCGGCGCGATCTACCGTATCGAGGGGCGAAACGAGGATGCGCTTGCCGAGCTGGACAAGCTTGTCGCGGCCGATGGACCGCAAGTGGGAATGAAGTTCCACTATCATCGCGGCTGGACGCTCACATTGCTCGGGCGCTTCGACGAGGCGATACGCGAACTATCCGATGGCCTGAAGAACCAACCGGACTATCCCTGGGCCAGATTCCGTCGCGCCTGCGCCTATGGAGCAATCGGCAGAATAGCGGATGCCGCCGCCGATCAGCGGCTCGGGGCCAGCCAGTTGGCGACCTATTTTGCGACCGAGACACAACCTCTCGAATCAGAGCGCGCCGACGTTGCCCATGCGAATGCGGTGGCCGATCAGCTCGACGCGCTTGCGAGCAAGGCAAGCACGTCGTCCGTTAAAGTCGCTTGCGAGGGATATACGGAGGCGCAGCCAAAGCGGGGCCGCAGCGGCTTGCTCAGGAGTTCGGACGTTGCCGCTGCGGTGAAGCGCTGACCCCGCCGGCATCAGCGCGTGCCTGCCTGTCGGCAATCGACTCATAGCTGAATCAGCTGCCCTCCAGATGCGCCTTCATCGTCGAAAGGCCTTTGGCCATCATTGGGGAGAAGCGTTCGACCAGGTCCGCCGGGAGGACGTCGGCCGTCCATGTGACCAGCGTGCCGCCTTCGGCATCGTGCACCGTCATAACGCCGTTGTGATGCTCGACGCTCTTGATGCTCCAGGCAAGCCGGCGCCGTTCGTCGTCATTGTCGACAATGACCTCGTCTGCCACGGCTCCGTTGGCGAAGGTGACGCGGCGTGTCGGAGTGGGCACGCCGTCGAGCATTTCGGTTGCGGTGACGAAGCCCGGGACGAGCCGGGAATGGAGTGCGCCCACGTCGCGCACGGCATCCCAGACGAATTCGGGCGGCTGGTTGATGAGAATCTGATGGTGGATCGCAGGCATCGAAAATCTCCTTCTGTTCGCTGCCGCCTGATTAATCTTCGCGGTTGGCGTGCGCTCGCAGGAAACGGACCTGGTCATCGGTCGACCGACGACACCGCTCGCGATTTCAGATAACAATCAACGCATGAGCGGTGTTGCCGGCCCCATGCTGAATTTCGAGGAATGCGAGCGTGTTCGCTATGCGCGGGACCCCGCTTTCGATGGGGTGATCTTCATCGGCGTCACGTCGACGCGGATCTATTGCCGGCCAGTGTGCCCGGTACGCCAGCCGCTTAGCCGGAATGTACGCTACTTCCCAAGTGCGGCGGCTGCCGAGGATGCCGGCTTCAGGCCTTGCCTTCGGTGCCGTCCCGAAACTGCGCCGCACACGCCGGCCTGGAGTGGCTCACGGGCGACGGTTACCCGGGCGCTGCGGCTGATTTCGGAAGGTGCGCTGGACGAGAAAGGGGTGGACGATCTTGCGGAACGGCTCGGCGTCGGAGCGCGGCAACTCGCGCGGCTCTTTCGCAAGCACCTTGGTACGACACCTACCGCCGCGGCGCGCACCTCGCGTATCCAGCGCGCGAAACAGCTGATCGACCAGACTGAACTGCAGATGACGGAGATTGCCCACCTCGCGGGCTTTCGCAGCCTGCGATCCTTCAATGCGGCGTTTCAGCTGGTGTACCGGCGGCCGCCTAGCTCGTTGCGGCGCAGGGCCCCCGCATCGGGCGATCCGGTCTAGCCGCGTCCGATCAGAGCGGATCCAGCAGTCTGGCGCGGGCCGCGGGGTCGAGTGTGCGCGAGCGTCTGATGCCTTGGGCGCCGGGGCCGGTGTTCCCGGCTTCGTAGAATCTCGCTGTTTCCGGCCGGAGAGCCAAGCGCTCGCCGCTCCTGGCGTTGTAGGACATTTCGGTCCAGCCGGTCGGCGCGATGTGCGGGCCCATGAAGCACTCCCAATAGGCTGCCATGCCCAGTGCCTGCGGATCGCCGTAGCGTCCGTCCGGAAAGTCGCGCGTTGGCCGCCATGGTCGTCCGAGGAACACGGTGCCGTCCGGAACGCCGCGCTCGGCGGTGAGGTGGCAGCGGTGGAAGATCAGGCCGGCCTCCTGATCGACCTTGGTGCTTGGCGCGGCGATGCAGCCGCCGGGTGGCTGGCCGGGGGGCCGGGTGCGCGAGCGGATCTCGCAATTGCGCAGGAGCGTCCGTCCGGCGCCGAAGATGAAATCCACCGTGCCGGTGACCAAACAGCGCTTGAACAATGCGGTGCCGGAATCGGTGAACAGGCTGTCCTGCCGGCCCAATATATCGGCGTTGCGCAGGATTGCGCCGTTGCTGCCTGCCGCGAGCATCAGCGCGACCGCTTGCTGGCCGCCCGGCCAGTCGCCCAGCACCAGCCCGGTACGCCGTGCCTCCTCTGCCGGATCGAAGCCGTTTTCGATCGTCAGGTTTTCGGCGTGGAATCCCGGTGCTGACACGGTCAGCGTGGCGCTGCCGGATGTGCCCCAGGGCGTGCCGGCGGGGTTCTTCAATCCGGCCGCAGCATCGTAGCGCAGCCGTGTGTGCTGGCGATCTTCGCCGGTTATCGAGACGTTCGCAGTCCGAACCGCGAGCTTCTCAGTCCAGGTGCCAGCACCCAGCCAGATGCGGAACGGACCTGTCGGAGGCGCGGCTGCCAGCGCCTCGCCTAGGCTTTTGAAATGGGTGCCCGCCGGGCCGGCCTGGTCAGGCTTCGCGACGACCGCGTCATAGCGAGAAGACGCCCTGACCGGCCAGGCGAGCAGCGCAGCAGCGCCGCTCGCCAATAACGTCCGCCGGTCAGGGCCGCTTCGGGATGAGGTCATTCAGGACAGGCTAGTCCGCATCAGAACTTCACGCGAGCGCCGACGCGGAAGATGCGGCCCGTCGCGCCATATTGCGACACGACCGGGTTGTCCTGATAGGCTTCGCGCTCGTTGGCCTGGTTGGTCAGGTTCTGCGCTTCCAGACTGACGCTGAAGGCCTTGTTGAAGGAGTAGCTGGCCGATGCATCCACATTCAGCGTCGCCTTGCTGAAGATGAAGTCGTTGACCAGCGGCGCGGTGCAGGGGCCGCCGGGCACGTTGTTGGCGGCGACCGTCCCGGGCGAGGCGGGGACCGGGGTGATGATACCGGGCGAACACGGCCCCGAGGCGATCGGGAAGGTGGTGCTGTAGCCCTTGCGATAGGCGGCCGAGACGCGCGTGCGGAACTTGCTCGACTGATAATAAAGCGTCGCGTTGAACGATTGCGGCGACACGCCGAGGAACGGCGCCTTGGCGGTTGTCTGCGGGACCGCCGCGGCGGTCGCGGTAGCCGCTGCGCCGGGATCGAGGATATAGTTCAGCTGCGACTTGATGTAGCTGTAATTCAGGATCGCACCGAAATTCTTGAGGAAGCCGGGCAGGAAGGTGAAATCCTGCTGATAGCTGACTTCGATGCCACGCAGATACCCGCCCGGCGCATCGCGGAACTGGCGCACATCGAACGGATTGTCCGCATCGATATAGGCAAGTGAGTTGGCGTTGGTAGTGCCCGCTCGGATCGACGCGATCGCGTCCGCCGACAGGATCGCCGACAGTGGCGTGGTGAAGATAATCGTCTGCGGGAAGCTCTTGATCTGCTTGTTGTACGCCGCGACGGAGAACAGGCCGCCCTTCGCGAAATACCATTCGATGCTGAGATCCTCATTGGTCGCCCGGAACGGCGACAGCTTGGGATTGCCCACGGTCAGGCGCGCGCCCGAGGTGTCGCCGTTGGTCGGCACGCTGAGGCCGCTGGTGATCGGCGAGAGGTTGCTGAGCAGCGGACGCGCAATCACCTTCGACGCTCCGAAACGCACGATGACGTTGTGGATCGGCTCGTAGTTGAGGTTGATCGACGGCAGGAAGTCCCGATAATCATTGGTGCCGACGATCGGGCGGCCATTCTGGGTGTTGCCCTCCGCATTGACCCTAGTGAACGCTTCACGCGCGCCGATATTGCCACGCAGCGTCTGGCCGAACAGCGGGATCTTGAAGTCGAGCTGGAGGTAAAGCGCGCGATCCTGCTCCTGAACCGAATAGCGGTTGGGCGCGCCCGAACGCTTGTTGGTGAGAGTCCAGTCACCCCATTTGTTGATGCAGTTGCAATCGAACTGATACAGGTTGCGGAACGCGTTGATGTTCGGCGCCCAAAAGGATGACGCCGTGCCCGCCGGGGTGTTCAGGCCCTGGCCGAACTGGATCAGTTGGCCCGTTGCCGCCGCCGAGCTATGCGCCTCGAGCAAGGTCGGGTTGAGCGTATCGGTATTGCGTTCGAGCAGATCGGTGTCGAAGTCGAACTGGCGATAGGAGCCGCCGAAGCCGAGGTTGAACTCGTCCGAAAGCTTCCAGTCGAAATCGGCCTTCGCGGTCCTGAACGTGTTCCGCACCATGCGCTCGTAATGGCGGATAGCCGAGAAGCCCTTCACCATCTGCCAGTTGGCCGGATCGGCGGCGTCGAAGCCGAGATCGATGACCGGCATGCTGCCGCCGCCGCGTTCGTCGTACGTAAAGGTTCCCGGGGAATCCATGCGGTTATATTCGACCAGCAGGCCAGTGGTGTAGTTGGTCGAGCGCGACTGGCCGTAGACCGCGTCCATTTTGAAATTGTCGGAGAATTCATGTTTGACGTCGAACGAGCCTTGCCAGAACACCGTGGTGTAGGTCGCGGCGTCGGCACCCGAACGGAAATCGACATTGCGCAACTTCAGATAGTCGGCGACCCCGTTGCTGACATTGGCGTCGAGCACGTCGACCGCCGGACGCCCGATCAATTCGCCGCGATAGGCCAGGCCGTTGCTGGTGGGAATGTAGCCAACCGAATTCGGGTTGTTGTAATAATCATAGGGATCGAGATTGTTCGGATTGGTGCTGAAGATATTGGCGTTCGACGGGCTGGTGCCCCCCGGCGTGACCGCCGCGTTGCCCAGAATTGACGGAACCAGCACCCCCGCCGAGTTGAGCGCCGTCGCGAAAGCCGGTGTGGTGCCATACAGGGATGCGCCGCAATCCTGAGTTGGCGCGAGACTGGTTACGGCGGCCGGCGTGCAGATACCCGGATACAGGCCACGTGCGGTGCCCGGGGCCTGACGCCCGATCGCGGTGTTATAGGTCGCGTTGGTATTGTTGCGGTTCAGGCCGACGGTCGACACCTGATAGAAGACGCTGTCATTCTTGAAGCGCGAATAGGCGCCGTCGATGGTGATCGTCGTCCTGTCGTCGGGCTGCCACTGCATCGAGCCGGTCAGGCCGAGCCGCTGGGTCTTGACGTTCTGCTGCTGGATCGTCGCGAGCGCTGGGATGCGCACGATCGAATCGTCGAAACGGCCGGGCGTGTTGTAGGGCGCGCCGGGATAAAGCTTGGCATAAGCTACCGGATCCGATCCGGTCTGGAACCCGACCGCCTGAGGATTGGTGATGGCTGACCCGAATGTCGTGCCGACAGGTGCCGAAAAACCGGCGCGCTGGGGATTTTCGTTCCCGAGAAAATCGGACTGGCGATAGAGATAATCCGACTGGCCGGGCGCGCGCAGATAGGAATCGATTTCGTTGTCGCTCTTCGAATAGGCGCCCGAAAAGAGGAGGCCGAACTTGCCGTCGAAGAAACGACGGCTAACCAGCCCGGCGATGCGCGGGTTGTGCTTCTTCGACTGTTGATAATATTGGTCCTCGACCGACAGTGCGAAGGCTCCCTTCGCGTAATCGAACGGGCGGCCGGTGGTGAGATCGATGGTTGCGCCGAGCGAACCCTCGTCGGTTTCGGCCATTGGCGTCTTCTGCACTTTCAGCGAACTGAACAGCTCCGACGCGAAGGTATTATAGTCGAATGCGCGGCTGCGGTTGGGCGCGGTGCCTGAATCGTTGGATCCGGCGGTCGACAGCGCCTCGAGCCCGTTCAGTCGCGTGCGGTTGAAATCGCCGTTCAGGCCACGGACGGTGATCGTCCGGCCCTCGCCATTGTCGCGGTCGATCGACACGCCGGGCAGGCGCTGGAGCGACTCAGCGAGGTTCGAATCGGGGAAATCAGCGATATCCTCAGCGGTGATCGCGTCGATCTGGACGTCCGACACGCGCTTGGCGTTGATCGAGTTGCGCAGCGAGGCGCGGAACCCGATGACGACGATGTCCTTTTCAACCGAGGCCGCGGGTGCGGTCTCGTCGGCGGCGGCTTGTGGTGCGTCAGGCGCGGCCTGAGCATGTGCCATGATCGGCGCCGACAAGGCGATCGCAAGCAGCGAGGCGCCTGTGCGCAGGAATTTTCCCTGTGTCATTGTTCTTTCCCCTCCAACAATCCGTCGAACGCGGATTCTGTCCATGCGACCTTCGTCAATTGTCCAGCGGTGTCAATAGAAGACTTAGCAGGCTCAAAAGGTGGGATGGAGCCGCTTCCATGGCACTGTGTACGAGGGAAATGGCGCAAAACTGCGCTATCTTTTCAGCGCGGCACGATAAAGATAGAGAAACCGGTGTCAAAAAAATATGGAGAGGGCGGGATTATGAGCGCATTTTTGGCTGCGATGCTGTTCCAGATGGCGGTTGCCACGCCAGCCGCCGATCCGCCGGTGGCCAGAATCAATCCCTCAAAGATCATTCTGGTCGGCGATTCGACGACTCAGGTGAATAGCGGCTGGGGCGGCAGTTTCTGCGCGACCCGGGTCACGTCGTTTGCCGCCTGTATCGACCTTGGGCGCGGCGGGCGCAGTTCGAAGAGCTATCGTGCCGAGGGATCATGGGACCTCGCCATCGCCGAGATGAAGACGCCGGGCTACGCCAATATCTGGGTGATGATCCAGTTCGGGCATAACGACCAGCCGGGCAAGCCGGGCCGTTCGACCGATCTGGCCACTGAATTCCCCGCCAATCTCAGACATTATGTCGAAGATGTTCGGGCAGCCGGCGCCAAGCCGATCCTGGTGACGCCGCTCACCCGGCGCTTCTTCAAGAATGGCGAGATCACGCATGACCTCGACCCCTGGGCCGATGCGGTGCGCAAGGTGGCGAAGGACATGAACGTGCCGTTGATCGATCTCAATGCGCGGTCCGCGGCGATCATCCAGGCGATGGGGCCGGTGATGGCCGGGCATTATTCGCTCGGGCTTCCGGACTCGAACATGCTTGCCTCGGCGCTTGGCGGGAATAGTGGCGAAAAGCCGGTCGGCACCCCCACGCCGCCCGCGCCTGTGGTGCCACCGACGCCCGATGGCTTGCCGCGCGTCGGGGTGCGCGGCGACGGGTTCGACTATACCCATCTCAATCGCGACGGCGCCGATCTGTTCGCTGAAGTGGTCGCTGCCGAACTGGCGAAGACGATACCGCAGATGCGCCCGATCCTGATTCCGTAACGGCGCCTGAGCGCGCTCACGCCGCACTAGCCAAGCGCGAGCCTCTCCCGCACAGAGTATAGCCATGCGCCTGCGCGATTTTGCCCTGCTCGTTGCGATCTGCCTGACCTGGGGCTCGAGCAATGTGCTGAGCAAGATCGTGGTGGGCCAGTGGCATATCCCGCCGCTGTTCTTCGCGGCCGCGCGGTTCGCGATCGTCTTTGCAGTGACGATCCCCTGGTTGCTGCCGGTGCCGCGACCCATCTGGCGGATCGTGCTGGTGGGTGCGCTGATGGGCGCGGGCAATTTCGCCTTGCTGTTCCTCGGGTTGCAGACGGCTTCTCCCTCGATGGCTGCGGTGGTGATCCAGGCGGGGGTGCCGATCACGACGTTATTGTCGGTCGCGATCCTCGGCGAGCGCATTCGCTGGCGGCGCGGCGCGGGGATCGCGCTGACGCTGGCGGGGGTGCTGCTCGTCGTGTGGCGGCCGGGGTTCGTGATATCCGCCGGATTGCTGTTCGTGTTGGGGGCAGCGTTCGCCGGTTCGCTGGGCGCGATCATGATGAAGCAGATGGACGCGGTCGCGCCGCTGCGCTTCCAGGCCTGGGTCGGGCTGACCGGCGTCGTATCGCTCGGCGCGGCATCCGCTGCCTTCGAGGGCCATCAATGGCAGGCGTCGGTCGCGGCGGGCTGGCCCTTCCTGGCCGCTTTGCTGTTCTCAGCGTTGTTCGTTTCGGTCTGCGCACACAGTGCTTATTATTGGCTGATCGCGCGGTACGAGGCCAATCTCCTGGCGCCACTGACGCTGATGACCCCGCTCTCGACGATCGCGCTCGGCGTGATGATCACCGGCGACCGGCTGGACGGGCGGATGATCCTGGGGGCAGTGCTGGCGCTGCTCGGTGTGCTCGTTATCGCGCTGCGCCGAAGTACGGCGCCTTTGGTTGAAGCTCGGGAGCAGGCATAAACGCGTATCGAACTCGGGACGGGACAGGAGGCGCGTGTCGGGCCCTCACCGCGGGACGATCATCGGCGCGCCCCCGCCGAGCGAGACCCGCGCGTTGACGTCGGTTCTTACCAGGATGAAGTCCGGATGGCTGAAGCTGACGCGCACGCCGCCAATGGTACGGAACGGCGGGTAGGCCTGCATCGTGACCTTGCCCGGACCAGTCACGCGATACAGGCCATCCAGGCCGGCAATCCAGGCAGCCCCCTCCCGAACCGTCGCGCCATAGAATGCCACGGTCGAGAAGGGTTCATCGCGCTTCTCGTCATTCCCATCGGAGAAGCCGCTGTCATAAGGTTTGAAATAGAGCCGCTGGATCTGCGATCCGCAAACCTCGACGAGCCGGCCGTGCGAGAACATATGGACCAATCCAACGGTGACCAGCAGGCAGTCCGGCTTCCACGGTTCGGGCACGATGGCGTTGACTGGATCGCAGCTCGTGCTGAGCGGCCCACTGCAAAGATCGCCCTCCGTGCTTCGCGCGAGCGCCCTCACCTGGCCTGTGAGGCGATCAATCCGCCTCAGACCGCCGCCCCATTCGCCGGCATCGATGCCGAGATAGAGGCTTTCCTCCGTGGCATACGTAGCCCGCATTACGCCGCCGTGCATCGGTTCCGTCAAGGTCACGCTCGCCTGACGGTCGCCCGTCACCGTGATCAGGCGTCGCTGTGTGAGCAGCGAGATCCGGCCTTGGGCGCAGGACAGGGCAAGGAGATAATCGCCGTCGGTCGGCACGCTAGCGAAAGCGGTCCATTGGCTCTTTGACCGACTGCGCAGCGTCCAACTTGTCGAATCTTTGCGCGCCCCTGTTGCCGCAACGATCCGGCCGTCCAGAACGCACAGCGCATGAACGGATTCTGGAAGGGTTGCTGGCGCCCATCTGTTCTCGTCGGGGGCAATGCTGCTGAGCTTACCGCTGTCGGCGAGAACCCATAGCCGCCCGTCGGCGAAAACAGCCTGGGTGATGAAGGATTCCTGGCCTGGCCGCACCGGTTCGATCTGCGCAGCCGCCGATAGCGGGACGGCCGAGCCGAGCAGCATGGGGAGTGCCAGCGCGAACAGGGCCAGCCGCAACGGTTCGAACATCAGTCACTCCGATTTCGGCAAGCGCCCGCGATCCAGGTATAGCGGACTGGCGGCCCGGCGCACGCGATTAAGGCCATCTATCCTGCCATCCCGCAAGGACGGCGCTTCCCCTCGCGCCATTCTGCCCGCACTATGGCATCTGGGCCGGCGCCCAGCGCACAAGAGCCGGTGGGGAGGTCTTCGCGGTTTCGACAGGGGGTATCGTGCAGGACCATCAGGACGTCACGCTCGCCAGGACTCTGAACGTGTTCCATCTGTGGGGCATCGCCGTGGGGCTGGTGATCTCGGGCGAATATTTCGGCTGGAGCTATGGCTGGGGACAGGCGGGGACGCTGGGTTTCCTGATCACCACCGTGCTCATCGCGTTGCTCTATGTGGCCTTCATCTTCAGCTTCACTGAGCTGACTACCGCGATCCCGCAGGCCGGCGGACCGTTCGCGTACAGCTATCGCGCATTCGGTAGGGTCGGCGGAGCGATTGCCGGGTTCGCGACGCTGATCGAATTCGTGTTTGCGCCGCCGGCGATTGCGCTGGCGATCGGGGCGTATCTGCATGTCCAGTTCCCCGGGCTCGAGCCGAAGCATGCCGCGCTCGGCGCTTATGTGGTGTTCGTGCTGCTCAACATCATCGGCGTGCGGATCGCCGCGACGTTCGAACTGTTCGTGACCCTGCTCGCGGTCGGCGAGTTGCTGGTGTTCATGGGGGTGGTCGCGCCCGCCTTCAGCTGGGCGAATTTCGCGGCGGGCGGCTGGTCCGGCCAGTCGCATTTCACGCTCGGTTCGATCGGCGGGATGTTCGCGGCGATCCCGTTCGCGATCTGGTTCTTCTTGGCGATCGAGGGCGTTGCGATGGCGGCTGAGGAAGCGCGCGAGCCGCGTCGGACGATTCCGATCGCCTATATCGCCGGGATCCTGACGCTGACGGCGCTGGCGTTCGGGGTGATGATCCTGGCCGGCGGCGCGGGCGACTGGAAGGCGCTTTCGAACGTCAACGATCCGCTGCCGCAGGCGATGCGGGGTGTGGTCGGCACGTCGAGCGGCTGGCTGCACATGCTGGTGTGGCTCGGGCTGTTCGGATTGATCGCCTCATTTCACGGCATCATCATGGGCTATGCGCGGCAGATCTATGCGCTGTCGCGGGCCGGATTCCTGCCCATGCCGTTCGCGCGGCTGCATCCGCGCTTCCGCACGCCGGATGTAGCCACGATTGCGGGCGGGTTGATCGGCGTGGCGGTGATCTACAGCGACAGCCTGATCGCGATTGCGGGCCAGTCGTTGACGGCCAGCATCGTGACCATGTCGGTGTTCGGTGCCCTGGTGATGTACGGGATGAGCATGGCCAGCCTGTTTCGCCTGCGGCATACGGAGCCCGGGCTCGACCGGCCGTTCCGAGCGCCGCTTTATCCTTTCGCGCCCGGCTTTGCGCTGGTGATGGCGGTCGTCGCGCTGGCGGCGATGGTCTATTATAATGTCCAGATATTCCTGCTGTTTGTCGCGCTGATGGCGGTTCTGGTCTCGGTTGCGGTGTTTGTCGGGAACGATCGATCGCCGAGGGTCAACTAAACTGTCACCAAAATGGAGTTCGACGTATGGGCTTTCAGAAGATTGGACCATATGACCTGAACCGCGGTGATGTGATCGCGGCATCCTTGGTCATTTCCTTCCTCACCGGCTCGACCGGAACGCGCATCAGGGTTGGCATATGGTTCCTGTTTCCTTTGGGGATGATTGGCGCTGGTATCGCGTTGGGCGAGCCCTTCCTCATCGCCATTGGTTTGCCGATGCTCGTGCTTATCTTCGTCGCTCCGGCTTTGGGTTCCCTCAAGCGCGCCAAGGGCATTTATCTATTTTGCGATCCCGACGGTCTCGTCGCTGAAACGGCAGAGGTTAGAACCACCTATAAATGGACAACGATCTGGTCGTTCAGAAAGGTCGGATCGCGCCTTTTCATCATGGTCAGCCGGGGATCCGCGCTGGTGGTCGCGGATCGCGTGACGAGCCCGGACAACATGGCTGATCTGATCGCGACCCTGGCCCAACATCAATCCGCATAACCGTCGACGATGCGGCGGCGTTGCGGGCCTGCGCGCCTTCGTCGAAGATCTGTTGTTCGTGGTCCAGTATGTGCGGTTTCTAGCGAGGACGCGGCGGATCATTCCCGGCATCAGGAAACAGCCCGTTGGAGAAAACGCATGACCCTACCGTCCCTGCCGCCGGTGCGCCGGGTGTTGACCGCGATCGACGACGCCGGCGCGTCCTTTCTTGCCGAGGATGGGCCGAGCCCGGCGGAATTCGCCTTTCCGGGCACGCCGTTCCGCAGCACCAATATCTGGCGGACCGCGTCTGCACCCGCGCCGGTCGAAGCCGGGGACGACATCACCGAGCATCGCGGGGTGTTACCGCCAGCGGGCGGGAGTGTGCTGCGGGTGATCGATTTTCCCCCGCAAAGGGGTACGCGCGACGAGCAGGCGGCGCTGGCGGCTCAGGTATTCGCGGCGCTTTATCCGGATGCGAAGCACCATGCCGGCAGCGAGCGGAGCGCCGGGATGCATACGACCGATACGGTCGATTACGCGATCGTGCTGGCGGGCGAGATCGTCGCGGTGATGGACCGGGACGAGACGCTGATGAAGGCGGGCGATATCCTGATCCAGCGCGGCACCAGCCATAGCTGGGAGAACCGCAGCGAGGCGATGGCGCGCGTGGCGTTTGTGCTGATCGATGCGACGCGGGGTGGGATTTCGGGACGTCGAGCATAACGGCAGGGGAGGGTAAAGTTGGCGATCATGAGCGAACACCGATGGAAAGTCACATAGCCGCATACTTATCGGGAAAATGCGCGTTCGGGCGGCTCAATGTTCCATTGTCTGTACGTATAGTCGCCGCTCATCGAGCTGGATCGTCATCTTGCGCGGCGCGATGTCGAGCTTTGTCGACGTTGCATCAGGCGCCACTCGTTGCTTATCTGGCCTGACGATTGCGATGTGCGCGCGAGGCGGTTCTTCCTCGGCGACAGCAGCGCGCCTCACCGCCCGGACATCGAGAAGGCAGCGCAGTTTCGCCGCTGGATCGCCGGTTTGGCACACCAGATCATATTGGTGCTCGAGCCAGTTGGCGACCGCTTCAGGACGAGCGCCGAGCAGGAATTCCACTCGGCGATTGTACGACATGTTCGCGTCGGTCGTGTTGGGGTAGAGCGGGAGGCTTTCGCCGAAGCCGATGCTCCAGATCGGGTAGGACTGAGTCCGAAAACTTGCGAGCGCCGTAGTCACCGCTTTGGCGCGCCTGATCGACAGGTTATGATTATAATCCTCACCGCCGCGGCTGTCCGTATGGCCTGCAACGAAGACATTCACGTCGGGCACATCGCCATCAAGCATTTTCGCCATTGCCCGGATGATGGGGTAGGCGGAGGGAAGAATCTGGTCGCTGGCAGTATTGAAGAAGGTGTTCTCCGGAAAAACGACCCTGAGAACGGGGACATCATGTCGAAAAGTCGCCGGCATATTGGCGGCTGTCACGACATAGTCGTGAAATTCCGGCGGGGGGTTGATATTATAGCTTTCGACAAATCTCCTGAGACGGGAATATCGCGTTTGATGCTCAAGCGCGATGGCTTCGTCGGTTGAAAGATATTGAATGGTCTGCGGAACGGCGGAGGTCGAGACGCCGAACAGCGCAATCATGGCCGGAATTCTGATCGACTTAAGCACCCGCTTCATATTCGGCTCTCGCCTCCGCTGAGATTGCCGCAAGATTCGGATCGTCAGGCTGCAGAAACTCGATGTCGTACCAGTTCTGCAGTCCCTCCGACTGGCGCACCCGATAGGTGAAAGTCCCAGTCCGGCTGCCGACCGTCACCTGTGCCGAACACATTCGCACATTGTATCCATTGCCCTTCTCCGCAAAATTGCCGACCGCGACGGCCCGGTTCAAACGGGCATAGTCCACCGGTCCATCAACGTGCGGGATAGCGATCAGCCGCTGCAACCCTCGCGCCGTTTCCTCGCAGTGCGGCGACATGTTAAAGGTCGAGCATCCAGCCAGCGCCAGGGGAATGAAGCAGCAAGATCGTCTCGGGCCAGTACGATGACGCTGGTACCGACATGGGCGCATCAGATGGTGACTACGTCGTCATCGCGGATATTGAGCTTCTTGAGCTTGTCGCCAGTTACCCAGGTGTCGCCGACCAGGCAAACCGCCTCGCTGTCGGTATTGGACGTAGCGCCATCGACACTGAGCCTGGTGTCGAGGCGGCGGCATTTTATGACATGGGGTTGATCGGAAACTTTCTGCAAGGTGGCGGATTCAGGCTTGATCAGGGTCTGGTACGGAACCCATTCATCGCCGACGAGGCAGCGATTGTCGGTCCGGCATCGAAAGGACCCGCTGCTGCTGACCACGAGCGGTACCGGTGCCGAAGGCGTCAAAACGGCATACAGCTGAGCGCCTTCGCTGCTCTCCCACGACGTCCGCTGGATCTTGCCCTCGTTGACAGCGTTGAGTTGCGCAGCCCGCAAGGCAGCTTTGTCTCTCTTGCTCGCGATCTTGACCATGACGGCGCAAACGCCGGCGCCGACCGCCGTGCCGATCAGTGCCCCCTTCTTGGCATTCCCCGCGACTGCCCCGACTAAGCCGCCGAGCAGGGCTCCGCCCAGCACCGAGCCGATGCATTTCCCAATCGCACGCTCTACATTCGTCTTGCCCTCGAGGCTGGATCCGCTCCCGCGAGCCCATTCCTCTACCACTGCCGGCTGAGCAACCGGTTTGGCAGCCGTTCTGACGTGCTGTCCCGACGCGACGGACAAAGCGGGCGCCGCCAGAGAGAATGCAGCGAGATATGCGGTGCCGCGCCATATCCCGCGAAGCGATTTGTTCACCACGTTACTTGCCCCCCTCTACGCGTTTCGCCTCGAACTTCAGATCACCGGCGCTGCCGACAAAGATGATCGGATCGAAGATCCGGCCGCTCAGCCTACCCGCGGTTTCGGTCGCTTCGATTATCCGCATTCCGCCAAAGGGGCCCTCCGGCAGTGGCTGAGGTGCGGGGCCGGGATCAGTGCGCCAACGTTGGCCGAGGCCGCCATTAGGGTCCCCGCGCAACGTGCAATGGTCTTCGTCCGAACAGCTGAATTGACCCGTAATCGGCGTCGCTCGAACACCTTTAGAGGCGGAATAGGAGATCCAGGAACTAACGAGATCGCCGGACGCAGTGGTTGCCAACCGGATATCCATCGGGCTCATCACATTCGGCGCCAGCGGCAGTTCTCCGGAATAGCGCACGATTTTCGTCGGGACTGGACCGAGCCCGTCCGGCGAGAACGGGGTCACGCGGCGGAGGTCGGCGCCGGAACTCAGCAGAAAGGCGGAGAGAAAAGCCTCGTTCAGACTGCTCACTGCTCCGCCCGAAGGGACGATATAGGCCTCGGTGAGTCCAAGATTGGCCTGGACGGCCGCCGCCGAGGTGAACCCGGCCTCGCGGGCTTCGGAATAGGAGGCGAATTGCTTCGAGATGCTTTTCGCCGGATCGGCGAAGATGAAGATCCGCCGGATCAGATTGTCGGTGGTGGATCCCGTGCCCGCGCTACGCAACAGCCGGGCGAACGATGAGGTCTCGAAACTGTCCGTCATGCTGGATTTCGCGCCGGGCTTGGCCTGGACCAGCGCGACAAGGATTCTTTTCTGGAACTCCTCGCGCGACTTCTGAATCTCGGAAGACATGTCGGAACCGAAATATTTCGTCAGCGCGCCGTCGTTGCCCGCCGCCTTCCGCGCTGCCAGTTCCTGCTGCGAGATGCCTGGCACGCATCCGGTAAACAACGGAGTGGTCGAACCGGAAACAGCATCGCCGACCAACAACGTGATCCGTTCCCGCGGTGCGATTGCCCCAGTTTCAACCGCCCGATCGGGATTGCCGAGGCCCATGACGAGCGCGAACAATACCGGATTATTCTGGCGAAATGTCTCCCCCGTACTCGCCACGATCGCCTGAGCGTCGATGAGCAGCACCGTTTCGCGGATCGGCGAGCCGAGGCCCTCGATCGTGCAAAATTTGTCGAATTTACTGGTCTGGACCACAGACGGGGAAGGATCGTCCGGACCGCATCCGGCCAAGGTTGCAATCGCCAGGAGCATAGCCAGTAGGATGGGACGGCGCATATCAGCCCTCCCCGATCATAAAGCCGAGTGTCAGTGGCCGGGCGCCATATTCTTCCGGTGTCAGCACGACGTCAGGACTGAGCGGGAGCAGATCGTCATAGGCTCCGTCCGAATAGCGGAAGACCTTCGATTCCGACCGATCCTGAAGCGCCTGGACGAGGCGGTTGCGGTAGGACAGCAGGGCGCCGAGCACCTCCTGATCCTTCTTGTCGATGATATCCGCCTGGTGCCGCAGTTCGCCATGGCGCAAGCCCCGTGCCGCCGAATCCTGCTTGCCCCGCGCGGCCAATTCATTCTCGGTGCCCTGGCGAAGCGTCTCCTGCGCCTGTAGCCGCTGCTTCTTCACGAGCTCGAGTTTCTTGGTCGTACGGCGCAATTCCCGATCCTTCTCCGCGTAGAGCGGATTGGGATCGTGCGAGACATAGGCGACCGACAAGGCGACGACATAGGCCACCACGTTGCCGAACAGCATGAAGATGATGCCACCTGTCATCGATGGCGCCGAAGTGCCGAGAATCTGCGCCAGCAGAATGCTGTCGCGAATGTAGTAGTAGCGCGAGCCGGCAACCATCAGCAGCGCCAGCGCCAACAGGATGAAGCCGATCACGATTCGCCTGATCGCATCGTTCAGCCTGGCCTTATGGCCTTGCTCGGCGGCTTCCTGCGGCGAGCCGAGAAAATGCCATTGGCGCAACACGATGCCATGAAAATGTGCCGCGACTGCGACACCCAGCCCAACCGCGATCGTGGCGCCCGTCGCGAGGAAGGGACTTGTGATGTAGGGGACGCGCATGAAGCTTTCGAAATTGATGAAGGCTTCCAGCAGGACCAACCCGAGCAGGATCAAGGCGTAGAGCCAGACCCTTGTACGAATCGGCTCGCGATCAAGGCTCGCTTGCTGGGTGCTGAATGCCTGTCTGCATTGATCGTGATGCTCGATCAATTCCCGGTGCTTATGCAGAAAACGCTCTGTTTCGACGACCGCAGCGCGCGCGCCGGTCGCGCGAGCCTTGTCGCGCTCGACCTCGAGATAGATACTCTTCGCACGACTATCCGCTTCAGCCTCTCCGCGGAACTCGTTGTTCACCTCTGAGATGGCCGCTACGCGCGGACCGGCGACGCGGGCCATATACCAGGCCGACATCGCCTGGGTCAGGCGCGACGGCTGGCGCGCATCAAAAGCCTGTTTCGCGCTGGTCAACCCTATGGTCCGGGCCTTGGCTTCCTGATCGACTGAAGAAATCAGGTCTGCAAAAGCCTGAGATGTCGTAGAAACATCCAACTTCTCATATTCGTAAACCGCGTTCATTCGGCCTATCCCCCCTCGGCTTGCCAGCAACCCGGCAAAACACGTTCCCCGATTCTTAGCATAACGAATTTATATTGTCGGATGGAAGGGTTTATTTACCGATTCGTTAAGGAAAAGCCTTCACAAGTAAGTGTACTTTATTATCATCCATTATGGATCATACTAACTAATAATAATGTATATTTATAACCAAATTGGACCAAAGTCATTATTGACAATAACGCCTTGCCCACAAAAGGCATTCTCCCTGCAGATTCTAGCGCCGCCTTATTTTGGAAGGTCCTATTTAGAAATTCGGCGGAGAGGTGAGGGGAATCTCTGCGTGAGCTCGCGGGTAGGCCATCTAGCGAACGTTGGCCTAAGCGTACCGCGCCTTCAGCATCGCCCATGCCGCCCTGAGGCCAAGCGCATCGCCGCCTTTGGGACGGCCAGGCTTGGCGCTGGGGCGCCAGGCGAAGGTGTCGAAATGGGCCCAGGCTGTGGCTTCGGGGACGAAGCGGCGCAGGAACAGGGCCGCCGTCACTGCGCCGGCATAGCCACCGTCGGGTGCGTTCACCATGTCGGCGATGTCGGATTTGAGCATTTCGTCATAGCCGTCCCACAGGGGCAGGCGCCATAGCGGGTCGTCTACTGCGCGTGCCGCGGCGAGCAGTTCATCGGCGAGCGGCTCGTCATTGACGAAGGTGGCGGGGAGATCGGGGCCGAGCGCGACCCGGGCAGCGCCGGTTAGGGTTGCGAAATCGAGGATCAGTACGGGCTTGTCCTCGCCTGCGCGGGTGAGGGCGTCGCCGAGGATCAGCCGGCCTTCGGCGTCGGTGTTGGTGTTCTCGACCGTCAGGCCCTTGCGGGTGGCGAGTACGTCGCCGGGGCGGAAGGCATTGCCGGCGATCGCATTCTCGACAGCGGGGATGAGGAGATGCAGCCGCACCTTCAGCCGCGCGGCCATCACCAGGCCGGCAAGCGCAAGGGCATGCGCTGCGCCGCCCATGTCCTTCTTCATCAGCCGCATGCCTGATGAGGGCTTGATGTCGAGGCCGCCGGAATCGAAGCAGACGCCCTTGCCGACCAGTGCAATGCGGGGATTTTTGGGGTCGCCCCATTCCAGCTCGATCAGCCGCGGCTCGCGGCCTTTGGCGGCAGCCTGGCCCACCGTCTGGATCATCGGATAGCCTTTGGCGAGCGCGTCGCCTGTCGTGACGTTGAGCGTCGCGCCGTGCGCTTCGGCCAGAGCACGGGCCTCGGCTTCGAGTTCGGCCGGGCCGAGATCGGACGCGCCGATATTGACGAGGTCGCGCACCTTGGCGGTTGCGGCGGCGATCTGCAGCACTTCCGCCATGCGCGCGGGTTCGCTGGAGAGCAGGATGCGAGGACCTTCGCCTTCGGCCTTGCGATAGCGATCGAAGCGATACTGGCCCAGCACCCAGCCCAGCATCGCGGCCCCGGCTTCGCCGCCGGACAGGCGGTACGTGCCTTCAGGAAGGGTGTCGGCGAGTTTGGCGAGGTCCCAGGGGCCGAGCGGACTGTCGGGTGTGGCGAGCACGACTGACCAGTCGTCGCTCTCGCCGGGCAACGTGAGGCTGTTGCCGGCCTTGCCCTTCACCTTCTGCGCCGCCACCGCCGCGCGGGTGCGGGGTGGCTGGGCGTTGAGCCAGGTGTCGAACCCGCTCGCCGCGACGAGCTCGATCGTGCGGGCGGCCTGGCCGCGATCAGGCTGGAGAAGGTCCTGCGCCGACATCACGACACCGCCAGCGCGACTAGGAACTGCTCGTAGCGACCGTTGTCGCCGGGTTCCGCATAAGTGGTGATGACGAAATCCTTCTTGCCGAGGCGCATCTTGTAGTTGCGGTTGACGAAGCCGCCGCGCAACCGGGTCTTGCCGGTTTGCGTGAAGGAGACCGGCTTGCCGAGCGGCATCAGGCTCGCCTTGTAATCGCCAAGCGTGAGGTCAGTGAAATAATAATTGCTGTCGTCGGTCATCAGCGAGCGATCGAGAGTCCCGGTGCGAAGCTGAGCGAGCATCGCCCGGGCGCGGGCGAGCGCGGCGGTATCGGCGGTGCTGGCGGTCGTCGGGGGCAAGACTGCTTCGGCGATGTCCTCCTGGATTGCGTCGGTGGCGTTGCCCGACCAGCTGTTGGTGAGGACGACGATCGCCGCCTTGTCGTCGGGATAGACGACGTTCTCCGAGAGGAAGCCGACCGCTTCGCCGCTATGTTCGACATAGAAGCGGCCGCCGGTGGTGCCGGTGGAGACGCCGAGGCCATAGCCGTTGCTCGAACCGTCAGCGAGCTTCACCGGCGTTTCCTGAAGCTTCCAGTCCTCGGCGGTGAGGATCGTGCGGTCGATCCGGGCGACATCCCATTTTGCGAGATCGCGCGCGCTCATCGAGAGCTCGCCGGCCGAGAACAGCCAGCCGGGCGCGGCTGGGGTGACGGGGCGGACGGGACCGAGGGCGGCGCGGCCATAGCCCTGCGGGAAGCCCTTGCCGATGGCGAGATCCTGATCATAGGCRGTGATGCCGAGTGGCGTGAAGATGCGCGCTTTCAGGAAATCGAGCAGTGGCTGGCCCGAGACCTTCTCGACGATCAGGCCGGCGACGACATAGCCGGTGTTCGAATATTGCCATTTAGTGCCGGGGGTGAAGTCGAGCGGTTTCTTCGCCCAGCGATCGAGGATGCCTTGCGGGCTGACCGGGGCCGCCATCGCCTTGAAGCTGTAGTCCTGCGGCCAGTAATCCTGAAGGCCTGCGGTGTGGCTGAGCAGTTGGCGGATGGTGATCGTGTCGCCATTGGTGATGTCGGGAACATATTTCGAGACAGTGTCGTCGAGGCTCAGCTTGCCGTCGTGCTGGAGCAGCAGGATCGCCGCGGCTGCAAATTGCTTGGAGATCGAGGCGATCTGATAGGGCGCGTCGTCGCGCGGCACCTTCATGGTTTCGGACTGCTTGCCATAGGCCTTGGCGAAGACGATCCGGCCGCCGCGGACGATCGCGACCGAGGCGGAAGGGACGCCACTCGACGCAAGGTTCTTCGCGACGATCTGGTCGACCCGCGCCGCCTCCTTCGGGGTGAGTGACTGGGCGAAAGCGGGCGCGGCGGTGAACAGAGCAACGGCGGTCAAGGCAGTACGGACAAAGGGCATGATGTAATCCGGCGAGGTGCTGAAAGCGGGACCATAGAGGCCGCGACAGGAGGCGTGAAGCCGCCGCTTGGTCGCGGGGCAGATAGTGGGCGCGCTACCGCCAGCGACTTTCTAACCTACGATAACGTATCGCGGAAAAACAGAAATCTGACGGAAATGTCATGGGAACAATGACAAATCTCGCCGGTTCGAAGCCGCGGGGCAGCAAAGGGGAGGGCGGTAAAACAGGATCGCGCACATGCCCAGAACCCGCAGCTGGCCCGCCCTCATCATCGGCACCATCGTCGCGCTGATCGGACTGGTGTTGACCGTCGGCGGCGTGTGGCTCGCAGTGCTGGGCGGGTCGCTTTATTATTTCCCGACCGGCGTCGCGATGCTGGTGGCCGGTGTGCTGCTCGCGCGGGGCCGGCTGCTTGGCGGCTGGATCTATATCGCCTTGGTGGTGCTGACCCTGCTCTGGGCCTTTGCCGAAGTGGGAATCAACGCTTGGGCGCTTGTGCCGCGCATCGTTGCGCCGATCGTCTTGCTGATCGCGGTGCTGGCGGTGATGCCGACGCTTTCGGCAAGCCCCACGCGGTGGCGATCAGGGTTGGGCGCCATCGCTGCCGTGCTGATCGCGACGGCCCTGTTGTTCGTTGCGATCGGCACCCATGACGATGTCGCGCTCGCCGCGCTGCCCGCGCCGCAATCGCCCGGCTATGCCGATCCCTCGGGTCAGGCAACCGGCGCGGACTGGCCGGCTTATGGCGGCACCTATAGCGCGCGGCGCTTCTCGCCACTCGCGCAGATCACGCCCGACAATGTCGGCAAGCTGCAGCGCGCCTGGCTGTTCCACACCGGCGACATGCCTTCCAGCCCGCAGATCGCGAAGACCTATGGCGCGGAGAATACGCCGCTGAAGATCGGCGACACGCTCTATGTCTGTACGCCGAAGAATCTGGTGATCGCGTTAGATGCGGGCAGCGGCGCGCAGCGTTGGCGGTTCGACCCCCACGTGTCCGACGAGGCGATCCCCTATACCGCGGCATGTCGCGGCGTGAGCTATTATGCGGTTCCCGGCGCGGTGGCGGGCTCGGCTTGCGCGGCGCGCATCGTCGAAGGGACGCTCGACGCGCGGATCGTCGAGATCGATGCGATCACCGGCAAGCGCTGCGGCGACTTCGGCACCAATGGCGAAGTCGATATCAAGCAGGGCATGGGCAAGGTGCCGCCGGGCTATGTCTCGATCAACTCTCCGCCGACCATCGTGCGCGGGGTGATCGTCAGCGGGCATCAGGTGCTCGACGGGCAGGATCGCTGGGCGCCCTCGGGCGTGATCCTCGGCTATGACGCACTGACCGGCAAGCTGCGCTGGGCGTGGGACATGATGCGCCCGGACATCACTGGCATGCCGCCAGCGGGTCAGGCCTGGACTCGCGGCACGCCCAATATGTGGACGATAGCGAGCGGCGACGAGCAACTCGGGCTGGTCTATCTGCCGATGGGGAACTCGAGCGCGGACTATTACAGCAGCCTGAGGCGGCCGCCGGAGAATGCGTACGCAACCTCGCTGGTCGCGCTGGATGTGACGACGGGCAAGCCGCGCTGGCATTTTCAGGCGGTGCGCAAGGATGTGTGGGATTATGATTTCGGCAGCCAGGCGACGCTGATCGATTATAATGGCACGCCTGCGCTGGTGCTGCCGTCCAAGCAGGGCGACCTCTATATTCTCGATCGCAGGACCGGCACGCCGCTGACCCCGATCGGCGTGATGAGGGCGCCGGGTGGCGGCGTCGAGCCTCAGGAGCGTTCACCGACGCAGATCTATTCGAAATGGCAGACGCTGCGGAAACCCGACCTTATCGAGCGCGATATGTGGGGCATGTCGCCTATCGACCAGATGATCTGCCGCATCCAGTTTCGCCGTGCGAGCTACAAGGGCTTCTTCACCCCGCCCGAGGCTGACCGGCATTCAATCGAATATCCGGGCTATAATGGCGGCAGCGACTGGGGCGGGATTGCGGTCGATCCGCAGCGCGGCGTGATCGTCGCGAACTATAACGACATGCCCAATTATGTGCGGCTCTATGATCGCGCCGAGGCGAGGAAGCGCGGATGGGCACCGCGCGATCAGGCCCGCGGGCAGATCGGCGCGCCCGAGGGTGCGGGCGATCCGCAGGCGAACACGCCCTACGCGGTCAACGTCAATGCCGGCTGGCGGATCAAATTCACCGGGCTCCTGTGCAAGCAACCGCCTTATGGCGGCATCCGCGCGATCGATATCCGCTCGGGCAAGACCTTGTGGGACCGGCCGTTAGGTACTGCGCGGACCAACGGGCCGTTCAACATCCCTTCGATGCTGCCTTTCCATATCGGTACGCCGAACAACGGCGGCGCGGTCGTCACCGCCGGCGGGGTCGTGTTCATTGCCGCGGCGACCGACAATCTGATCCGGGCGATCGATCTCAGGACTGGCAAGACTCTCTGGTCCGATGTGCTGCCGGCGGGTGGGCAGGCGACGCCTTTGGTTTATCAGCAGGGCGGGCGCGAATATCTCGTCATCGTCGCGGGCGGCCATCATTTCATGGAGACGCCGATCGGTGACTCAGTTGTGGCCTATGCGCTGCCGCAGCATGGCCGGACGTAGGTCGCGGAACTGGCTCAGGTGGTAATGCGCTTCTCGCGGTGGATGGTCTGGATTCCTGCCTGGAGGGTTTGCGCCTTGCAGGTCGCACCCGGCGTGCCGGTCGTGGCGCAATAGGTGCTGGCCACGCCGACGCTCGTGACATTGCCGGCCTCGCCCTTCGCCACGGTGAGCGACTGCGGCTGCGCGCCGGGGTCGTCGAATTTGAAGATGCACTTGCCGCTGGAGCTTTGCTTGCAGCTGAAGATCGCAACGCCCTTGTCGGCATCGACATCGACTGAATAGGCGATCGAGTCCACGCGGCCTACTCCGCAGGCGGCGAGCGGGATGGCGAGCGCTATCGCCAGAAACACCACTCTCGCCATTGCCGCCTCCCTGCGCATGATCGCCAAGTGTATTATACGATCAACACACAGTCAATCAGACCGGAACGCCGAACAGGTCATGCTCGTCGGCATCCTCGATCTCGGCGCGGATGATGTCGCCTTGGGCGAGGTGGCCGGCATCGCGGAGATGGACTTCGCCGTCGATCTCCGGAGCATCGGCCTTGGAGCGGCCGGTCGCGCCGCCGCCTTCGGGGTCGACCGCGTCGATGATCACGTCAAGGGTGCGGCCGATTTTCGCTGCGAGCTTCTCGGCGGAAATGCGCGCGGTGAGTTCCATCAGGCGGGCGTAGCGCTCTTCCTTGATCTCTTCGGGGACCGGGTCGGGCAGGGCGTTCGCCGCGGCGCCCTCGACCGGCTCGAAGCGGAACGCGCCGACGCGGTCGAGCTGGGCCTCTTCGAGCCAGTCCATCAGATAGCGGAAATCATCTTCGGTCTCGCCGGGGAAGCCGACGACGAAGGTCGAGCGGATTGCGATGTCGGGCTCGATCGTGCGCCAGTTCCTGATGCGCTCCAGGATCTTCGCTTCGTTGGCGGGGCGCTTCATCGCTTTCAGCACCGCGCGCGAGGCGTGCTGGAACGGGATATCGAGATAGGGGAGGACGAGCCCCTCGGCCATCAGCGGGATGACCTGATCGACATGCGGATAGGGGTAGACATAGTGGAGCCGCACCCAAGCGCCGAGCTTGCCGAGCTCGCGCGACAGGTCGGTCATATGGGCGCGGACTTCATGGCCGTGCCACATGCGTGGGTGGTGCTTGATGTCGACACCATAGGCCGAAGTATCCTGGCTGATGACCAGTAGTTCCTTCGTGCCGGCCTCGATCAGCTTTTCGGCTTCGCGCAGGATCGCGTCGGGCCGACGGCTGACGAGATCGCCACGCAGACTCGGGATGATGCAGAAGGCGCAGCGATGGTTGCAGCCCTCCGAGATCTTCAGATAGCTGTAATGGCGCGGGGTGAGCTTCAGGCCCGCATCAGGAACGAGATTGAGGAAGGCGCTGGGCGGCATCGGCGCCGCCTCATGGACCGCGCCGACCACTTCCTCATATTGATGCGCGCCGGTGACGGCGAGGACATTGGGGAAGCGGGCGCGGATGACCTCCGCTTCCTTGCCCATGCAGCCGGTGACGATGACCCGGCCATTTTCAGCGATCGCCTCGCCGATTGCCTCGAGGCTTTCCTCCTTGGCGGAATCGAGGAAGCCACAGGTGTTGACGAGCACGACATCGGCGCCGGCATAATCCGGGGACATGGCATAGCCATCCGAGCGGAGCTTGGTGAGGATGCGTTCGCTGTCGACCAGGTTCTTGGGACAGCCGAGCGAAACCATGCCGATTTTCGGCGGGGTGGGGAGGATTGTTGCCATGGGAAGCGCCGCACATAGCGATTTTAGACGCTTTTGAACAGGGTGGGTGAGTCTGCTTTCCGAGCCGGCCGAATGGGCATATCGTGGCGCCAACGAAATGAGGGGAGAAGCGCCTTGGGAACCGAAATACATTGGCTGTCGATCCTGGTCGCGGCGGTTTCCGGATTCCTTGTCGGCGGGCTCTGGTACGGGCCCATCTTCGGCAAGGCCTGGCAGGCGGCGCGTGGCCTGAGCGACGACGCCATGAAGAATGCCAATATGCCGATGATCTTTGGCCTGACCTTCGTGCTGAACCTGTTCTCGGCCTTCATCCTCGATCACACGCTGAGCACCTATGGTGCCCCTGGCCTGAACCTTTCGGTGATGATCTCCAGCGGTGTCGCGCTCGGCTTCATCGTGCCGGCTATCGGGGTGAACTATCTGTTTTCGCGCCAGTCTCTGCGGTTGTTCATGATCGATGCGGGATATTGGCTGGTGATCTATTCCGTGATGGGTGTGGTGTTCGCGCTGCTGTAGAGGCAATGGCGACCTTGAATGGGCAAGGGCGCGGGAGTTTCGGATGAAAGCGTGGGAGGTGCGCGAGATCGAAGAATTCAATCCGGGTTGGGAAGACCTCTATAGCCGGATCGCGCGACCATGACCGACATCCCAACTGGGCCCCGGCCTTCGCCGGGGAAGGCAGAAGAGTTTGTGCTTGTGCCCCATCCTGATTTCCCAAACCCCGCGATTCAATCGATCACGGTGGAAGCGCAACGGGGCGATAAGTTCGGAGATCTTGATCTCACCTACTGCGTTACCGGCGCCATGGACACTGTGCTGTGGCCGCTCCCCAGCCGGGGCGGGCGCGGCGACAGGCTGTGGGAGCATAGCTGCTTCGAGGCGTTTGTCGGTCGCGCTGGCGAGGCAGGCTATAGCGAGCTCAATCTCGCCACGTCAGGACAATGGGCGGTCTACGCGTTCGATGGGTATCGCTCCGGTATGACGGCGGTCGAGCGGCCGGTGGCCGCCCTTAGCGTCGGTTTCGGCTCAGAGATGGTCACGTTGGAGGCCTCGATCTCACTGCCGATCCTAACTCTCGGCAGCGAATGGGAGCTAGGCCTATCCGCGATCATCGAGGCGAAGGACGGCAGCAAATCCTATTGGGCGCTCTCTCACGTCCCCGGGCCGCCCGATTTCCACAACCGGGATTGCTTTACCGCCCGCCTGGCGGCACCCACGCGGTCATGAAATTCGGTATCGATCGCCTGCTCGCCGACCCGGCTCTTCGCGCCCCGCTTGAGGGAAAACGCGTTGCGTTGCTCGCGCACCCCGCGTCGGTGACGGAGGACCTGACCCATTCGCTCGACGCGCTGGTGGCGAGCGGGCTCAATGTCAGCGCTGTGTTCGGGCCGCAGCACGGCGTGCGTGGAGACCTGCAGGATAATATGATGGAGTCGCCTGACTTTACTGACCCGACCTATGGCATGCCGGTGTTCAGCCTTTACGGCGAGGTGCGCCGGCCCACCGGTCAGTCGATGGGCACGTTCGACGTGATGCTCGTCGACATGCAGGATCTGGGCTGCCGCATCTACACCTTCATCACCACGCTGCTCTACGTGCTCGAGGCGGCGGCCGAGCATGGCAAGGCGGTGTGGGTGCTCGACCGACCCAATCCCGCCGGACGGCCGATCGAGGGGCTGACGCTGCTGCCCGGATGGGAAAGCTTTGTCGGCGCCGGGCCGATGCCGATGCGGCACGGGATGACGCTCGGCGAGCTCGGCCATTGGTTTGTCGCTACACGTGGTCTCGACGTGGAGTACCGGGTGATCGCGATGGAAGGCTGGCAGTCCGACGCCGCGCCCGGCTTTGGCTGGCCGGCCGATCGGGTGTGGATCAACCCGAGCCCGAACGCCCCGAACCTGAGCATGGCACGCGATTATGCCGGGACGGTGATGCTCGAAGGCACGACACTCTCCGAAGGGCGCGGCACGACGCGGCCACTCGAAATCTTCGGCGCGCCCGATATCGATGCGCGCGCGGTAATGGCGGAGATGCGCCGTCTGGCGCCGGAATGGCTGACCGGCTGTTCGTTGCGGGATATCTGGTTCCAGCCGACCTTCCACAAGCATGTGGGTCAGCTCTGCAACGGCGTGCATATTCATGCCGAGGGGCCAGCATATGATCATAAGGCATTCCGGCCCTGGCGAGTGCAGGCGCTCGCCTTCAAGGCAATCCGGCTGCTGTATCCGGAATATCCGCTGTGGCGCGATTTTCCGTATGAATATGAGTTCGGCAAGCTCGCGATCGATGTGATCAATGGCGGGCCCGGCCTGCGGGAGTGGGTTGATGACGGGGTGGCGGTGGCAGGCGATCTGGACGCGGCTACCGTGCGGGACGAGGAAGCGTGGGCGGAGGCGCAGCGGCCCTTTTTGCTCTACTGACGCGCAACCAAACATCCGGCAGACAGTTGGCGTGGGATGAGCCAGACTAAGACACGCGAAGCGCTGTTCACCAGCTGCGTTCAGGATCTGCACGCGGGCGAACTGCTGCTCGTCGAGCGCCTGCCAGGCATCCTTGATAATGCCGAAGATTCGCCGCTACGCGACATTTTGAAGGCGCAGATCAGCCAAAGCCAATCCCAGGCAGAGCGCCTTCGTGCTACTGGCGAGGATGTGGCGGGACCGCCCAATTTGTGGATGGCCGGGATTCTCGATGACGCCGAGCGCGATACACAGTCGATCGTCCCCGGGCCGCTGCTCGACGTTGCGCTGATCGGCGCTATCCGCAAGGCAAAGGCGGCCGAGATCGTTTCCTATGAGACTGCGGTTTCAACGGCGGAGGCGCTGAGGAACCCCGCTGCCGCCATTTGCACGGCCATCCTTCAGGAGGAACGAACGGCCGATGCCGCGCTGCACGCGCGCCTGATAGCCCTGTCGAGCTAAGGCCTATCGCTTTCGCGTGAGCTCGCGCATCGCATCGTCCAGCCCGGCCAGCGTCAGCGGATACATGCGGTCATTCATCAGCTCGCGGAAGATGCGGACTGATTGCGAATAGCCCCATTGCTGCTCGGGCACCGGGTTGAGCCACACCGCCGCAGGGTAGGTCGTGGTCAACCGGTGCATCCACACCGCGCCTGATTCCTCGTTATAATGTTCGACCGAGCCGCCCGGATGGGTGATCTCGTACGGGCTCATCGAGGCGTCGCCGACGAAGACAAGTTTGTAGTCGTGGCCGAATTTGTGGAGCACGTCCCACATCGGCGTGCGCTCGCTGAAACGGCGGCGGTTGTCCTTCCACACGCCCTCGTACGGGCAATTGTGGAAATAGAAGAATTCGAGATTCTTGAACTCCGTGGTCGCGGCCGAGAACAGCTCCTCGCAGAGCTTGACCCATGGGTCCATTGAGCCGCCGACATCGAGGAATAGCAGCAGCTTCACCGCATTGTGCCGCTCCGGCCGCATCACCACGTCGAGCCAGCCCTGGCGCGCGGTGCCGTCGATCGTCGCGTCGATATCGAGTTCGTCGGCGGCGCCTTCGCGGGCGAAACGGCGCAGGCGGCGGAGCGCGATCTTGATGTTGCGAGTGCCGAGCTCCTTCGTATTGTCGAGATTCTTGAAGTCGCGCTGGTCCCAGACTTTCAACGCCCGCTTGTGCTTGCCCTCGCCACCGATGCGCACGCCTTCCGGGTTATAGCCCGAATTGCCGTAAGGGCTGGTGCCGCCGGTCCCGACCCATTTGTTGCCGCCCTGGTGGCGCTCATGCTGCTCCTCGAGCCGCTTCTTGAGCGTCTCCATGATCTCTTCCCAGGAGCCGAGCGACTTGATCGCCTCCATCTCCTCGGCCGAGAGATATTTCTCGGCGACCGCGCGCAGCCAGTCCTCGGGGATATCGGCATTCTGGGTGCCGAACGTCGTGGAGATGCCCTTGAACACCTTGGCGAAGACCTGGTCGAAGCGATCGAGCAGCCCCTCGTCCTTCACGTACACGGCGCGCGAGAGGTAATAGAAATCCTCCGGCGTCCGGTCGATCACGTCCCGGTCGAGCGCCTCGAGCAGGATGAGATGCTCTTTCATGCTCGCCTGGATGCCGGCCGCACGGAGCTCGTCGAGGAAGTTCAGGAACATGCGCTGGCCTTCGCGATCATTTCAAACTGTTGGTGTCGATGTTGATGGTCGTCTTTCCGTCCGGTGTGAAGGTCGTGCTCGATCGAACCATCGCTCCGTGCGTGTCAGTGCCGCTGATGATCGCGCCAAGCTGGGCCAGGTTAGGCATGCGCTCGAAGCTGCCGAGCACATCGACAAAACCGATCCCGTAATGCTTTACGACAAAGCCTTTGCCGATATCCTTGCCGAGCAGCAGCAACGGCTCGACGGCGATGGTGCCGCCGGCATCGTCGAGCAGGACGAGCGCGGTCTGGCCGTCATCGGCGCTCGCCGGCGCCAGCACTGCGAGCGGGCCCCGGTTGTTCGTCTCGACCTTGCCGCGAATGCACAGCGTGGAGGCACCGTTGCGCGGGAAGGCAAGAGGCGGAGTCGCGACGGTAACGGTGCCCTTAGCCTCATCCTTCACCGTGATGGAGCCGCCCAGCAAAGACGCAAACAGGGCATTGGTATTGGAGGCCTTGTCGCCGAGGAACTGCGCCGGCTTCTCGTCCGCAGCCGGGCACGGAGCGGTGAGCTTGAACGGTGTGGCCGGCATCGGCTTGTCCTTGCCGTCGAACCGCATGCCCGCCAGCAGAGCATCGAATGCTCCCTCAACCTCGGCACGGCGTTCCGTGGGGCCGCTCACGCGCAGGGCGACCATCCAGCTTCCCGCGCGAACGAAGCCGGCGACCGAAGCCAGTGGCTTGCCGGGCTCGAGCTCACCCTTGTCGTAAACGCGGCGCGTCGCCGCTTGCGGAATGCTTCCCGCCGCCGCGACGCTGTCGCTGACCAGCACGAGATTGGGGCCGAACCGCTCACGGATCGCGCGGTCGGTGGCCCAGGTTGCGAGCGCTGTATCGGCATAGGTCGCGTAGAAGATATAGACGGTGGCGAAGACCATCCCATCGTCGGATTCATATTGGGCGACGTTGTCGATGCCCTGGCCCTTGAGCGACGCCTCGCCGGTCTTCGTGAGCGAGACCACACCCGCCTGCGCCGGAATGCCGATCCCGCTCGCGGCGACAGTGGCGAGATCGCCTTTGACGTGCCACGCCCCCTCGTCGGGGCTCACCTGTGCCCATGCGGGCGCGGCGACTGCGAGAAGTGCGACGGCCAGGAATGTGCGAAACATTGCCCTGCCTCGCTCCGCGCACCTCATTTCAGCGTTCCGGTAGAGATATTGACGCTGGTATCGCCGCTCGCCTTGATCGTGGTGGATGAACGCACGGCCAGCAGCTCCTTCTGCTCGCCTGCCAATATCCTGGCCAGCTGATCGTTATCCGGCATCCGGTCCATTTCGCCGAGGACAAGGGTTCGGCCGATCTCTGCCTTGCCAAGGGTATAGCCCTCGCCGAGCAGGTTCTTCTGGACCGAAACCACATCGTCGACATCGTTCAGGGGCAGGAGGATGATCTCCGGCGTGCTCGTGCCGGCCGGCTGGAGGATCTCAAGCCCGCTGTCGCCTAGGGTACCCCGCACGCAGACACGCGTGAGGCCGTTGGCCGGAAAATTGGGCTGAAGGCCGTCGCCCTTTCCCTTCGGCTTCTCGGTGCCGACCGAGGAGCTGAGCGCAGCCGCCAACGCGTTCGCGCCTGATTTGTCCGACCTGAAGGGTTTCACCGTGCCGGAAGCCGCCGGTGGGCAGGGTGGTGCGAAATCGAGCGGCGCGGCCGGGAGGACATAGGCTTTGGAATCGAATTTCGTCGCGGTCAGCATCGCGTCGAGCGCTGCCTCCACCTCAACGGGGCGGTCGACCGGGCCGGATACACGGAACACCAGGATCCATCCATTGACATGGGCAAAGGCGGCGGCGCTGGCGAGGGGGCCGGAATCCTGGATCACACCGCCCGAGTAGGTCATGCGGATCGCGGCATTTGGCTGGCCGCCGATCGGCACCACTGTCTGCGACAGGCGTTTAAGTCCGCTGCCATATGCCAGGCGAATTGCCCGGTCGGTCATATAGGCGGCGATCGCAGCATCGGGATAGCCGGGGCGATATACATAGATCGTGGCCCATATCTTGCCATCCGCGCTGCGGTATTTGGCGATGTTGTCGAGCGAGGTACCCTTGTGGGAAGACTCGGCGGTTTCAGTGAGACTGAGCCCGCCGACACTACGCGGGAAGGACACATTGGCCGGCGGTGCCGCGATGCGTTCTCCCGATCCTTTCCACACGCCTTCCAGTTTCTGAGCCGCAACCGGGCTGGCGGCGGCGCCAAGCAGCAAAAGCAGATATCGGATCAACGGCTTCCCTCCCAGTCAGGTCAAACTCTGTACGACGATCACGAGCCCGGCAAGCGCCGGTGTGATCAGCCCGGCTTCGTTGCCGAAAAGCGGCGCCCGAATACGCCCCAGAGCAGGATCGGTCCGCTCATCCGCACATCGGTTGCGCCGAGGCTTTTCAGCTGGTCGGCATAGGCACCGGCATGACGGATATCGTAGATCAGGATGTGCCCGCCCGGTTTGGTGACTCGCCAGATCTCGGCGACGGCCTGGGTATGGCCCGGTTTGTCCTCGATATTGTGGATCGCTGTCATTGAAGCGATCACGTCGAACTGACCGTCAGCATAGGGCATGGCGCGCATGTCGCCGGTGTCGATCACGAGCCGGTCAGCAACGCCCGCCGCCTCGGCATTGGCGGTCGCGCTTCCCGGGTTGTTGTCGCTCAGATCGCGCGCCTGCCAGAGATCGAGGCCGTGAACTTTCCCGTCCGAACCGAGGCGGCGGGCGGCGCCGATCGCGACCAGCCCGCGCCCGCAGCCGACATCGAGGACCTGCTCGTCACCGCGCCAATCATGTTCGTCGAGGAGGCGCCGCATGACGATCTGCTTGAACCAGAGGCTCGAGCTGATCATCCATATCGTCATGCCCGTACAGATCAGCCCGGTCGCGCGCATCGTCGGCAGGAACGGGGCGAGCCATTCGGGGCTCCCGTGGAAATGGAAATAGGTGACGATCGAGAGCAGAACGGCGCCAGCGACGGCAAGATTGCGGACCACGCCGGGCGCGTCGATGCCGTAATTTTCCCGTTTCGCCATCGTGATCCCCTCAGGCGCGGCAGCATGCCACGCGCTGCTGAGGGTGCAAGTATCAGTGTTCGTAGGCGTCGATCAGCGCGCCGACATAATCGGGGTCGCGGCCGGTGAGTTCGGCAGCTGGGTGGGCGCGGGCGATCTTGTGGTTCTCAGGCGTGCCGTAGATGAAACCATAGACCGGATAGCTGGTGCTCCCGAGGCCATCCATGTCGCGATACCAGACCCGGACCCGGCTCCAGTCATTGTCTTCGGAAACGTCGGTCAGAGTCACATCCTGCTCGGCATGGCCGCGCTCGCCGTCTATCCGCGACCAATTGGCATGAGTCACCATCGCAACGCGCGAGGTGACGACCCGGCTGATCACCGCGACATGGCCCAGCGGGAGGCGCCCGGTTCGCGCAAAGACGATGACCGCACCCGCACGCGGCACATCGCCGCGCTTGTAACGGCCGTCGGCCTGGTCCCACCAGGTCCAGGCGTCGCCAAAGATCTGAATGCCGGAGGCGGCGCGGGCGAAGGGGACGCATTCGCCGACATAATCGAGCAGCGAACTCGCACGCGCCGGGGCCATGGCAAAAGCCGAGCCCGCGAGTGCGATGGCTGAGACGAGGTAACGCATACACGGGCACCATCAACGGCACCCCCCCAAGTAACGGTATTGGGGCGTGGTTAAATTCGGGTCAATAATGTTTTTTTGCCATCTTCGGCACGCGATTTCAGCGACGTAAGAAGGCCCGCCTAGGCCTTATTGGCCTGTCGCTTCGCCATGAAGGCGAGGCGTTCGAACAGCATCACGTCCTGTTCGTTCTTCAGCAAGGCGCCGTGCAACGGCGGAATCGCCTTGGTCGGATCGCGATTCTGAAGGACCTCGAGCGGCATGTCCTCATGAAGGAGGAGCTTCAGCCAGTCGAGCAACTCACTGGTCGAGGGCTTTTTCTTCAGGCCCGGCACGTCGCGGACATCGTAGAAGATGTCCATCGCCTTGTTGACGAGGATCTTCTGGATACCGGGGAAATGGACGTCGATGATCGCCTGCATCGTCTCCCGGTCGGGGAATTTGATATAGTGGAAGAAGCAGCGGCGCAGGAACGCATCGGGCAGTTCCTTCTCGTTGTTCGAGGTGATGACGACGATCGGGCGCTCGGCGGCGCGCACTGTCTCTTTCGTCTCATAGACATGGAATTCCATGCGATCGAGCTCCTGGAGGAGATCGTTCGGGAATTCGATATCGGCCTTGTCGATCTCGTCGATCAGCAGGACGGGGACTTCGGGCGCGGTGAACGCCTCCCATAATTTGCCCCGGCGGATATAGTTGCCGATGTCATGGACACGCTCGTCGCCGAGCTGTCCGTCGCGGAGACGGGCCACCGCATCATATTCGTACAGGCCCTGCTGCGCCTTGGTGGTGGATTTGATGTTCCACTCGATCAACGGCGCGCCGACTGCCTTGGCGATCTCATAAGCAAGCACGGTCTTGCCGGTGCCTGGTTCTCCCTTGACGAGGAGCGGGCGGCGCAGCGTGACCGCCGCATTGACCGCGACCTTCAGGTCATCGGTTGCGACATAGCTTTGTGTGCCCTCGAAGCGCTTCATGCAGGTCCAATCCCGTTTCGAATATCGGGTTTGGGATAGAGGGCTTTTGTACCTCGGCGCAAGCGCCGGGTTTCCGCTTTATTGATGGTTGCGTGCGCTCGCGCGGGCCTCGAGCAGGTCCCACAGCCCACGATGCTGAGCGAGGATCTGCTGTGCACCGAATGCCATGGCGCGTTCGATCGCCGCCGTTTCCGCCAGCGCCGAGACCAGGGATGCCGTCTCGAAACCATCGGGCAGGGTCGAGGCGGGCGGTTCGACGCCGAAGCGGCGCGCGGCGATATCGAGCGTTTCGCGAATCGCTGCCCAATCGAGGATCAGCGCGATCGCCGCGCCGGTCGCGCAACCGGCACGATCGGACTGGGCGAGCATGTCAAGCGCGTGGCGCTGGGCCGAGATCGCAGCCTCGGTTTCAGCCTGGCCGGGCGTCGAGGGCAGGGGGCCTGCAGCGGCGGTCAGCCGCGCGAGATAGGTGCGCTCGTCGGTAAAGCCGACCGCGGCCGATTCGAGCCAGTCCAGCGCTGAATTCTGGCCGCAATGCTCCAGCGCATAATCGATCACCCCCKGGTGACGACCATGGAGCGCACAGAGCGCATGGACCGCGTCAGCCAGGTCGCGCACCGCGACGTGCGGCCTTGCGAGCAGGCGGGGCATCGCGTGCGTGGCAGTGCCGTCGTCCGACGCCAACATGGCAATCGTACCCCAGCTTCCACCTATCCGCCGCTCAAGTGCTGAATCGAAAGCCATGAACCTCCAGGGGGCTGGGTTGAAACACCGGTGAAACCGGCTTCGCGCCCCTTAAGGCCCAGGGTTATACCGAAGGGCGTAAAGACCTGGTGTAGAGCAAGTTAAGCCTGTCTCAACCTTGATCCAGAGCAATGCCCGGCTCGGCGCCGACTAGCGAACGGCGCGGGAAAGGCGATGGTTGCCGTAACCCTCTGATAGAGCTTGTCTATGCAGCGCGGGCTCGCTGGGCGTGGCTCAGCTCACCGGCCGAAGCGACTTGCACGCCTGATTCGATATCCGTGAAAATTTGATCCGAAATGGGCTCTATTTCAGCACGGATGTCGCCGGCTTTCGCCGGCGAATCGCGTCACTGATCGAGGAAGCTGCGCATCTTCCGCGAACGGCTCGGGTGCTTGAGCTTCCTCAGCGCCTTGGCCTCGATCTGGCGGATACGCTCGCGCGTCACCGAGAATTGCTGGCCGACCTCTTCGAGCGTGTGATCGGTGTTCATGCCGATGCCGAAGCGCATGCGCAGCACGCGTTCCTCGCGCGGGGTGAGACTCGCCAGAACCCGCGTCACGGTTTCCTTGAGGTTGGCCTGGATCGCGGCATCCACCGGGATGATCGCGTTCTTGTCCTCGATGAAATCGCCGAGATGCGAATCCTCCTCGTCGCCGATCGGCGTTTCGAGGCTGATCGGCTCCTTGGCGATCTTCATCACCTTGCGGACCTTTTCGAGCGGCATCGAAAGCCGCTCGGCCATTTCCTCGGGCGTGGGCTCGCGGCCCTGCTCGTGGAGGAACTGGCGGCTGGTCCGCACCAGTTTGTTGATCGTCTCGATCATATGGACTGGGATACGGATCGTCCGCGCCTGATCGGCGATCGAGCGGGTGATCGCCTGACGGATCCACCAGGTGGCATAGGTGCTGAACTTGTAACCGCGGCGATACTCGAACTTATCGACCGCCTTCATCAGGCCGATATTGCCCTCCTGGATGAGATCCAGAAACTGAAGGCCGCGATTGGTGTATTTCTTCGCGATCGAGATCACGAGCCGCAGGTTCGCCTCGACCATTTCCTTCTTGGCGATCCGCGCCTCGCGCTCGCCCTTCTGCACCATGTTGACGATGCGGCGGAACTCGCCGAGCGACATGCCAGTCGCCTGGCTGATCTCCGAGATTTCAACCCGGATGCGATCGACGGCATCGCCCTCATTGGTGACGAAGGCAGTCCATTTCTTGTCGAGCTTCGACACGCTCGGCAGGAACTGCTCGTCGAGCTCATGGCCGATATAGCGATCGAGGAAATCCTTGCGCGGCACCTTGTGGCGCTCGGCCAGGCGCAGCATCTGCCCGCCCAGCGCGGTGAGGCGCCGGTTGAAGGCATAAAGCTGATCGACCAGATATTCGATCTTGGCATTGTGGAACTGCACGCTCTCGACTTCCGCCGTGAGTTCCTCGCGCAACTTCTGATATTTGCGCTCGTCAGCGTTCGACAATTCGCCGCCGGCCGACATCGAATCGAGCCGCTGCTGCTGGACGCGCGAGAATTTCTTGTAGAGCGAGGTGATGCTCGCGAAGCGCTCCAGCGCCTGCGGCTTCAACTGCTCCTCCATCTGCGCGAGGCTGAGGGTGTTATCCTCCTCCTCGTCATCCGATGCGCGCGGCGTGCGCCGCTCCTGCATCGAATCCTCTTCCTCCTCGGCGGGGGCCTCTTCGGGCTCTTCCTCTTCCTTGAAGGATGGACCGGCGGTCTTTTCCGAAATCTCGCCCGAGCCCTCGTCGTCGTCGGTCAGCGATTCAGGCGCCGGATCCTTGGAGAGCATCGCGTCGAGATCGAGGATCTCGCGCAGCTGCATCGTGCCTTCGTTGAGCGCGGTCGACCAGTCGATGATCGCGTTGAAAGTGATCGGGCTTTCGCACAGCCCCAGGATCATCGTGTCGCGGCCGGCCTCGATGCGCTTGGCGATGGCGATCTCGCCCTCGCGGCTGAGCAGCTCGACCGCACCCATCTCTCGCAGATACATGCGCACCGGATCGTCGGTGCGATCGATGATTTCTTTTTTCTTGGTCTCGAGCGCAGGCGCGCTTTCCTCGGACGAATCGACCGACTCGACCTCGTCCTCGGGCTGATCGGCCTCTTCGCCGTCTTCGCCGGCTTCATCGTTCTCGACGATGTTGATGCCCATTTCGTTCAGCGCGGACATGACATCCTCGAGCTGATCGGACGACATCTGGTCCTGCGGCAATGCCTCATTGAGCTGGTCGACAGTGATGTAGCCACGCTTTTTGGCGCGGGCGATCAGCTTCTTGATGGAAGCATCGTTCAAGTCGATCAGCGGAGCGTCGGTGCTTTCACCGCTCTCGTCACTACCGCCACCGTTCATCTTCGTCATCAATTGCCCTCAGCACTAAAAGCTCTGGCGTCTTCGTTCGCTTGCACAAGATTTGCAAGTCGTGCGTCGAGCGCCTGTTGTTCCTTCACCAGCGAAACCTGCCGTTGGAAGGCTTCGTCCGTATAACCCGCCATCAGCGCGGTCGTTGCTTCCGCCAGCGCGGCATCCACTTCGGGACGCGCCACCAGAATAGCGATCGCTTCGTCGAGATCCTCACGCGCCCGCGCCGGCTCGGCGTCTTTCTGCGTAAACGAGCACGAGAGTTGATCGGCCCGTAACAGATCGGTGGCCATTATATCGAATCCTGATTTCGCCAATATGGTAAGCAGGCGCTCGCTATCAAGCGCCTGATCTTCGACGGCGAGATCAATAACCGCTTCAAACAGCCGGCCGAGCGCCCCGTCGGCGAGCTTCAGAGAGCCGAGAACCTCCATATGGCGGGCGATTTCAGCCGGGTGGCGGATCAGCCCGGCGAGCACTGCCTTGGCGAGAATTCGGTCGATTCCGGCGGCGCGGACCCCCTTGGCGGCATCAGTAACCGGGATGTCGGGCGCTTTCCAGGGCTGGCCCGGCTTGCGCTTGGCGCGCTCGAACGGGACGAAAGCCGGGCGGACGCGGGCATAAAGCGCATCGAAACGACGGTTGAATTCAGCGAGATACTGGGTGCGGACATCGGCATCGGCGATTGCCTGGGCAAGGCCGGTGTAACGCTGTTTGAGCCCAGCCTTTTGTTCGGGCGTGTCGAGCGGCTCGGCGGTGAGTTCGTGGGCCCAGAGGCGATCAACCAAAGGTTCGGGTTTTTCGAGCAGGGCAGCGAAGGCGGCAGGGCCCTTGGCGCGAACGAAATCATCGGGATCGACGCCAGCGGGCAGGGTGACGAAAGCGAGGCTGCGCCCCGGTGCAAGCATCGGCAGGGCACGATTGGCTGCGCGGATAGCCGCCTTTTGTCCGGCCGAATCGCCGTCGAAGCAGAGAATCGGTACGTCAGTCAGCCGCCACAACCGTTCGAGCTGCGCTTCGGTGAGCGCGGTGCCGAGCGGGGCGACCGCTTCGCCAAAGCCGGCCTGGGCGAGGGCGATCACGTCCATATAGCCCTCGACCACCAGCACCCGGCCGGATTTACGCGAGGCCGGGGCGGCGCGATCGAGATTGTAGAGGCTGCGGCCCTTGTCGAAGAGCGGGGTCTCCGGCGAGTTCAGATATTTGGGTTCGCCGTCTCCGATGATCCGGCCGCCAAAGGCAATGGTGCGGCCGCGCGGATCACGGATCGGGATCATCAGCCGGCCGCGGAATCGATCATAGGGCTCCTTGTCCTCAACCGAGATCAGCAGCCCCGCCTCGATCAGCATCGCATCGCCGAAGTCACGAAGGGCGGTGCGCAGCTTGCCGCGCGAATCGGGGGCGAAGCCGAGGCCGAAATCGCGGCGGGCTGTATCGGACACGCCGCGCTTTTTGAGCAGCGCCACCGCTTCGCCGCCGTCGAGCCCGCCGAACTGGGTTTCGAACCAGTCAGCGGCGGCCTTCATCACGTCGTGCAGCCCCTTGGACTGCTCCGCTTTTTCAGCGGCGCGCGGATCCATCGCGGGCAATTCCATGCCCGCTGCCTGGGCGAGCTCCTTCACCGCATCCATGAAAGGCAGGCCGCGCTGATCGGTCATCCAGCGGATCGCGTCGCCATGCGCGCCGCAGCCGAAGCAGTGGTAAAAGGCCTTGTCGTCGTTGACGTAGAAGCTTGGCGACTTCTCGTTGTGGAAGGGGCAACAGGCACGGAATTCGCGTCCCGCCTTTTGCAGCTTGGTGGTGCGGCCGATCAGCGCCGAGAGAAGGGTGCGGGCGCGGAGCTCGTCGAGGAATTGCGGGGAGAGGCTCATGAGCGTTCGCGGGAGACGCGCGCACTTCTGCTCCCCTCCCGCTTGCGGGAGGGGCTGGGGGAGGGCCTGTCAGCCAGTGCGCGTTCGATGGTCGCCACGACTCCTTCGATATTCTCCAACACTTCATTGTTCCAGAAACGATGTACGGCGAATCCCTGCGCCTCAACAAATTGCGTTCGAGCGAGATCGGCAGCGGCGCTCCAGTCGTGCTGGCCGCCATCGACTTCAATCGCCAGCTTGGCGGTTCGAGAGACGAAGTCGCAGATGAAAGGGCCGATCGGGAATTGAGTGTTAAAGCGGACTCCAGCGAGCTTCCGCGCGTTCAGCTGCGTCCAAAGCTTGCGCTCGGCATCCGTCGCATTCGAGCGCAATTCGCGCGAACGCATGGTGGGTCTGGCGTAGCCTTTGTCCGACATGCCCTCCCCCAACCCCTCCCGCAAGCGGGAGGGGAGTTTTGTTGCGCTTACCTTAGCCCAAAGCCGCCTTCACCAGCCCGCTCGCTTTGCTCATATCCAGCGTCTGCGCATGTCGCGCCTTCAGCTCGGCCATCACCCGGCCCATATCCTTCAAGCCCGTAGCGCCCAGCTCCGTCTTGATCGCCTCGATCGCGGCGCTGGTCTCGGCCTCGCTCATCTGCTGCGGCAGGAACCGCTCGATCACGGCAACCTCTGCGGCCTCGGCGTCGGCGAGCTCCTGGCGGTTGCCCTTCACGAACATCTCGATCGATTCGCGGCGCTGCTTGACCATTTTCTGCAGCACTTCGACCACCAATGTGTCGTCATCGTCGGGCGACTTCCCTGTGCGCGCCTCGATGTCGCGATTCTTGATCGCCGACTGAATCAGGCGGAGTGCCGCCGTGCCCTCCTTGTCGCCGCCCTTCATGGCGGTGATGAGTGCAGCCTTGATGTCGTCGCGAATCATGCTCGGTCCTTTTCGGTAATCCGTACCCCTAGCCGGACCACCGGGGTTTTAACAGATTGACGCTCCCGCTTCGCGTCTCTAGCGACCACCGCTTAGCAACATCGCTACCCGAAGGAGTGCCCGCCACGATGGCCGACGCCAAACCCATTTCCGCGCCTGCAGGGGCGACGGGCGTTCTGGTTCTGGCAAATGGCGAGATTGCCTGGGGGCGCGGATTCGGCGCTGAGGGCGAAGCGGTCGGCGAGGTCTGCTTCCACACCGCAATGACCGGTTATCAGGAAATCATGACTGACCCGAGCTTCGCCGGACAGATCATCACCTTCACCTTTCCGCATATCGGCAATGTCGGCGCCAATGCCGATGATGTCGAAGCCGAGGAGCCGCATGCGCTCGGCATGATCGTACGCGAGGATGTGACTGCGCCCTCCAACTTCCGCTCGGTCGAGCGGCTCGACGACTGGATGAAGCGGCATGATCGGATCGGCCTGTCGGGGATCGACACCCGCGCGCTGACCCGGCGGATCCGCAGCGGCGGCGCGCCTAACGGCGTGATCTCGCACCGGGCTGACGGGCGGTTCGATATCCCGCTGTTGCTGGAAATGGCGAAAGCCTGGCCGGGGCTGGAGGGGATGGACCTCGCCATCTCGGTGACGACCGAGACACATTATGGCTGGGAAGGCGGCGTCTGGCGGCTTGGGTTCGGGTATGACGGCGAGGCCGGCACGGGCAGTCGTCCGCACGTCGTCGCGATCGACTACGGCGCCAAGCACAATATCTACCGCAACCTGGTGAAAGCCGGCGCGAAGGTGAGCGTCCTGCCCGCGACCGCCAGCTTCGAGCAGGTGATGGCGCTGAAGCCCGACGGCATCTTCCTCTCCAACGGCCCGGGCGACCCCGCCGCGACCGGCGAATATGCCGTGCCAGTCATCCAGCAACTCCTCGAGACCCGCATTCCGCTGTTCGGCATCTGCCTCGGCCACCAGCTGCTCGGTCTCGCGGTCGGTGCCGAGACCACCAAGATGTTCCAGGGGCACCGCGGCGCCAACCACCCGGTCAAGCGACTGAGCGACGGCGCGGTCGAGATCACCTCGATGAACCATGGTTTCGCAGTGGTTTCGGAGACGCTGCCCGCGACCGCGCGGGAGACCCATGTCTCACTGTTCGACGGCTCCAATGCCGGGTTCGAACTGACCGACCGCCCGGCCTTCAGCGTGCAATATCACCCCGAGGCGAGCCCGGGTCCGCAGGACAGCTTCTATCTGTTCGAGCGGTTCGTCGGCGGTCTGCAGGCATTGTGAGATACCATCTGGCCAGCGCGATCCCGCTGCTCGGAGCCGGCCTCGCCGTCTCCGTCGCCGGCATTGCGCAGGACAGCGCGGTTCAGGTGGATGGCTGGAATCTCGCTGATGTCGGCCACAAGCCTGGCGACGACAGCAACCGGCTCGTCTCGATCGAGAAGGTCACGCCCCAGGTCGACATGATCTACCGCCCGGGTAAGCGCAATGTCAGCGGCAGCATCCAGGCCGTGTTCAGCGTCAAGGGCTGTTCACGGCTGAGCCTCAACTCGGACTTCTATCTGCCCAATCCACCCGGTGATCGCGCCGCCGTGGTGCGCAAGGAAATGCATGCCGCGTTCACGGATTTCGCCAAAACGTGCAGGCTCAAGGTCGAGCTTGAAACCGAGGTGATGACGGGTTTCGCGAAAGCCTTCGCGGCGGTGGACAAGCTGATGACCGACAAGCCCAATGTCTATCCGCCCGCGCCGCCTGAAAATGGGAACAGCCAATGACGCTGCCAGATGTCGATCCCGCACGGCTCGAGGAGGAACTGCTCGCCGATCAGGAGGTCCTGCTCAATCTGGCGAAGAATGGCGATCGGCCGGAGATTGCCCGGTCGATCGATGTCAGCTTCCGCGGTGATGAAGATGCGCTCGATCGGCTCGCTGACGATGCGGACAAGTTCGGCTTCACCGTCCTCGAACGCGAGGAAAACGAGGAAGGCGATACCTCGCTGTTCCTCGCCCGTACGCAAAAGGCCGATCCGGCGTCAATCAAGGCGCTGACCCTGCAATGCCTGCAGATCGAGCTTCTGTACGACCTCGAATTCGAAGGCTGGGGCTGCATGGCTGAGACCGGGGAGGGGAGTTGATGTCGAAGCCCTTCATGGTCACCGCCACGCTCGCTGCGGCCGGACTTCTGGCCTGTGCAGGCGCTACTGTCGCGCAGGACAGCGCGATCGACGTCGCGGGCTGGAAGCTGACGGATGTCGGCCACAAGCCGGGCGACGATAGCGACCGGGTCGTCTCGATCGAGAAGGCGATTCCCGAAGTCTCCCTATTCTACCAGCCGAGCGAGAGCAACACGGGTGGCAGCATCCACGGCGAGTTCAAGGGCTGCAACGGCCTGAACTACAGCTCAGGCTTCGGCTTCGACGATTCGCMCGCCGACCGCGCTGCGGAAGTGCGCAGGCAGGTGCATGAGCAATTCACGGATTTTACCAAAGACTGCCCGCTCAAGCCCGATGTCGAAGCACGCCTGATGGCCGGCTTCGCTGAAGCCTTCGCGGCGGTGGACAAATTGATGACCGACAAGCCGAACGTCTATCCGCCCGAGCCKGCGGCGGACGCGAACAGCCAGGACCAAAGCAGCACATAATGCCAAAACGTACTGACATCTCCTCGATCCTCGTCATCGGCGCAGGGCCTATCGTCATTGGCCAGGCGTGCGAGTTCGATTATTCCGGCACGCAGGCGATCAAGGCGCTGCGCGAGGAGGGCTATCGCATCATCCTCGTCAATTCGAACCCGGCGACGATCATGACTGATCCGGAGCTGGCGGATGCGACCTACGTCGAACCGATCACCCCCGAGATCGTTGCCAAGATCATCGAGAAGGAGCGGCCCGACGCCGTGCTCCCGACCATGGGCGGGCAGACCGCACTCAATACCGCCCTTGCCTTGTTCAATGACGGAACGCTGGCGAAGTACGGCGTGCAGATGATCGGGGCCGATGCCGAGGCGATCGACAAGGCCGAGGACCGGCTGAAGTTCCGCGACGCGATGGACAAGATCGGGCTTGAAAGCCCGCGCTCGCGGATCGCGCATTCGCTCGACGAGGCTTTCGCGGCGTTGGAGCATGTCGGTCTGCCGACGATCATCCGGCCCTCGTTCACCATGGGCGGCTCGGGCGGCGGGATCGCCTATAACCGCGAGGAATTCGTCACCATCGTTACCTCGGGGCTCGATGCCTCGCCGACCACTGAAGTGCTGATCGAGGAATCGGTACTCGGCTGGAAGGAATATGAGATGGAGGTCGTGCGCGACCGCCACGACAATTGCATCATCATCTGTTCCATTGAGAATATCGATCCGATGGGCGTCCATACTGGCGACTCCATCACTGTCGCGCCGGCGCTGACGCTGACCGACAAGGAATATCAGATCATGCGCAACGCGAGCATCGCGGTGCTGCGTGAAATTGGCGTGGAAACAGGTGGTTCCAACGTCCAGTTCGCGGTCAATCCGAAGGACGGACGGCTGGTCGTGATCGAGATGAACCCCCGGGTGTCGCGCTCCTCGGCGCTTGCCTCCAAGGCGACCGGCTTTCCGATCGCCAAGGTCGCGGCCAAGCTTGCAGTGGGGTACACACTCGACGAGATCATCAACGACATCACCGGCGCGACTCCGGCCTCATTCGAGCCGACGATCGACTATGTCGTTACCAAGATTCCGCGTTTCGCCTTCGAGAAGTTCAAGGGCGCCGAGCCGATCCTCTCCACGGCGATGAAGTCGGTCGGCGAGGTGATGGCGATCGGTCGCAACATCCATGAATCGATGCAAAAGGCATTGCGCGGGCTCGAGACGGGGCTGTCTGGCTTCAATCAGGTCGATGCGCTGGTCGGCGCGCCGCGCGCCGTGATCGAGGCAGCGCTGGCGCGGGCGACGCCTGACCGGCTGCTGGTCGCAGCCCAGGCGCTCCGCGAGGGCTTCACCATTGCGGAGATCCACGCGATCACCTTTTACGATCCCTGGTTCCTCGAGCGGATCGCAGAGATCATCGCGGCGGAGGAAGAAGTCTGCCGCGGCGGCCTGCCGCGCGATGCGGCTGGGATGCGGCGGCTGAAGTCGATGGGCTTCAGCGACAAGCGCCTCGCTTATCTCGCGCTCAAATCCGCCAATCTCCATGGCGGCATGGACCGTGGCATCGCGCGTGGGTCGGGGCTGATCCATGAAACGGTGGTCGCCATGACCGGCGGCGTGACCGAGGATGAAGTGCGCAAGCACCGCCAGAAGCTCGGCGTGCGTCCGGTGTTCAAGCGGATCGACACCTGCGCGGCCGAGTTCGAGGCCAAGACGCCCTATATGTATTCGAGCTACGAAGCGCCGAGCTTCGGCGAGCCCGAATGCGAGAGCCAGCCGAGCGACCGCAAGAAGATCGTCATCCTGGGCGGTGGACCGAACCGGATCGGGCAAGGGATCGAGTTCGACTATTGCTGCTGCCATGCCTGCTTCGCGCTGGCTGATGCCGGCTATGAGACGATCATGGTCAACTGCAACCCGGAGACGGTGTCGACGGATTATGACACCTCGGACCGGCTCTATTTTGAACCGCTGACCGCTGAGGACGTGCTCGAAGTCCTCCATGTCGAGCAGTCCAAGGGCACGCTGGTCGGCGTGATCGTCCAGTTCGGCGGGCAGACCCCGCTCAACCTCGCGCATGCGCTCGAACAGGCCGGTATTCCGATCCTCGGCACCAGCCCCGATGCGATCGATCTTGCCGAGGACCGTGAGCGCTTTGCCGCGCTGATCACCAAGCTTGGCCTGCACCAGCCGGCCAATGGCATTGCGCGCAGCCGCGACGAGGCGATCGCCGTGGCCGAGCGGATCGGGTATCCGGTGCTGATGCGGCCAAGCTATGTGCTTGGCGGCCGGGCGATGGAGATTGTCGACGGCCCGGCGCAGCTTGACGATTATATCCAGACCGCTGTCCAGGTGTCGGGCGACTCGCCGGTGCTGATCGACCAGTATCTGCGTGACGCCATCGAGGTGGATGTCGATGCGATCTCGGACGGCACCGATGTGACGGTCGCCGGCGTGCTCCAGCATATCGAGGAAGCCGGCGTTCATTCGGGCGACAGCGCCTGCTCGATCCCGCCTTACAGCCTCTCCGACGAGATCATCGCAGAGATCGAACGCCAGACCCGGGCGCTGGCCAAGGCGCTGTCGGTGGTCGGGCTGATGAACATCCAGTTCGCGGTGAAGGACGGCCTCGTCTATCTGATCGAGGTCAATCCACGCGCCAGCCGCACCGTGCCGTTCGTCGCCAAGGCGATCGGTGCGCCGGTCGCCAAGATCGCGGCGCGGGTGATGGCAGGGGAGAAGCTCGCCGACCTGCCCAAGATCGATCGCGCGATCGACTATGTCGCGGTGAAGGAGGCGGTGTTCCCCTTCAACCGTTTCCCGGGTGTCGATCCGGTCCTCTCGCCAGAGATGAAGTCGACCGGCGAAGTGATGGGAATCGATAGCGATTTCGTCCTGGCCTTCGCCAAGTCGCAGCTCGGGGCAGGGACGATCCTGCCCAAATCGGGCACCCTGTTCGTCAGCGTGAAGGACGGCGACAAGCCGGTGGTTCTTCCCGGCGTGAAGCTGCTCGCCGAGAATGGCTTCACCGTCGTCGCGACCGGCGGCACCGCGGATTATCTGACCGCCAACGGGGTGGCAGTCGAGCGCGTCAACAAGGTCGCGCAGGGCCGGCCGCACATCGTCGACCGGATCAAGGACCATGATATCGACCTGATCTTCAACACGACGGAAGGGTGGCAGAGCCTCAAGGACTCGCAGCCGATCCGCGGTTCGGCGCTTGTCCAGAAGATCCCGTACTTCACGACGGCCCCGGCCAGTGTCGCCGCGGCACAGGCGATTGTGGCACTTGCGACGCGGAGTCTTGAAGTTCGGCCATTGCAATCCTATTATTCGCACTCGCACAATTAATTCCCCACATGAGAGAAACGTGCGGGCGGGTCCTTTGAGAGGGCCGGCCAATGGGGGAATTTCGGGGACGAAGGATTAGGGATGGCTACCGTCGAAAAGATGCCGATGCTGCAGGAGGGCTATGAGAAGCTCAATGCGGACCTGAAGCGCCTGAAAGCGGAACGACCGACCATCGTCGATGCGATCGAGGAAGCGCGCGCGCATGGCGATCTTTCCGAGAATGCGGAATATCATGCCGCGAAAGAGCGCCAGGGCCAGATCGAAGCCTCGATCTCGGATATCGAGGACAAGCTCAGCCGCGCGCAGGTAATCGATCCGCGCGACCTGTCCGGCGACAAGGTCGTGTTCGGCGCGACCGTCACCTTGCTCGACGAGGACGACAAGCCCTTCCGCTATCAGATCGTCGGCCAGACCGAGGCTGACGCCAAGGGTGGGCGCATCTCGTACAATTCCCCGCTTGGCCGCGCGCTGATCGGCCGCAAGGTCGATGACGAAGTCGAAGTGACGGTGCCCTCGGGTGATCGTTACTACGTCGTCTCGAAGATCGAATTCATCTGAACGGAATCGACCTTCCTCGCGGACGCTTCACTGACGCGCTGGTATCGCTGTCGGTTTTCGTCGTGCTGCTCGCCACCGCGGTGTTCGGCCTGAGCACGGCTGCCTATCTGTTCGGATTCGCGCCCCAACCCTTTCTAGCGGGCGGCTGGCGAGCCCAACCCTGGTTGTGGCTGTCGCCGCTTGCCTCAGCGTTTCTGGCGCGTGATTTGCTGTCGGGGGCTTTCAACCTCGTCTTTCTGCTGATCGCAGGGCGCTTCGTCGAAAAGGTGCTGAGGCCGGTCGGTCTCGGGATCATCTTCGTGGCGGGCGCCTATGGCGGAGCCCTCGCGCGCACCATTCTCACCCCCGGCTCGATTATCCCGAGCGCTGGAGCAGACGCCGCCACTTTCGCGGTGATCGGCGCCTATTTCATGCTGTACGGCGTCCCGCGCGCGATCCCGGTGTCGCGGGCGTACGGGCGACCAGTCCAGATCGCAATTCTCGCGGCGATCTGGTTAGGGTTCCAGATCGTCTTCGCTCTGGCCGCCGGTAGCTTCGAACTTTCGGTGACAATCGTCGAGCCGCTCGGCGGGCTCGCAGCGGGGGTTGCACTGGCGCGGCCGCTGCTCGCCTGGGCCTATCGGAAGGCCTGACGCGGGCCTTCCGCTGATCGGGATCAGGCTTGGGGCGGTGTCAGCAGATCGGGTTCAAGCAAGCGGTGGAGATGAACCACCACATATTTCATCTCGGCATCGTCGACCGTGCGTTGCGCAGCCGCGCGCCACGCTTTTTCAGCGCTTTTGTAGTCGGGGAAGACGCCGACGATCTCGATTGAGTCGAGATCGGCGAAGTCGAGGCCGCGCGGATCGCTGACGCGACCGCCGAAGACGAGGTGGAGCTTGCTCATGAATCGCGCTTCCCTGTGAGGAGTCGCGCCAGTCCTTAGTGCGGGATGCGACCAAGGTGAACCGTTTCCGGCTTATCCCTTGCCGCTGGACGCTTTGGCGGCGGCAGCGCCTGCGGTCGACAATGCCTTGGCCACGCCATCGAGCAGCTTGCCGACCTGATCGCGTGCGGCCTCCTTGTTCAGGCCGAGCGAATCCAGCTCGGCCTTGCCGGCATCGCGCGCGGCCTGGGCGGCGCCCGATGCTGTGTCGTTGAGCCGCTTGCCGATCGGTCCGAGGAGCTTTTCCTCCTGTTCGGTGCGCGGGACCAGCGTGCCGGCGAGCACGCCGAGCGCGACACCGCCGACCAGCACTGCGAGTGGATTGGCATCGATCCCCTGGGCGGTACGCCGCGCTGCCTCGCGGGCAGTCTCCCTGGTGGTATCCAGCGCCTTTTCAGCTACGCTCCTTGGAGTGGGCCGGCTGGCGGGTTTCCGTGCGTTCTCGACCGTTACTGGAGCATTCATTCGGAGGGTCCTTTCCGTCGGGGGCCTGCCCGTTTGGGAGTCAAACTCGCAGGGGGCTCGGGGGTTTCATCCATATAGGCATCAATGACGTGCCGCAGCGGCCCACGCGCGAAGAATATGCCAACCGCCGCGGTGGCGCCGGCCAGCGTGATCGGATGGCGTTTGATGGTGTCGAGCCCGTCGCGCGCGAGCTCCTGTGCCGCCTCTTTCACCTCATGCGCTGCCTCACGCATGAGCGCCTTCGGGTTGAGCCGGGCCTGGAGATCGACAAGCGTGCTGGTAAGCCTGGCCCGAGCTGCCTCAGCCTTACGCTTCGCGGTGGCGAGATCATCGTCATCACCGGTCATTTGGCGCCTCCCCGCTCGGGCTTGTCCTTGATCTCGGTGATCTTCCGCACCTTGGCAACCGCAATGCGGACCAGCAAGGCAGCGATGCCGAGCGAGACAATGACGACGACGATCGTCGCCCCGACCTCGCCCAGCGGGTGCCTGAGGATCAGCAATAGCCCGAGCACCATTGCAATGATCGCCGATTGCGCCAGCAGGAGCGCGACGACGCCCAGAACGATCGCGATCCTGGCCTCGCCGACACGGCTCAGAAACTCGGCGCGATAGAGTCTGATCTCCGCCCGCACGAAACGTTCGGCATCGTCGATCAATCGCGCGAACAAACGCGCAATGCTGTTGCTGTCGTCGTCCGGCGGTAGCTCGGCCATGTTCCCCCCGGACTATTCGGTCAGCCCCGATTGTTGCGATCAGGCTTCGTCGCGGTCGGCTGCGTCGATGCCGGCCTTGATCAGCCGCACCAGTACAAAGCCGAGCGCTGCCGCGGTACCAATCGCGATCGCCGGGCTTTTTTTCACGAAGCCGCGCGCGTCCTCGATCAGATCGTCGAGGTTCTTGGCCTTAAGCGAATCCGAAAAGCCGGAAACCGAATCAGCCGCCCCGCGGGCATATTGGCCATATTGCTCGCCCAGTTTCTCGTCGACGGTGCCCGCCGCCTCAGTCATCAGCCGCGCCAGTTCGTCGAGCGCGCCGCCGGCGCGAGCCTTGCCGTCCTCGGCATAAGCACGCGCCTTGTCGCCGGCTTCCCTGGTGAGTTTGGCGGCGCTGTCCTTGAACAGTTGCGACGCATTGGTCTTGGTATCAGCGGATTTGGCGCTCTCGCTGGCGCTATTCGGTGTATCGATGGTGCTGGTGTCCACGGTGGGGCCTTTCTTCGGCTTTACCGGTTTGGGGGTTTTGGCGGCAGGCGAGGGGGCGGCTTTCGGCGTGGCGGCCTTGGACGCTGCAGCCCTGGGCTTTGACGTCGTTGCGGCCGTTTTTACGGGTTTGGCTGGCTTGGGTGCTTTTGATGTGTCGGTTGCCATGTCGTCGCCCTTTTCTCGCTTGTCCATCAACCGGTCAGTCTATCCGCCGGTTCCATTGACCGGGACGAATTGCCGATGCCGACGATAGCCGATACAGGCCGCGCCGACGTTCGTAGATACCACAGATCGCTAAAAGGATCATAACGTGACCGCAATCATCGATATTCATGCACGCCAGATTCTCGACAGCCGCGGCAACCCGACGGTTGAGGTGGACGTGTTGCTCGATGACGGGAGCTTCGGCCGCGCCGCGGTGCCCTCAGGCGCGTCGACCGGCGCGCATGAAGCGGTGGAGCTGCGCGATGGCGACAAGACCGTCTATCTCGGCAAGGGTGTGACCAAGGCGATCGAGGCGGTGAACACCGAGATCGCCGACACCGTGCTCGGCCTCGAGGCGGAGGACCAGGCCGATGTCGACCGCGCGATGATCGCGCTCGATGGCACCGAGAACAAGAGCCGCCTGGGCGCGAACGCCATTCTCGGCGTCAGCCTCGCTGTCGCCAAGGCCGCCGCGGATGCACGGGGACTGCCGCTCTATCGCTATGTCGGCGGCGTTTCGGCCCATGTGCTGCCGGTGCCGATGATGAACATCATCAATGGCGGCGAACATGCCGACAACCCGATCGATTTCCAGGAGTTCATGATCGTGCCGGTCGGCGCCGCCACGATCGCCGAAGCGGTGCGTTGCGGGTCGGAGATCTTCCACACGCTGAAAAAGGGTCTGCACGACAAGGGGCTGGCGACGTCGGTTGGCGACGAAGGCGGCTTCGCTCCGAACATCGCTTCGACCGCCGCCGCGCTCGACTTCATCATGAGCTCGATCGAGAAGGCCGGCTACAAGCCGGGCGACGATGTGATGCTCGCGCTCGATTGCGCTGCGACCGAATTCTTCAAGGACGGCAAATATAATATCTCGGGTGAGGGCAAGATCCTCTCCAGCCATGAAATGGCGGAATATCTCGCCGACCTGACTCGCCGCTATCCGATCTTCTCGATCGAGGATGGCATGGCCGAGGATGATTTCACCGGCTGGAAGGCGCTGACCGACCTGATCGGCGACAAGGTCCAGATCGTCGGCGACGATCTGTTCGTGACCAATCCGAAGCGGCTCAAGATGGGGATCGAGGGCGGCCTCGCCAATTCGCTGCTGGTGAAGGTCAATCAGATCGGCACGCTGACCGAGACGCTCGAGGCGGTATCGATGGCGCACCGCGCCGGCTTCACCGCCGTTATGTCACACCGCTCCGGCGAGACGGAGGATGCGACCATCGCCGACCTCGCGGTCGCGACCAATTGCGGGCAGATCAAGACCGGCAGCCTCGCCCGGTCGGACCGGTTGGCGAAGTACAATCAGCTGATCCGGATCGAGGAGGAACTCGACGAGTCGGCGGTTTACGCCGGACGGGGCATTATTCGCGCTTGATCAGGTAAAATACCCGCTTGATCCACGAGTCGCATGATGCGAGAATCGTGGAATGGCTAGGCGTTCCACCTTTCGCACTATGCTCCGCCGCGCGATGGCGCCGGCGGCGTTGCTGATCGTGGGCGCCTTTTTCGGCGGCTATGCGATCATGGGGCCGAATGGCGCGCTGGCTTATGGCGACATCAAGCGTCAATTGGTCAAGCGCCAGGCTGAATTCGCGATGCTCGACAAGCAGCGCGCCGAGCTCAAGAACCGCGTCGACCTGCTCGATCCGCGCCATGCCGACCCGGACATGGTCGATGAGCTGGTGCGCAAGAAGCTCAATGTGGTGAACCCGGACGAGGTGGTCGTCCAGGAGGGGAAATAGAAGCGGCTCGCCCGAAGCGATCAGGCTTGGGAAACGCGTTCATTTGGCGGCGTCGGCCGGGTCGACGAAATAGATGCGCCGAACTCCTTTGTCGTTGAGCCTGAAAGCAATCTTCGCGAGGCATTTATAATCGGCATTGGCGGGGGCAATCACGCGCACCGGCTTGCCTTCCGCCCATTCCTTGGCGTGCGCATTGAACTCGGGATCGGACAGAATGCGATCGGCGATCCGCACCTGGCATTTTTGCCGTACCGCCTGGACTATGATGTCGTCGGGGATTTCGTCAGTCTGAGGCGGGCTCGCCTGGGCAATCGCGACGACGAGCGCCAACAGAATCGCAGCGGGCAACCTGTCTTCCTTTACAATGGCTTTCGATCTTCAATCGCAACTGGCGCAGGCCGTGACAAGCTGCCAGCATCCGCCGCCTGAGCGAATCGACAGGAGTGGTGATGCGGAAAATCTTGCTGGTGGGGATCGCGTCGCTGGCGCTGGCAGGGTGTGGGCAACCCGCGACCGCGCCGGCCGACAAGTCGGCGGATGGGGGCGCCCTCGCCCTGCCAACCGATAGCTGGAAGAATTTCCGCGACGGCTTCATCGAGGACTGGTTCAAGCTCGATCCGGCCAATGCGGTCTATCAGGGCCGACATGATTTCGATGGCCAGTTGCCCGACTGGAGCGCTGCCGGGCTGAAACGCCAGGCGGATTTCCTGAACGATGCGATCGCCAAGGCGAAAGCCTTCGACGGGGGCAAGCTCAGCCAGCAGGAAGCGTTCGAGCGCGACTATCTGCTGACGGTCGCCACGGGTAAATTATTCTGGCTCACCGACGCTGACCAGCCGCACACCAACCCGGCTTATTATGTCGGCGGCGGGCTCGATCCGAACACCTATATCGCCCGCAACTATGCCGATGCGCCGACGCGGATGAAGGCAGTCATCAAATTCTTCAGGAGCGTCCCGGCGGCAGCGGCCAACATCAAGGCCAATCTGAAGACGCCGATGCCGCTCAGCTTCATCAATTATGGCGTCGCAGGCTTCAAGGGGTTTGCAGATTATTACACGGGCGACGCGAAAAAGGCGTTTGCCGGGGTGAAGGACCCAGCACTCCAGAAGGAATTCGACGAGGTCGCCGGCCCCGCTGCCAAGGCGATGGCTGATCTCGCGACCTGGCTCGATGGCCAGCGGGGTACGGCAACCCAGGGTTTCGCGCTCGGCGCCGACAAATTCTCGCGGATGGTGAAGCTTACCGAGGGTGTGGACGTGCCGCTCGACACGCTCGAAGCGGCCGGCAAGGCTGATCTGGCACGCAATCAGGCAGCCCTGAAAGAGGCCTGCGCGAAATATGATCCGGGCGCGACCATCATTGCCTGCACCGTGAAGGTGGGTGCCCACAAGGCTGACGGTGGTCCGGTCGCGGCAGCGCGGAAGATGATCCCCGATCTACGCGCCTTCGTCATCGCGCATGACATCGTCTCGATCCCCGGCACCGAACAGGCTCTGGTCGAGGAAAGCCCGCCCTATAATCGGCAGAATGGTGCCTATATCGATCCGCCAGGGCCGTTCGATAAGGGCGTGCCGTCGATCTATTATATCTCGCCGCCCGACCCAAGCTGGCCCAAGGCCGAGCAGGACGCGTTCGTGCCGGGCTATGGCAATCTGCTCTTCACCTCGGTGCATGAGGTGATGCCGGGGCATTTCGTCCAGTTCCTTCACGCCAACCGGTCGCCCTCGCTCTTTGGGCGGCTGTTCGTCGGCTATGCTTTTGCCGAAGGATGGGCGCATTATAGCGAGGAGATGATGTGGGACGCGGGGCTTGGAAACGGCGATGCGGAGACGCATGTCGGCCAGCTCTCGGAAGCGTTGCTGCGCAATTGTCGTTTCCTCTCGGCGATCGGCCTGCACGCGCATGGCATGACGCAGGACCAGTCCCGCGAGATGTTCGTGAAGGAATGCTATCAGGATGAGGGCACCGCGAAACAGCAGGCCGCGCGCGGCACCTATGATCCGGCCTATCTCAACTACACCATGGGCAAGTTGATGATCCGCAAGCTGCGCGACGACTGGACCGCTGCGCATGGCGGACGCAAGGCGTGGAAGGCGTTCCACGACCAGTTCCTGAGCTACGGCGGCCCGCCGATCCCGCTCGTCCGCAAGGCAATGATGGGCGGCGACGGCAAGGCGGTATTTTGACCGGGGTGGGCCTGCCTGCCGCACGGCGGGTGGGCCTGGTCGCGTTCTACGGTGTCAACGGGGTCGACCTGTCGGGGCCGCTCGAGGTGTTCTCCACGGCGACGGTGCTTGACCCGGCCCAGCCCGGATATGTGATCGAGGTGGTCGCGGCGACGCTTGACCCGCTCAGGACCGAGGCGGGCTTGCGCATCCTGCCCGATCGTCTGTTCGCCGATGCGCCCGATTATGACACGATCATCGTGCCCGGGGGCGCGACGCTTCGGGAAACGGACGCCGCCATTGTGGTGGTGGACTGGCTGAAGACGCGGCTCGCATCGACCCGTCGGCTCGCTTCGGTCTGCACCGGCTTTTACGGGTTGGCGGCGACCGGAGTGCTCGACGGCCGAGAGGCGACGACGCACTGGCGGTTCCTGGCCGACGCCCAGCGCCGCTTCCCGGCTGTCCGGATGCAGGCGGACTGCATCTATATCGAGGATGGGTCCTGCTTCACCTCGGGCGGAGTCTGCGCGGGAATCGATCTCGCGCTGGCGCTGGTCCGCGACGATCTTGGCCCCGGCACGGCGCTGGCGGTCGGGCGCGAAATGGTCGTGCACAGCATGCGCGCCGGACCGCAGCCGCAATATTCCGAAGCATCGCGCGTCCAGGCGCGCGCCCCCCGACGGCTCGCTGATCTGGTCGCCTGGATCGCGGCCAATCTCGATGCCGATCTGTCGCTTCCCGTACTGGCGGCGCGTGCTGCGATCGGCGAGCGCCAGCTGTCGCGCATGTTCCGCGAGGGGCTTGGCGAGAGCCCCGGCGCGCTGGTTGCAAGGCTGCGGCTGGAGGCGGCGCATGATCTGCTCAGCACGGGGCCGGTTCCGGTCGGTGAGGTCGCTCGTCTGGCAGGCTATCGCAGCGCCGATGCCTTCGGACGCGCTTATGCCCGCGTCCATGGTGAACCGCCGCGAGCGACGCGGGCACGGCATGGTCGGCCGGGAATGTCCGAAACGGCAGGATAGTCGGCAACGCCGGCGCCTCGATGATCGGCTAGGCTCGTTGCTTCCAGATCGGGAGGGTGACGATGCGGGGCTTCGGAAAATGGTTGGCGGTCGGCAGCGCTGCAGCGTTGATTGCCTCGGTCGCCATGGCAGGCGGCAAGCCGGACGCGACCGGTGCCGCGCATTTCACCGACAAGGGCGAATTGCTCTTCCCGGCCGATTATCGGCGCTGGACCTTTCTCACCTCCGGGCATGGCATGAGCTATAATGCTCAGGCCAATGCCGCTGCCGACCAGCCATTCGACAATGTCTTCGTCGATCCGGAAAGCCATGCTGTCTTTCTGAAGACCGGCCATTGGCCGGAGGGCACGACGCTGGTGCTTGAAATCCGGCGCAGCACCTCAAAGGGGTCGATCAATCAGCACGGCGCCTTCCAATCCGGCGATCCAGTCGGGATCGAGGTGCACGTCCATGATAGCAAGCGTTTCAAGGGCGGCTGGGGCTTTTTCAGCTTCGACGGCGCCAAGCCCGCAACGATGATCGGCTATGAGGCGAGCTGCTATGCCTGCCACCTGGCCCACGCTGCGGTCGACACGACTTTCGTGCAATTCTACCCGACCTTGCTCCCGGTCGCGAAGGAGCATGCGAGCTTCAGCGCTGCCTATGTCGCTGACGAGAAGGCGGCTGCGAAACCTCAGCCGTAATGGAAGGGCAGTTCCGCCTGACGGAATTTAGCTTGACCACAACCGGCCCGGAGCTACCGCTCGCCTCATCTAACTGAGGGAGAAGCTGGTTGGTCGATTTCATGGTGACCACCGGCGTTGACCGCGTTCAATCCGGCGTTGAAGATCCCGGTGTGCTGGATTGAGCATGGCGACCAATCAGCCTTTGGCCGATTTTCGGCTCGAGCTCCCCACCCCGAAGACGCTGACGCTGGCAGAGGAGCTGAACCTGCTCGTGACCCAGCACGAGCGTTTTGGCGCCACCGGACCGCAGCGTCGCCATTTGTCGAGATTACTGCTCGAGGCCGATCGTTTCCCCGAAGCGCTCCAAATTCTCGGCACGCTTGAAGACGTGGACAATGTCCGCGATCAAATGGCCTTTGGGCGCGCTTATCTCGCGCTGGAGACGCCGGAGGGTGATAGTAAAGCCCTCGTGCATTTTGAGGCGGTCGCACGGATGGGCGAGACCTCCTGGGAACGGAGTGCCGGTCTCGCGGGGGCGGGCAAGGCGCTGGTGCGGTTCGGGCGGATCGATGAGGGACGCAAACGGCTTGAAATAGCGCTTGCTGAAGACAGAGGCAGCCGGGACGCGTTCAAGCGCTTGAATGTAATCGATCTGAAGGCTGGCCGTGCCGATCAAGCATTGGCAATGGCAGACGAGCTTGCCGGGGAGGGCGTGCTGCATTCCCGGGTCCTGTGCGGACGCGCGCTCAGCATCGCCGCGCTGGATCGCCCGGAGGAAGCGCGTGAGGCGCTTGGGCTCGACCGGTTCCTTCACGACGAAATCCTTCCGCCGCCAGCCGACTGGGACAGTATCGCGCAGTTCAATCGCGATCTCGTCTCCGAAATCGCGGCACATCCGGGCAGGCGCGGCGACCGTTATGGTTCAGCCTCGGTCTCCAGCACCCGGGTTGACGAGCCGCTCATCACCCGGGCGAAGGTCTTCCCGCATTTGCTCGAGATACTTCGGCAGCAGATCGAGAATGTCGTGCAGAGGCTGCCTGAAACCGATCATCCGCTTGTCCGGGCGCGCCCGGAATCCGCCTTTCTGCGCTGCTGGGCGGTGATGACTGAAGGTGCGGGCTATGAGGATTGGCATGTGCACCAGAATGGCTGGATGAGCGGCGTTTATTATCCTGAAGTTCCCGCAGGCATTGCAGGCGGCACTGATGATGCCGGTTGTCTCGCATTCGGACTTCAGCCCGGCGTGATCGGCGACGAGGCGGCTGATCGGGTAGGTCGGCATGCCGTTCGTCCCGAGGCCGGTCGCTTCCTCATGTTCCCGTCGCACGTCCCGCACCGAACTTTTCCCTATGGCGGAAAGGAACGCCGCATGTGTATCGCGTTCGACGTCGTCTCGCAGGATCGCCGGGCGCAGCCACAAGGTAGCAACGAGACGTCCCATGACAGCTGAAACATCTGGCACCGCGCAGCTCTGGCGCCGCATCGACCAGTTCGTCGGCACCGAGATCGAGGATTCCTTCGTCATTCTCGATGTCGAGCGCGCGGCCTATTTCTCGTTCAATCCGTCCGCGAAGGAAATCTGGAATCTACTCGAGGGGGCGATCTCGATCGACGGGATCGCCGACCATTTGACGGCCAGATATGATGTTTCCCGAGATGTTTGCACGCATTCGATCGAACGGATGCTGAGCCGTTTCTCGGACAAGGGGCTCGTGCATCCGGTTGGTTGAGGACCGGGGCTCCGCTCGCCCTGAAAGAGCGGGTGCAGGCGATGTGCAGAGCCTGGCATTCGGTCTCAAATGGCAGAGCGAGATCGCGCTGCCGGAGTTTGCGACCGGCCGCTTCGTCGACAGCCCTGATGTGACCGTCTCGATCGGGACGGTGGCGCCACACCGGACGATTGTCGACCAAGGTCTCAACCGGGCGATCTGCGCCGATGGCGTCCGATTCCAGCGGCCCTGCGAGCCGGTGATCGACGTGGTGGGTACAGATTGCGTGCACATCACCTCTGTCGCGGCCGGGGATAGCCTCCCGCCGCCCCGATTCTTCGGCAGCGCGGTGGCGGGGCTGCTTGCGCTTCGCGGCTCAGTGCCCTTGCATGGAAGTGCGGTCGAAGTGGACGGTCGCGCGATCCTGATCTGCGGCGATGGCGGCGATGGCAAATCTACCCTTGCTGCGGCCCTTGTCGTTCGGGGCGCCCGGCTAATCTCCGACGACCTCAGCGCCTTGGGTCTCGCGCAGGACGGAACGCCGGTCCTTGCGCCTGGGCGCCGTTCGATCAGGCTTCATCCGCGCGCTATCCAGATGATCGAGCCGATCGCCACGGAGATTCGACCATCGGGTGACAAAAAGCTTCTCGTGGCGCTGCCGCGGGTTGCTGACGACATGAGGATTCCGCTCGCGACCATCATTGTGCTGAGCGGCGCGAACCTGCGTTCGGGCCGCGCCCGCAAGATGCTGTCGCTTGCCAGACATCTGTTCCGGCCCACCCTGATGTCAGCCCTTCCCGACCATGAAAAGCGTCTTGCAATGCTGTTCAGGACGACCACCTGTGTCGGCATCACGCATATTGATGCGCCCGGTACCGCGCCGGTCGAGGACTATCTCGATCGTGCTGACAGATTGCTGGACGACCATGCCGGCGGGTGAGCCACGCCTCGTCGTGCCGGGCGATTTGGTATGGGCGCACGGCAGGCCGTTGCTGAGCTTCGTCGAGATTCCGCGTGGAGCGATGTCGGCGACCTTCTGGCGGGAAACGTTGAAGCAACGCCTGCGCACCTTCGGACTGGTGCCGCTCGATGCCTATGAGCCGCGGCACGACGATCTGCGGCTGGCCGGTGCGATCCATCACACCGGCCGGTGCGGGTCGACGCTGATGGTTCGGCAATTCGCGGCCGTGAAGGGAGTGATTGCGCTGAGCGAGCCGACTGCCTTTCTGCAGTTGCTCGATGCGCCTCATGGCTCGGCACAGGAGCGGGCGCGCTGGTTGCGCCTGCTCCTGGCTGCACATCGCGATGCACTCTGCCCCGGCGGCGAAAGGCTCGTCATCAAATGGCCGCTTCACTTGATCTTCTGGGCGAAGGAGATCGCCGCGGCGCTCCCCGACGTGCCCGGCATCTTCCTCTACCGTGACCCGATCGAAATCATCGCCTCGCTCGAGGAAAGCCCGCTCGGTAATCCCGAACTGGTGACCGCGAACCCTTTCGCGCCAGCGCTTGATCCCAAGCTGATTGGGCCAGAAGCGAGGGCACGTCCGGAGTTCGTGTATCAGATGCTGGCCGCACGCTGTGGCGCGGTTGCGGCGGTACCGGGTCTCAAGAGCCTTGACTATGCACGCTTGCCGTCAGCGACCTGGCAGGCGGTCGCGCCCTGGTTCGATATCACCGTGTCGACCGACGATGTGACGCGGATGGAGCGCGCCTCCGCACATCATTCCAAGGCTATGGATCGCATTTTCGAGCCCGATGGTCCTGCGCGACGAGCCAGGATGGAAGAGGATGTTCGGGCAAAATGCGTGCATATCGTGGCACCGGTGCTGGCGGAGACATTGCGGACATTGCCGGTGCTCTGAAGTCAGTTGCGAGGCTGGTTCCAGTGAACCACGAAATTGGCGGCCAGCACGCTGATCTGGAATTTCTGAAGCTCACGGGGCGACAGAATGGCGCCCTGCGCGATCCGCTGCGCTTCGCGGGCAACCCAGTCGAGATCGACCCACTCACCGGCACCGGCTTCGCGCAATTCCTCAATCCGCGGCTGCAGTGAGGATGCCTCGTCGCGCAGGCGGTCGGGATAGTCAGGCGAAAATGCCAGCCCCTTGGATTGCAGGCGGATATGGTCGGGCAATCGGCCCTTGAGCATTTCGCGGGCGAGCGCGCGCTGCATCCCGCCGTGCGACAGGAAGCGGACCGGCATGCCGGCGGTCATTGCGATCAGCCGGAAATGGCGGAACGGATAGAATGCCCGCAATCCGCCGCCCGCGACGGTGGTCGGGCTCCGCGCAGCCTTGTGATAGCCCTTGGAGAATCCCAGCAACGCGTCCGGGGATTTGAGTGTTTCGGCATAGGCGGGCGGGCGTCGGCCCGCCATATCCGCCGGCAATTGTCCGAGCAACGCTGCGGAGAAGCGGGCATGATAGGCATCCCCCGGCCAGCCCTCGCTGACGGATCGCTCGCGAAGGGTATTGCGGACCATCCCGACTGCGCGGCGCAACTGCTTTGCCGGGCCGATCAACAGCTGGCGGCGCGTGATGGAGTGTTCGCCGAAACAGCCGTCGAGCACGGCGCTCGCGCCACAATCGCGCGCGGCATCGTAAAGCGCATCATAGAGGTAATGCCGCGGCGAGCGCATGCTGCCGACCATCCAGTCAAGCGCGTTCGCAGACGCCTCGAGCGCCCTTGCGTCGGTGCATGGCATGACGACGACCTGCGGCAGGCCAAGCGCCTGCGCGACGTCGCGTGCGAGGTCGCGCTCGTCAGGGTGCGGGCTGCCGGGCGGGACGACGCCGGTCAGGCAGGTGACCGTCTGCCCGGGCCGGCGCTCCTCCGATGCCAGCCACGCGAGTAACGCTGAATCGAGGCCGCCGCTGAGCAGGATCGCAATGTCGCCGTGACGGGCCAAAATGCGCCGGACGACCAGGCGCAATTCCTGCTCCAGTTCGCTGACCGCCTCCTCGAACGATCCTTCCCAGCGCGGCGCGACATCAGCTGGTCGCTGAAGGGTCTCCGGCGCGCGCCCAGCCTCGAAGCGTCGAAAGGTCCCGGCTTCGACGAAGCAGATATTGCGCAGGACGGTTCGCCCCGCGAGACGCTCTTGCACCGGTGCGCGGCCAAGGTTGAACGCCAGCCCAATCGGGTCGATTTCGGATCCGACCCAGGGGAGCGCCCCCAGCCAGCGGAGCTCCGAAGAAACCGCCACGCGCACGCCGTCAGTGGCGAAATGGATCACGTCCCGCAGGGCGCGCGACACGCCGATCTGCAGAACGCGGCGCTGTGCATTCCAGTGCAGCAGCGACCATTCGCCTTCCAGCCGGTGCGCTGCGTCATCCCCCCATCGCCGCAATGCGAGCAATGCGATCGTCGCCGGGCCGGCGCCGACGCGGCCAAGCTCGGCGGCCAGTGATGCCGGATCGTCCAGTTCGCCCAGAAACAGGAGGTGCTCGTCGCCACTGCTGACCTGATCGGTAACCCCGCCAATGCCTTCGGCATCCACGACGCGAGCGACCAGACCAGGCGCTACGAGCGGGTCTGTCGGGTTGCGCGGCGCAAGGCCAAGAGCGGCGCGATCTTCGGCCGCGATCGGCGCCCCGTCGAGTGAGGCAATGGCGTAAAGGCCGCTTCTCATTCGACGGGTGCTGTGGGGCCGAGAAACCAGCCGGAAAATACCCGCCTCGGGCCCCCACTGGTCACAGGAAGGACGCGGTGCTGGAAATCTCGCGAAACCCGAAACAGGAGTGCTGAGCCGAACGCCTCATGGACATGCGAAAACAGCATCTCGCGCGATGCCCTTTCCCGAAGCTCGAAGCCGCCGCCTTCGAACGGCCGCTCGCTCAGATTGATCGTGATCGCGAGCTTGCGCCCGGTTCCGTCCTCGTCCTCGTGCCAGTCAAGCGCTTCGCCCTGATGCGCCGTCAGTTCGGTGATCGCTCCGCCAACGGTTTCAAGCGGACCGCACCCGGTCGTCTCGGAAAGCCAGCGCAGCAGAACCGGGCGGTGCAGCGCTGCGCACAGGGCCTTGCTAGCAAGCCGGGGGGGGGCCTCAATCTGCCGGCTGCCGATATTCGGGACGATATCCGTGACGAAACCGGTTTTCGCGCACAGGTTGTCCAGCATCAGTGCAAAGCGGGGTTCCAGCAGCCCGTTAAGGGGCGCGGCGCCGATCCGAGCGAAGCGGTCACGGAAAAGCTGGTTTGAGGGTCCGTCATCGCTGATGACCGTTTCCACCGCACCGATCGAGATGAGCGGACGAATTTCGGGCGACATTAGAATGGCCATTCATGAGGATCGGCGGAGGATTTCTGCTCGTTAAAAATCCTCCAGTGGAGAGCTTGCCCGTGATGCCGATTTTGGTAGAGCGGAGCAAGAATGGAGTATGACCGTCATGAATGAACCCATCGCATCGGCCGACACCTCGCTTCTCGCATGGATCGAACCCGAAATGCACGAGCTTGACGTCAAGGATTCCGCGAACAATCCGAGCGTTCGGTTCGATGGCGGGGTTGCCGATTGCAACCATTCATAGGGGATCGCCAGGCGTCTAGTCCGCTGCGATGATCCTTCCCGCGCTCTGAGAACCCCTATGTCGGTTGACCGTGACAGCGATTCTGGCCAAGCCACGCAGGAAATGGGGACGCTATGACGAACGAACCGACCATAATGGGTAATACCGGGCTTCTGGCGTGGATCGAACCAGAAATGCACGAGCTTGATGTCAAGGATTCGGCGAACAATCCACATGTTGGGCACGACGCCGGCGGCTTCGCCGATTGTTCTCTTTCATAGTCAATCGAGTCCCGCCTCGTTCGGCGCAATCATGCGCTCGTTTTTCCGGCGCGGCGTTTGGATCAGTTGACTTTTCGCCCGGCAACCAGACCCGCTGATCAATGGCATCTCCGGACTCTATCGCGAATGCGGGCGGTGTTAGAATCGCGCTGAGCAAGGTCGCCTATGCGACCGGGACCTTCCGTCTGGTCGAGAGCGATCATGCCGGCTTCACGCATCTGGTCGCGACGCGCGGCGGACTGTTCGCGGTGGGGCTGCGCGGCGCCAGGCTCCTCGCCCATGGCATGTTCTACGGCATGACCATGGCCGGTGATATCATCTACCTGTTCGAGGCGGGCGATCTGCCGCGTGCGAATGGACGGCACGGCCGGATCGTTCGGCTCTTCGATCGCGACGATCGCATCGTCGATACCAATATTCTGGTGACTGGCCTGCCCGACGGATGCCATCAGATGGAAATGATCGACGGGCGATTGTGCCTGCTCGACACCTATGGCCAGCGTGTCCTGCGAATTGACCCGGCGACGGGAGCAATCGACGTCGTCACGCCATTGTCAGAAGCGGCGACGGGCGACTGGGCAGGCGGCTACGCGCATATCAATTCGCTGGTGGAGCATGACGGAACGATCATGCTGATTCTGCACAATGGCGGCCACAAGACCGGCAATCCGAGCGAACTCGCCACTTTCGATCTCGGCTGGCGATTGATCAAGCGCCGGCCGCTGCCCGGGTTCGGCTGCCACAATATCGTGTTCACCGATGGCGGCGAGATGCTGTTCTGCGGCTCGATGGACGGGGAACTCATCGGCGAGCGCGACCGTCGTGCGGCATTCGGTGCAGTGGTGACCCGCGGCCTCGCTGTCGATCGCGAGATGATCGCCGTCGGCTTGACTGACTTTACCGAGCCTGCCGCGCGATTATCGGCGAGAGGGCGGGTCAGTTTCCTGCGTCGCGATTATTCGGTGCTGGCCGAGGTCAATCTTCCGGCTGGTCCAACCGAAATCCGGGCCTTCCACCAGAACGGGTGAACCAGCCCAGCTTCAGCCGAGCGAGACTTCGGCGGTCTTGCCCTTGTAATCCTCCTTGGGATCGCGGCCGAGCAGCACTTTCACCCCGGCCAACAGGCTCGACTCATTGAGCCAGATCTGCGCGCGCTCGGGTTCGAAGCGAAGCAGCGTGAGCTTGGGATCATCCTTCCCGCCTTCGAACCACGCCGCTACGAAGCGGTTCCAGAGCCGGTCGATCGTCGCGCGATCATTATCGATGGTCAGCTTGCCGTGCATGGTTGCGAACAGGTCGTGGCCCTTCGAGACGAAATGCGCGACTCCGTTGCTGCTTTCGCGCAATTCGCGTGCGAGATCGGTCTCGTTCGAGGTGAAGAACCAGATCGGCCCGTTGGCCTGATCATTCTCGAACTGAGCCGTCATCGGCTGCGCGTGGCTGTCGGCGACGCCGTCGAGCCCGAGCATCAGGGTCATGTCCGAGCGCAGCGCTTTCCAGAATTTTGCTTCGATTTCGTGGGGTTCTGCCATGGCTCTCATCCTCGCATCAGTGTGTTGAGCCGAACGGGCGGGATACGCCGGCGGTTCCGATCCTCTTTTTTGACAGGCAAAACCCCAGTTTCATTTATCATACTTGCTGCGATGCAGCATTTTGGTGTATGAGAAGGCCCATGAAACTTCCCGCCGACAGCGATAAGGGCGCACCCAGCGGCCCCGTTCCAACCATCTTCGAGGCAATCGTGCGCAAGCAATGCGTCATTGCGACCTATAATCGCGTGACCATGACGCTTGCACCGCACGTGATCTATACGAAGCATGGCGACCTGTTCATCGATGCGGTGGCGATCGACCGGGACGGCAAGCCGCCCAAGGAAGTGAAGCTCGGCACCTTCAAGCTTGCCGGCCTCAACGATCTCAAGCTGACCGCGCGCAGCTTTCCGGCGAACCCGTTGTTCCATGCGAATGACGCGAAATATGCCGAAGCTTTGATGGCGGTCGAAGCGGCCTGACCACGAGGAGCCGCCGCTGCTTCAGGCCGGCTCCCAACCTTCTGGTGCAAGCTCAAACCCGGCGAACTCGAACGCCGGCGTCACGACGCAGCTGACCAGCACCCAGCCATGCCGAGCCTCAGCCGACTGCCATGCGCCGGTTGGCACAATCGCCTGCGGCACCTGATCCGCCAGTACGTCGCCACCGAGCAGATACTCTCCGCGCTCGCCATCATCGACAAGCAGCGCCAGTGGGCTCCCCGCGTGCCAGAGCCACAGCTCCGCCGCATCGACCCGGTGCCAGTGCGAGCGCTGCCCCGCTTCGAGCAGGAACAGAATCGCGGTTGCCAGCCCGCGACCGGTTTCGGGCGCGGGCTGGCGGAAGGTCTCGCGGTACCAGCCGCCCTCCGGATGGGGCACGAGCTCCAGCTTCGCGATGAGGGCGGCTGCATCGCTCATGACGTGATGAAGGCCAGCAGGTCGGCATTCAGCACATCGGCATTCACCGTGAGCATGCCATGCGAATAGCCGGGGTAGATTTTGAGCGTCGGCTTCTGGACCAGCTTGGCCGAAAGTACGGCCGCGTCGGTATACGGCACGATCTGATCGTCATCGCCGTGCAGAATCAGGCAGGGCACGTCGATCTTCTTCAGATCCTCAGTGAAGTCAGTCTCCGAAAAGACCTTGATGCATTCATAATGGGCCTGGGCCGAACCCATCATGCCTTGTAGCCACCAGTGATCCATCGCGCCTTGCGAGATTGTCGCGCCTTCGCGGTTGAAGCCGTAAAAGGGGACGGGCACCTCCTTGTAGAACTGCGCGCGGTTCGCCGCGAGCTGGCGGCGGAGATCGTCGAACGCTGCGATTGGCGTGCCACCAGGATTGGCTTCGGTCTGGACCATGATCGGCGGCACCGCACTGACCAGCACTGCCTTGGCAACGCGCGCGGTGCCGTGGCGGCCGAGATAGCGTGCGACTTCGCCGCCGCCAGTCGAATGGCCGATCATCACCGCATCCTTCAGGTCGAGATGCTCGAACAACTCCGCGAGATCGTCCGAATAGGTGTCCATGTCATGGCCGGTCCAGGTCTGGCTCGACCGGCCATGGCCGCGCCGGTCATGGGCAATCACGCGGAAGCCGTGCTGGAGGAAGAACAGCATCTGAGCGTCCCAATCGTCAGCGCTCAGCGGCCAGCCATGGCTGAACACGATCGGCTGGCCGGTCCCCCAATCCTTGTAGAAGATTTCAGTGCCATCCTTGGTGGTGATAAAGCTCATGATGAGGCCTCCCTTGGGGGGTGAAGGGTCGATTGCCGAGTGGATGCGAGCCCCGGATTCGGGACGGGCACGACATTACCAAGGTGGAACGATGCCTGCCACGTTCAAGGGGCAGGCCGAGCCTTTCAGGCGGCGGGCTCGTATGCGGCAAGCCGGAACCGCACCTCCGCGACGACGCCGAGTGCGGCTACCGCAACCAGCGCCCCGGCGATCATGTCGGTGAGATAGTGTGTGCCCTCCACCGGGATCGACAGCAGCATCGCGACGTTGATCACCAGCAACGGCCAGCGCAGCCTGCGGAAGGGCCATGCGGTCGCCACATAGAGGATCGCGCTCGCGGTGTGGAAGCTCGGTGCCGACACCAGCCCGCGCAGCGCGCCGAGGTCGACATGGCTGATGTCGTGCCGCCGCAGCTCGGGGATCAGCGACATCTGATAGAGCGCGCTTTCGGGCATATAGGGGATCGGCCCGCGCCACAGAAAAGCGAGCGGCCCCTCTGCCGGCAGGAAGGGGAAAAGCGACAACGACAATACCGCCGCCAGCCAGAAGGCGGCGATGAAGCCGCGCGCCGATGCGCGGTGTCCGGTCCAGGCGAAATAGCCGAGCAGGATGGCGGGCGAGACGAAGATGCTCTGATAAGCCGCGGTACCGAGCAACTGTAGCGAGCGGTGCGCCGCGACAACGTCGTACCAGGCGATCCAGTTGAAACGGAGCAGGGCGTCGATCTGCTGGAGCGCCGGATCGACAAAGCCGTGGCTGCCGGCTGAGAGCGGATAGGTGGCGGTCGCGCCGATCAGCGCGATCAGCGTGAACAGGCCGAAATATTCGCTGATGTCGCGCGCGATGCGCTGCACGCGGCTTGCCGGTCGGCGGTACACATAGGCGATGATGACCAGCAAGGCGGCGATGCCGGCGAACACCATGGGCGCAACGGCCAGCGGATCGATCCTGAGATGCTCCCACGCCATCATCCCGATCAGCACGACCAGACTGGAGACGGCAGCGCTCACCAGCCACTTGCCCGGCACGAGCCCGGGCTCGTTCGCGTGGAGATGCTCGGGGGAGTGGGAAATCAGAAACGATGATCGGGTCGGAAGATACACGTATGCGCCTGGCTGGAGGCGGAGCCAGCGCTCCGCCCGAGGGTCTTGATCACGATGATGTGATGTGGGCTCTCTAGCGTGAACTTTATGTGACAGCCAGATGAAGATATCGCCAGAACGCCCGGCCGAGTCCTGATCCTGATCAGCCCGGCTCAGTTCAGCTCGGGGACCGCATGGCCGCGCACACTGAGCGGCGCAAAGAGGCGCCTGTATTCGACAGGTGTCATGCCGGTGTCGCGCTTGAACAGGGTGCGGAAGAAGGAAACGTCATCATAGCCGATCTCCGAGCTGATCGTTTGGATCGGCCTCGCATCGCGCTCGAGCATCGCCTTGGCCGCCTCGATGCGGACTGCCTGGAGATAGGCCGCCGGCAGGCGCCCCGTCGCTGACTTGAAGTGCCGCACAAAGGTGCGTTCGCCGAGCCCGGCGCGATCGGCGAGCATGCGGGTGGGGATCTCGTGCCGGAAATTGGCCTGGAGGAATGCCTCGATCGCGCGGATGCGCTCATCGTCATGCGGCTGCGATACCGGGAGCATCGCATAGCCCGACTGATAGACCCGTGGCATCGGCAGCAGCAGCGCCCGCGCGCATTGCACCGCGACTTCATGACCGCACAGCTTCTCGACCAGATAGAGGCTCACATCGATCGAGGCGCCGACCCCGCCGCTGCACAGCACGCGCGAATCTTCGGTCACGAACAACTCCGGCCGCCAGCGCACCCGCGGGTAGCGCGCGATGAAGGAGTCGCATACCGCCCAATGGGTTGTCGCGATCCGGCCGTCGAGCAGGCCGGCCTCGGCGAGATAGGCGGCACCCATGCACACGCCGACGACATAGGCGCCGGCATCGTAATGACGGCGCAGATGCGGGAGGAGCGCACTATTCTCGATCAGCTTCATGTCGAGCTCGAGCCCCGATGTCGGGACGATCAGGATGTCAGTGTGCTCGACCGCATCGATTGGCCCGCCCGGCACGACCGACAACCCGCTCGGGCTGCGGACCGGTGCGCCGCTGAGCGACACGGTCCGCACCCGGAAAGCAGGCTCGGCGGGGGAGCCGTGAATGTCGTGCCACAGCGCCCCGGCCGAGTGGAAGATCTCGGCGGGCATGATCGCGGTGGACGACAGGCCGTCGTCGAGCAGCACAACCGTCACGTCGAGCATCGGTCCGTCCCCATTCTCTCTGCCTTGCGGCCTTTTCGAGCGCTGCCAGGGGTCTGCGTCAACCCGCGGTGGTCGGGTCGATCATGCGCACGACCTCAGTGATGCGCGTCGCGGGGAAACCGCTGAGCCGGGCATGGTCCTCGATCGCCGCTTCGTCCTCGGCGAGATAGATGCAGAAGGTCTTGTCCGCAGCGACGAAGGATTCGAGCCATTGCACGCGTGGAGCAAGCTGGGCGAGCGCGCTGTTCGAGGTTGCGGCCGCGCCCTTCAGTTCGGCGCCGCCAAGCTTGTCGACGCCGGGAATGGCGCGTTCGATGACATATTTCTTCATCAGCAGTCTCCTTGCGCTGTTGCAGGCAGCTACATGCCGCCTGTCGCGAGGAGAGGGGAGGTGCGATCCCGACAATGAACAGGGGCGATCGCGACGCCGAGGGATATCAGCGCGCCGGGCGCACAGTGAGTGGGCGACCAGTCTCGGTGTCGAAATAATGGGTGCCGATCAAGGTGCGACGGTGGTGGATCTTCTCACCGATCTTGGGGCGCTGGCCGGTGATGGAGGTGGTCCATTCGCTGCCGTCGGCAAGGCGGATTCGGTAGAGCCCGTTCCGCAGCAGCGAGGCGCCGGCGATCCGGCTGTCGAAGGTGCGGTTCGGGTCAGTGCTGGCAGATGCGGAAGCTGCGCCGGCGCTTCGGGTGCGTTCGGGCTGGCCGCGTTCCGGCGAGGCCGGACTGGAGGCGACGGGCGGCTGGATCGGGTTGGCCTCGCGCGTGTCGTAGCACGCGAGACGGCGGGCCGGATCGGCAATCGCGCGGCAATCCTCCGTCTGTTGTGCAGCCCCCGCGCTACCACCGATGAGAAGGGCCGCCGAGATCGCTGCCAGCCGATATGCCCAGACCATCACCAATTCCTCTTCCCTATATCCTATATCTTATCGGCATTAGCGTGGCTGAGCCCCGCGCGCCAGAGCCCTCAATTGATCGTTCAAGGACGCGCCGCGTCGAGCTGAGGCGAAGGGCTGATCGCGGATCCTGTTACAGAAGCGCGCGTCGGAGTTGAATCGCGGCAACCCCAGACGAGCGCCGTGCGTACTCACCCAACAGCAAATGGAGCGCCGACATGACATTGACCGCCCACTGCCATTGTGGCCGCAACGCCTTCGAGATCGACGGCGAACTGCCGGAGAAGCTGACTCGTTGCACCTGCTCCTTCTGCTCGAAGCGCGGACATCTTTATGCCTATTACAAACCGGCGCAGCTCAAGGTGACTGAGGGCAATAGCGACGCCGTCTATCGATGGAAGACGAAGGCGATCGCCAACCATTTCTGCAGCGCCTGCGGGTGCGACCTTTACGCCGACAGCCCCGATTTCCAGCGCGACGGGAGCTGGGATGGGAAGAGCCGGCGGATCGCGGTCAATGCGCGGCTGTTCGATGATTTCGAGGCGGCGGACTGGCCGGTGACGGTGTTGGATGGGAAGCATCTGTGGTGAGGGTTAGGGCCCCGGATCTGGACGCCCGCCGCTGATGAGCCGGGTGCCCACCGCTCGATCCCCTCCCGCTAGCGGGAGGGGAGGAAGAAGTCCTCGATCAGGCGGCGACGGCTTTGCTGCGGGTTGCGATGAGGTTCTTCAGGACGGCGATGCGCTGTCTTTCCTCGGTCCAGTCCTTCGAAGGGCGGGCCTGGACCTGATCGAGCAGGGCGCGCAATTCCTTCTCCCATTGCTCGCCATTGATGCCGGACATGTCATTCTCCATGCGTTGCGTTCCTGGAGCGGAACGATCGCCGTGCACAGCAGGTTCCCGCCCGTAGAAACCCGTCTTAACCCAGGTCAGCCTAATTTACCGGACGATTGCCGCAACTTGCCAGGCCAACGCTCGTTTTCCTGACACGCCGGGCGAGGCCTGTTGCGGCCTTCGTTCGGCGACCATCTCATCTTTACTGTGGAGACCGGCAATGGGCTTGTTTTCGAAGGATATCGCGACTCTGGACGACCTCTTCGTCCACACGCTGCAGGACGTTTATTACACCGAGAAGCAGATCACCGAGGCGCTGCCGACGATGATCGAAAAAGCGACAGCGCCCGATCTCAAGGCCGGGTTCGAAAAGCATCTGCGGGAAACCGAAGGGCAGATCGCGCGGCTCGAGCGCGTGTTCCAGATGCATGGCGAGGAGCCGAAACAGGTCGATTGCCCCGCGATCGACGGCATCATCAAGGAAGCCAATGAGATTGCGGGTGACATCAGCGACAAGGCAGTGCTCGACGCCGCACTGATCGCGGCGGCCCAGGCTGTCGAACATTATGAGATCACGCGGTACGGCACGTTGATCGCATGGGCGAAGCAGCTTGGGCGCAGCGACTGCGCGTCAGTGCTCGCCGAAACGCTCGCCGAGGAAAAGGCGACTGACGAGAAGCTGACGCAAATGGCTGAGACCAAGGCCAATGCGAAAGCGGAGCGAGCGACCGAGCCCGCATGAGCGGATCGCACGAACCGTTGCCCGGGCCGCTTCGGCGGTCCGGGACCGGCAGGCATGACCTTTCATGACCTCGTCGGCCGAAAACAGCGAACGCGTGCCGCAGGCGCCAAATCATGACCGGCAGCCGGGGCGTGTCGCGCTCCTGATGATCGACCTCATCAACGATTTCAGCTTTCCTGGCGGCAAGGAACTGCACGACCGGGTCGTGGACGCGCTGGAGCCGATCCGTGGCCTGCGCGACGCGGTCAAATCTGCGGGGGGTGTGACCATCTACGTCAACGACAATTTCGGCGAATGGCATTCCGACCAGTCGCGGCTCGTCGAGCGGGCGATCGAAAAGGGCAGCGTGGTCGCGCGGGAGCTGCGACCGCGCGCCGATGATTATTTCATCATCAAGCCGCAATTCTCCGGCTTCTACGCCACCAACCTGCAGGTGTTGCTGCCCAAGCTCGGCGCCGATCGGCTGATCCTGGCCGGCACCGCGACCGATATCTGCGTGCTCTTCACCGCGGCCGATGCGCATATGCGCGACTATGCCTTGTGGGTGCCGTCCGACGCGAATGTCGCCGAAGGTAACGATCGCCATCGCTGGGCGCTCGAGATCATGGCGCAGAGCATGGGCGCCGAGATCGAGCCGACGAGCCAGCTGACAGTATCGGGCTGGCTCGATCGGCTGGATGCTTCGTCCCCGGGGCGGGATTGAGGGATCGCCGGCACCGGCTCCTTGTAAATATCCAGCGCTGAGAAAGAATCGCCGGCGGAGCGGCGATGTCTGCGCTTTAGGCGAATGTGGTCGTTAGTTGAATCATGCGCGACGCCCGGCCATTCTGATGGAAGTGTGACATAATTCCGCGCGCATCCGGCGCCAAAATCGAGCTATAACAGCAGGTAGAGGCCAAAATATGCCTTGAATGGCGGGGAATTTTGTCATGCCTGTCGGGGGTAGGTGTAGCCGACAAGGGCGGTACTCAAGCCTTGGGGAGTCTGGCGCGACGCCGCGACTGAGGATCTCCATGGCACCCGGGTGTTGCACGGGTGGTTGTTGGGAATGTCAGCAGGATCGCTGACAGTTCCAACATCGGCCAATCGATAATGATGTTTGTTATCAATTGCTTAGTAGATATGCACCGATTGGCATCAACGCGCTGCTTCTAAGAATGCGACCTTGAGCGCTGCCGGCGATATTCCTCGTCGCGACGTTTGCGCTCTTGTTGCTCCTCCGGGCAGAGTGTGAGCTTCGCCGGGGCCGGTTCGCTCAGCGTAAACACGCCGTCGTTGAGGATTTCGACTGCGCCCGAGGCAGAGCGGCGCTGCATCACTTGCATGCAATAATCGTCGGAGTGGAGCCAGACGGCCTCGAACTGCGCCGAGGGCACCGCGATCTCGGTTCTTTCCCCGATGTCGAACGGATCGATCGAGAAGGAGTCGCGTGCGCCTTTTCTTCCCAAGCTGAAAGCCGTGATCGGGTAGGAAACAGGGGCGAATGGAGCGGAGGAAAACCCGAACTCCACACGATCCGCAATCCGCCAGGCGAATTCGTTGGCCGCGAAGCCGGCGAAAAGCGGCGTAAACAGGACCATTAGCACCTTCTTCGCTGTGCCCATCGACACCTCGGGGCCGGTGATGACGAACAATGAAAGAGGAATTCCGAGGATAAACCCGACGGCGCGCGTGATATTCAGCAGGTTGGAGTTGATCGGGGTGATCAACGACGTACTCGAGAATATAGCTTCCAGGCTGATCGGTACGCAGACGGCCAAAATGGCAAGTCGTCCCAGCCCGAACGACATGAGCCGCTCCCGCAGCCCGTTATCCTCGGCGACATATTGTTTCGCCGGTTGAACACGCGCCCGCGTCGACGGTGCTTCGACACCCGGAACGGAACGCCGGCCAAAGCCGCCTCCCGTCATATTGCGCCCGTTTTCCATTCGCCCGTCCTCTCACCAGCTGCCGTGATGACGGGCGAGCGATAAGATCGCGTTACCGGGCCTCAATCCGTTCTTTCAGGCCTGGATACGCGGGCGGGCCGATAACCAAACCGAAACTACCAAAGCGCCATATCGCTTCCGCAAGGGGCGGACACATTCATGCACATCACGAGCGATCAATTGCCCTTGCTGGTGAAGCTGCTCATGTTCGCGGTCGCCGTCCTGCCGCTGCTGATCGACAATCTGCGGACCATGCACGCGACCAACCTGAACAACTTCATCCTGGCGGCGGCCGGCCTGATCATGGTTGGAATCGAGCATAGTCTGGGATGGAGCCACCAGTCGCTTTCGGCGATTGGCGGATGGGTCGTTCTGGGAGTGATCGGCCTCGTGGTGCTCGCCTTTGTCAGTCAATTGCCGGGCGGCGCCGCCAAAACCCTGATGGCATTGCTGCTATGGTTTCCGGCGCCGGATTTCATCATCGTCTTATGGGTCGGATCCCTCCTCACCGCACTGATCGGTTTTACGACCAGACGGGATACGGCGATCGTGCCGCCCTTCGTTATCGCCTGTATCGGCGTCTGGTGCTTCAGCCATCCGGCTCTTGGACTTGGCGCCGGCGGAGCCCTGCTCCTGTGCGGCTGGTTGGCTTCGCGGCGGGGGCGATCCGATACGCCGGAGCGCATGGAGCGCGTCCGGAACCGTATCGCGAACGATATCTAGGGGCACGCCGGGCACCGCCTGCAATATTACAGCGTCTCTTGGATGCTGGCGGGGAAGGCCGCACGTCCCGCCTGGCAATGATTGCGGGCCAACCCCAGGCTCAGGGGACTCCGGTCGGGTCCCAGCGCATCTCTACGATGCCTGGAGAATCCGAGTTGTAATCGACAAAATGCCAGGCGGGCGTCGAGGAATAGAGCTTCACGCTGTAATCGGATCCGGTCTGGTCGGTGAAGGTCAGTTCGAACGAGCCCGATCCGACGCCCTCGGGTCCCTGGCCGTACACCCAGACGCCATAGGCAAATCTTTGATACGCCAGCGGCGGCTGATTGGTGACATAGGCGCTGGTGACCGAGGCGCCGGACGGCCCCACCACGCAGCTCGACAGATCGGTGCTGCCGTTGATCGCAAGCCAGCCAGCCTCGGGCAGCAACGGCGTCGCGCTGAGCGCCGAGCCGACAAAACTTCCACAGGTGGTGGAGGCGAAATCCGCGCCAGTGGTGGTGGGTTGATCGGTCGGGGTAATGTAGCTCATCGGCTCTGCATCGCTCATAAAGCATCTCCATGAGGCTCGCCGGGCGCCGGTAAGGCGACGGGTCCGGTGAGCCGAGCGCAAAAAAGCCATGGCAGGCCCGGGCGCGTAAGACCGGATCGTGGTTAAACAGCCGGACCTTGTTCTATCTCCCGCGCGGCGGCTGAGAGATCAGGGGGCAGGTTCAACCATGGCCACTCTGATCCCTGAGCCTGAAATGGAACAGGCGGCTCGGCCCGTCTTCGGGCACGAGGAACAGATCGCGGCCCTTCAGCGCCATGCCTTCGCCGGTATAGGGTCGGGCGCGGTCGGTTACACCGGTGCGCTCCGTTCGCGCGAGCTTCATCGAGGGCAAGTCGATCCAGTCGATCGTTCCGCTGAGCGGCGTCACGACCCCGCTCGCGACGAGCTGCTCGCCGACGAGCTTGATGTCCTGATAGGCCGTGGCGGAAGGGTTGGGCACGACGCGGACCTGTTTGCCGCTGGCCAGATCGAAGATGCGGAGCAACCGGCTGTCCCAATTGCCCGCGATGATGCTGTTGCCGGAGACTGCCACACAGCCGAGATGATCGGCGACATGGATCCTGCGGCGGATCTGCAGGGTGTCGGTGTCGATCTCTTCCAGCGTGGCTGAGCTGTTGGGCCTCATCTCCGCGACCGCAACCCAGATGGAGTTGCCGTGCAGTGAGAACCCGCCCGGATGATAGCGGGGGCCGTCGGTCAGCTCCAGGCGCCGCAGCACCTTGCCGGTGCGGCGGTCGAATTCATGGAGATAGCCTTTGCGGCTCGCGAGATCGACCGAGGTGATCCAGATGTGGCGGCTGTCGAGATCGACGCCCTGGACGTGGAACAGCTCACCGTCGAGGGGGAGGATATCCATGAACTGTGCGTTCTCGATCGGCTCGCTGCTTTCCTGCTGCGCGGTGGCGGCGGTGAGGCCCAGCAGCAGCAGGGAGAGGGCGGTCAGGGTGGACCGTATCCTTTTGCGGGTCATATCAAGACGCCTCCGGGGCTATGGTCACATCAGCAGATGCGCGCCCGGTAGCGTCGTTATGCGACGGTGATGTGAATGGGGTCGGCGGCCGGGTTAGCTGACCATTGCCTGCCGGATCATGCTCAACTGGCCTTCGACAGCGGTGATGAGAGCTTGGAAAGCCGGTAGATAGCCGGGTACGCGATCGGCGATTATCTCGGTCGGGATGTGCGCGCGGGGCCCGGCTTCGCCATCGACCCAGATCGATGCGAAGCTGGGGAAGAAATACGCCTTGCCGCCCCGGAACAGGAAGCAGAGGCCCATGGCGCCCTGCGGCCCCTGGCATGGCGTCATTCCCGACAGCTCTTCGATGAAGACGGGCGCCCCCCCGGGCGAGACACAGCCGAGATAATTGGCTGCCGAGCATAGAGGTGCCGGAACCCCGTTGCCGGCCGACGCCGGCCGCGACGGGGGCGTGTTGAGCGAGCGAGGTGCGCTCGCGACTTCGCCGGGCTTCAATCCTTTGCGTCCGAACATTCGCAAAACCTCTCCAGAATATTCGGCGCAGTGTAGGCGCGAAGGGCTTAAAATCGCCTTATCCGGTTGAGGCTTTCATGCCGGCGCGTGACAGACGAATTCGACGAGGCGATCGTCTGGATCGCGGAGATAGCCGGCATAATAATCGGGGTGGATGTGCGGGGCGATGGCAGGGGCGCGGTCGAGCGTATGGCCTGCCTGCTCACCGAGCGCGTAGATCCGGTCGACCGTGGGGCGATCGGGTGCGCGGAAGGCGAAGTGCACGTTGGCCGACGGCTCGCCTTCGACCAGGAAGAGATCGAGCGACAAGCCATCGCCAAAGCCCTTGGCCGGGCCGTCCACCCTGAGGGTGTAGCCGAGCGGGGCGAGCAGATCCGCGTAGAAGCGCGTGCTTTCGAAGAGGTCGCGGGTCTTCAGTTCGAGATGGTCGATCATGCTGGTTCCTCAGGCTGATGGCGGGATTGGGGTGTCGAGGTTGGCGCCGCAGAGCGGGATCATGACTTTCTGCCCACGCCATCGATCGGGCTGGGCGATCAGCGCGGCGAGGCCGGCGGCGCCGGCTGGCTCGACGATGAGGCCGAGATGCTCGGCGACCAACGCCATGGCGGCGCGGATGGCGTGATCGTCGACCAGCACCACATCGTCGATGACGCGGCGGACGCATTTGACGGCATAGGGGATGGGCACGCGCACCGCGATGCCGTCCGCGATGGTGTCGGCGCGCTTTCCCGGCGTCGGGGTGCCGGTCAGGACCGCCTCGGCCATGGCCGGTGCGCCGGCGGCGGCGACTGCGATGATCCGCACCCCGGGCGCGGCGTAGCGGAACCAGGCGCCGACGCCGGCGACAAGGGCGCCGTTGCCGAGCGGCAGCAGGATGTGATCGAACGCGTCGGCATCGCGCGACAGCTCGACACCGATCGACCCGGCGCCCTCTGCGATCGAGCGGACCGCGCCGTCTTCCACATAGAGGTGGCCGGCTTCGCGCGCATGGTCCTCGGCCGCCTGCTTGGCCGCGTCATAATCATGGCCGGCCAGCCTGACATCGGCACCGAGGCCTCGCATGGCGATGACCTTGCAGGCCGCGGCACTGGTCGCTGCGAAGACGGTGAGCGGGATGGCGCGACGGCGCGCGGCCCAGGCGAGGCCCTGGCCGAAATTGCCGGCCGATCCGCACACGAGATGGTCCGCGCTCGCCAGCCCGGCGACGAAGGCGCAGGCGCCGCGGCCCTTGAAGGAGCGGATCGGCGTGGCGGTCTCGTCCTTGAACTGGACGGTTGCGCCAATCGCCTGGTCGAGCGAGGTAGCACGGCGCAGCGGCGTGTCGAGAAAGGCGGGGTCGATCACGTCTCGGGTGGCGGCGATGCCGGTGGCGGTGGGGTAGGGCATGGCCAAAGGATAGGCGCAGAGCTCGCCGGAATTCGGCGAAGAGAGGCCGATGATTGCGGGAATCCGGCGCAATATCGCTATAGATGACGGATCATGGCGAAGACTGATCTCGATCGATTCGATCGCAAGCTGCTGCAGATCGTGCAGGGGCAAAACGGCCTGAGCGCCGATGTGCTGGCGGAACGCGTCGGCCTCTCGGCATCGGCGGTGCTGCGGCGGTTGAAGCGGCTGCGGCAGGACGGGGTGATCCTGGCCGAGGTCGCGGTGGTCGATCCGGCGCGGGTGGGGAAGCCGGCCTTCTTCATCGTCGCGCTCGAGATCGAGCGTGAGCGGCCGGAACTGATCGGGCGATTGCGGCAATGGATGGCGGCTGAAGAAGGCATCCAGGAGATTTTTTACGTGACCGGGACAGCGGATTTCATCCTGGTCGTCACCGCGCCCGACATCGAGGCCTATGACGCGCTGATGAGCCGGCTGCTGGCGGAGAACCCCAATGTGCGGCGGTTCACGACCAATGTGGCGCTTGGCGTGGGCAAGCGGAGCCTGGCGATCCCGATCGCGGTGGAGGATTGAGCGGCGACGAGAAATACGCTGGACGCGGGCGTTCGGCATGGTGCCGCTTTAGGCGCTCCGAGCCGGCGTTTGAATCAGGCGCGCGTTGGGGCGGCATGATCGGCGGACGTCATCTGCCTTGGTGGCCGAATGGTTCGCGCCCCTTCGGGCGCCGTCGAAGCGGCTGATCTGGTTCGGGGATTCGGCGCATATGGTGTATGAGGAGGAGCCGGGGAAGCTGCTGGTGAACCTGGTGACGGTGGTGCGGCCGCTGGCGGGGAGATAGGGGCTGGTCGGCGGGACTACCAAAGCTTCGTGGTCGCCCGGTATTTTGGGCGTAAGCGAACTGGCACCGCAAAAAAGGGGCTCACATGCCGACGCAGCGACAGACGGGTTCGACTTCGCGCCGGGGCGACGGCGCGACACTGCGGAGGCTGCTGTTGTCAGGCCCGATCTCGATCGCTTGTGCCTTGCTGGCGCCCGGTCCCGGCGATGCGCGTGCCAGGCCACAACGCGTTCGCGTGGTTTCGGCTGGGACTTCGGTGCTGTGGTCAATGGATAAGGCCCCAAAGCGGGTCTATCACTTCGGTGACCTGACGGTAACGATCAAAGGCGTGCCTGACGCTGATTCCAAGGGGTTCATCGAAGCCAGGGTCGTCGTTGAGGCGCCCGGCGCCAAACCAGTCGAGGTGCGGGGCGGTCCCGTCTCGCGCGGCCATCCACATCAACTCAGTTTCGGCAATTTCGGGCCGGGGAGGCCGGGTGTGCTGTTCGAGATCTACACTGGCGGGGCACATTGCTGCAACGAGATGACGGCTGTGACGGCCGAGAATGGGCGTCTCGATGTGGTGCCGCTCGGCAATTGGGACGGCGAGTATCTCAAGGGCTTTCCGACCGATCTCGATCGTGACGGTGTTGCCGATCTCCTCCGCACCGACGGGAAGTTTCTCTACGCCTTTTCGAGCTATGCGGGCAGCTATCCGCCGCCGAGGGTACTCAATGTGACGGGCGCGGGCGTGGTCGATGTTTCGAAGCGCCCCGCATTCCGATCTTTGTTCGCGAAGGATGCCGCCAGGGCAAGGGTTGCCTGCATCAGCAGCAAGTGGGCACGGAACGGGCCCTGTGCCGGCTATGTTGCGTCGTCCGCTCGCATTGGCAGATTTGCGCCGGCCTGGGCAGAGATGCTCAGACATTATGATCGCGACGACCATTGGCGGCTTCCGCCTGGTTGTCGTGTGACGATGATCGGGGGCGGGCAGTGCCCGGCGGTGTGGGTCGTGACCTATAAAAATTACCCCGAGGCGCTGCGGGCGTTCCTCGTCCGCAACGGCTATCTGGGGGGATGATGGTGCCCGCGGCCAAGTCGAGTTGAATCGATCGAACCTGCCGGCCCCCCCTCAACGATTGGCTCGCGCGGGATTTTGGCGCACCATGTGGCTTGTCATAGCCGATTGGGGGGAATCGATGCCGTCCGCACTTCGCAAGAGCCTGTTGCTGTCCCTTTTCGCGCTCGGCATCTCCGGATTGGCCGGGGTCGCGATGGCCCGGCCTGACTCTTCGGAGCAGGCCAAGAGCGAGCTCGATATCTGGCGGAAGATTGGCGATGCCTATGACCATGACGATTGCGCAACCGTCCTGAAGCTGGTCGCACCGCGCCTGAAGGCGCCCAAGGGCGTATCGGCCGAGATCCGGGCGATGGGCTATGATCTCGCAGTCACTTGCGCGTCGAAGACGGGGAAGGACGATCTGGCATATCGCTATGCCCTGGACAGCACGGCGAGCGAGGATGCAACAGACTGGGTCTGGCGCTTCCGCTTTGCGATCGAGCTGGAGAGGGACCAGTTCGAACCGGCCCTGACGACCGTCGAAGCGATGACCCAGGGGCGCGGCGCCGCGCTCAATGGGGTGCGGATTCAATGGATGTACCAGCTCTCGTCCAAGCTGAAGGCGCAGCATCGGGACGATCTGCGCCGGCGGCTGCTGAAGGTGCTGACTGCGAGTTACCGGCCCGACAATCCTTTCAATTCCATCGACAGCTTCCGTCAGGATTATGCCGGGATACTCTATGATGCCGGCGACAAGGCCGGTGCGGCAGCGCTGATCCACGATATCGACGATGCGAGGATCGCCAATGAGCTGAGCTTCGATCCGCGGTTCAGGCCGATGCTGGCCGCCGATTTCGATGTGCGGGCCGGCGTGGAGCGCAGCCTTGCCAGGGCACGCGACCTGATGCGGCAACATCCCGACCAGCTCGAGGCGATCGTTCAGGTCGCCGAACAGTTGCGGCGGTTGGGAAGGCCGCAAGAGGCGCTTGACGCACTTGAGGCCGCCCGCCCATCCATCGCGCAGAAGGGCGCCTTCAAGGACCAGGACGAAGAGCTCAACTGGTGGTGGAACGGGGTCGCCTCCACCCAGGCGATGCTCGGCCATTATGACGAGGCGATCGCGGCGTTGCGCTCGGGCGCGGAGGCCAAGGAACTGGGCCAGCTCAATGTCAGCCAGATGATCAACCTTGCCGAAGCGCAGATCCATTTCGGCAAGCCGCAAGAGGCGCTTGCGACGCTGGCGGTGTTCGATGGCCCGCCGCGCGCGGTGAGCCCTTATGGCGAGATGGAGATGCGCTATGCCCGGGGCTGCGCGAATGCGCTGGCGGGCCGCAAGGATGCGCTTGCCGCCGATCTCGCCTTTGCCAAGGCGCATGAGGCCGACCATGGCGAGGCGCTGAGCGATCTGCTGTTGTGCTCGGGCGATCTCGATGGCGCGGCCGCCGCCTTTATCCGCCGCCTGGATGATCCGGAGCGGCGGACCGGGGCGCTGCTGCAGCTCAGCGACTATGACGCGCCGCCGGTCGCGCGGCCGGACCCGGTCTATGCGCAGATGCCGGCGCTGAAGGCCCGGGCGGATGTACAGGCGGCCATTGCGCGCGCCGGGGGCACGCGGCGCATCCATCTGCAGCGCGACGAGCTTTAGGGGCGGCCCGAGGCGCCCGCGCCTTCAGCCGCGCAGGCCTTGAGCGCCTTCATCGCCGGGCCGGCTCCAGTCAGGGGCAGTGCGACGATAAGCTTCTCGTCCTTGACCAGCGCGAGGGTCTCGCTGGTCGCCATGCCGTCGATCAAGGCCTCGCCCTTGAGCCGCATCAGGCAGCCATTATGCCCCGCTCCGACGGCGCCGCGACAATCGAGATCGTCCCAGACCAGGTCGATCTTCTGGTTCGAGACCAGCGCCAGGGTGAGCGGCACGCTGATATCGGGCTTGACCCACAGCATCTTCTCGCTCGCGATCGTCACGTCGACCACGCCGTGCGCGGGGACATCGGCGATCAGCAGCAGCGCATCGGGATATTGGCGGACGATCACGCAGCCATAGGGCGCTCTCGCCAGCGCCCAGCCGGGCGGAAAGCTGTCGAGCGGGGTGACCTGCGCCAGCAGGGGCGCGAACAGCATCGGCAGCAGCGGCATTGTTTCTCTCCCCCGGCTTGCTGGCGATCGTTGAGGGGCGGCCTCATTCAGTCAAGCGCTTTTGGGGATCGGGGGAGGGCGATGCCGAGAGCCGGTGCTCAGCGCTGGCTGCAGGCGAGATCGACGATGCGCGCGGCGAGATCGGTCAGTTGGCCGCCGCGCGCCGCGGTCTGCTCGGCAATGCACTGCTCGCGCGAGGTGCCCGGGTTGATGTCCATGGCGCGTATCTCGCGCTGAAGTTCGGCAACCTCACGCCGCTCGATCCCATCGAGATCCTCGAGCCGCCTGGTGCCGCGCATCAGCGCCTGATAATTCGCCACTGCGCGGGCACGGATGAAGCCGGGAAAGGGGTGTGCCGGTGGCCAATCCTGCGCGGCCACGCGCAGAAGGAGGGCGGGATGCCCATCGGCATGCGGATCCACGTCGATGGACGTCTGGCCCGCTCCGCGCGCGGCAAGCGGCGAGCCCGCCATCACGAGCGCCGCCGCTGCTCCGCCTGCAATAGTCAGAAAGTGCCTGGGCCGGATGTGCATCGCCTGGTTCCTTGCTTTCCTGTCGTTTGAGGCCGGCCTTGGAGCGTCGGGTCCAATGACTGTTTTTCCGCCTTTCAGGTTGCCGTTTGCTGAACGCGACACCTCAGCCTCCACGGCAAGGACGTAAACCGGGAGGAGCTGACACAGTGTCGTAGCTACCTGATTGGGCGTTAAGGGCGCCGGCGCCGTAACTCGACCCACAGTAGCTTCGTCAATTTGTGCCATAAACGGGCCAGGGCGACGCGTAAAATAGCCGATATACGCAAAACTACGATGTTACGTACAATATATCTTTGGTATTGTAACTCGGCAGAGTCGCCGGTGAGATTTGTACATGCTCGCCAAGGTGACCGGCATAAGCGTAATAATTATTACGTTTCGGCGTTAATTCGGCACGGCCTGCCTGAATTGTCCGCGTTACTGTTATTCCAGAGAGAGTATTATGGCAGAAATTTCGCGCCGCGAGTCCCTCGCCATGGGGGCGGGGCTGGCATTGAGCGCTTTTGCGGGATCGGGGCGCGCAAGCGCGGCCCCGCTCGCCCCCGGGCCGTCCCTGACCCTGATCGCGCAAACCAAGCGCATCCGGTTTGGATCCAGCGTTCGCTGGGCTCTGGCCAGCGCCGACCAGGCAAGCTTCACCAACCCCGCTTATGCGGCGCTGGTCCTGGCCGAGTGCGGGCTGATCGTGCCCGAAAATGAGCTGAAGGCGCAGGTCATCCGGCCCGACCCGATCAACTACGACTTCAGCCGGTTCGACCCGATGCTCGCCTGGGCGATATCGAAGGGGCTGGCGGTGCGCGGTCACACTTTGTTGTGGCACCAGCCGCAATATATGCCGTCCTGGATGGAGACCTATAATTACGGCACCAGCCCCGCCACTGCCGCGGCGAAGATCCTGACCGACCATATCAACACCGTCTGCACCCGCTATATCGCGAGCATCAAGGAATGGGATGTCGTCAACGAGGCGGTGAATCCCGCCGACGGAAGCCTGTATTCGACCGCGCTCTCCCGGGCGATGGGCGGCGCGACCGCGGCGCTGGACCTCGCCTTCCGCACCGCGCACACGGCGGCGCCGCAAGCCAAGCTGGTCTATAACGATTATATGAGCTGGGAACCGCGCCAGGAAAAACATCGCGCCGGCGTGCTCGCGTTGCTCCACGGATTCCGCACGCGGGGCGTCCCGGTCCATGCGCTCGGGATCCAGTCGCATATCGTCGCCCAGACCACCAATGTGGCGCGCGATGCCGCCGCGCAGAGCATTGCATGGCGGGCCTTTCTCGATGAAGTGGTTGGGATGGGCTATGGGCTCGTGGTCACCGAGCTTGATGTGCGCGACAATAATCTCCCGGCTGACATCTATGTGCGGGACCGGGCCGCCGCGGATTATGCCAAGGCCTATCTCGAGCTGATGCTGAGCTATCCGTCGCTGGTGGACATTCTGGTCTGGGGAATGTGCGACCGCTACACCTGGCTGAAGACCGCCCTGCCGCGCGCCGACGGCCTCGCCAGCCGGCCATGCCCGTACAACAGCGACTATTATGCCAAGGCGATGCGCACGGGGATTGCGAACGCGATCACGGGGGCTGCGTTGCGCTGAGTGCTGCGGCGCGCGACGAGCGCACCGTGGCGATAATGTTCTCGACCGAGAGCGCAGCGAGAATTCCAGTCATGCGAAAGAACGGCGCGCACCGCTTTGGACGGTTCGCGGATGTCGCTATGGCGGGTTTCAGGCACGGGTTGAATCGAGGGGGCGCGTTCGCAGCGAAAATGTTGGACGTGTGACATAATTCGGCGCGGATTTCGGGGTCTGGAAGGGCTGGTACGAGGGGAATAGGCGGAAAACCGCGCGTGCCTGTTGGATAATTATGTCATGCCCAATGGGGGGTCATCGCAGTCACAGCATGAGGCGGGGCAGCGATCGTCCTCTCCGCAGCTGTTGGGAATGTCATGAGGGGTCACTGACATTTCCTATCTGTACAGAACATTGTACATGTGCGGTCGGGCGGCGCCATAATTCCACGATCAGGGATGCACCTCCGCCGGCACGCGCTTGCCGTCGATGAAGGCGAGGATCTGCTCCGCCAGCAGCTGCGGCCGCTCTTCCGGGATGAAATGCCCCGTGTTGCGGAACATCATGGTCGTGACGTTGCTCGCCGCGTGGCGTGCACTGTCGAAGGTCACTTCGCCGGCACCCGTTTCGGCGCCGATCGCCAGCACCGGAATGGTCAGCGGCTGCCGCGTGAACGCGCTATTGTCGCGGACGTCCTGGTCGATTGCGCGATAGAGACCATAGGTGGCCTGCATCCGGTCCTTGCGCGCATAGGCTCGCAAATAGGCTTGGACCGTCGCCGGATCGAAGGCTTCCGGCACGACGTGATAGCTGGGGGTCTCGTAGAACCAGCGGAGGAATTCGCGCTCGCGGCCGGTCACGATCCGCTCCGCATAGCCGGGGATGCGGAAAAAATCGAAGAACCATGCGAGGTTGGTGCGCGCCATCCAGGGGCCGAACGGCGCCCCCTCGATCATGACGAGCTTGTCGACCGCGTCGCGGAATTGCGCCGCATAGGCATAGGCGACCGGGCCGCCCCAATCATGCCCGACCAGCGTTGCATGCGCGAAGCCGAGCTTGCCCATCAGCTCGTGCATGTCCTGCGCCAGCGTCTTCTTGTCATAGCCGGATGGCTCGAGGCTTGAATCGCCCATGCCGCGAAGGTCCGGCACGATAACGGTAAAGCGCCGCGCGAGGAGCGGCGCCACTTCGCGCCATTCAAGTGAGGTCTCCGGCCAGCCGTGGAGCAGAAGCAGCGGCGGACCGGAGCCGCCGATCCAATAGTGGATCCGGACCTGCGACAATTGCGCGTCGTGCGCCTGGAATCCCGCCGGAACCAGTGTCGACACACGGGCGTCTGTCGGCTCGGGTGGTTTGGCCGTAGCGGGCGGGACAAGGGACAGCATCGCCGCGAGCAACGCAACACAACGCAAGATGTTCATCTTGAACTCCCGTCACTTAGACAAGAATCGGCCGCGAACTGCGCTGCCCGCTATTGGCGGTGCACGAGCCCGTTCGGGCGGCGCACCAACGTCGGACGCCGGAAATTGTTGCACCGCGCCATGGCTTACCGCGTTGCGGCGGCCAAGGCGGAAGGAACGATGCAGGTAGTCGCTTCAGGCCGCGGGCGCATTCGGGGTCAGGTCGTATCCCCACCATGGAACACCAGCTCGCCCTGGCGGCGCACCGAGATTCGTTCGATCAGCCCGTCGCGCAGGGCGTAATCGACGAACACACGCCCCTCGATCCGGTCACCCTGCCGCATCGGGCGGAGTATGAAGGCCGGCGCGTCGGCGATGGCGGTGAAGCACATCGTCGCGTCGAGCGTGATCGCTGTGTCGCTGGCCTCGACCGAATGGATCGTGAGGCGTTCGCGCACCGTCTCGAACATCGGTCCATAGAAACCGACAATCGCATCCGGCCCGTGGAGCGGCGGGATCTGCGGATTGAGGGTGAGCACGACATCATCGGCATAGAAGCGCCGGAACCGCGCGCAATCCGCGTTGCTGAAGGCCGCGACATAGGCGTGGAACGCGGCGATCTGGCTCGGATGCGCGCCGAGCAGGGGGAGGCGGGTGACGCCTTTCCCCGGCGGCCACATCATGGATTTGAGTTCCGCCACCTTGCCGCCCTGGAGCCGGTAGGTGACGAAGAACTTGACCGTCACGCTGTCTCCGGGGTGGAGATGCCCGAAGGGGAAATCGGCGCGCTCGCTGGTCGCGTGGAAATCCATGTCCACCTCGGCGAAGAGGTGATCGGCGCCTTGCAATACCAGCTGCGGGCGCATCACCTCGCGAACGCCGTCATGCGCCCATTCGAGGAAGGCGAGCAGCTGATCGCTGCCGTGATAGTCGCGCGTGCCGCCCGTGAAGCGCACGTCCTTGCAGAAAAATCGCTTGACCAGCGCCTGGTCGTCACCCGTGTTGAACAGCGCCTCATAGGCCGCATAGTCCATCGCCTGCACCCTCCTCATTGCCGTTCGCGCGGCGCTCGTCTCGGGTCATTCCCAAGGAAAATATGATTTATAACCAAAGTGGTATGGATTCCATCGTTTCGGCTGGATAACAAACCGGCGGACCCATGGCCGAGTGGCTGGCCGGTCTTTCGATCCACTAGCGAGCGAGGCGCATGATGACCTTCCATACCGGCCTTCAGATCGTCAACCACACGCCCTTCAGGATCGTCGCCGGTTCGATCAGCTACGTCCACAAGGAGGTCGAGCAAACCGGATTCAACGGTGATATCTCCTGGGAGATAGATCAGGTCGACGATGTCGTGACCTGTTGGGGGCCGCTGGACATCGCGCCGAATGCGTGGTTCGACCGCTATGTCGAACTCTATGCGCATAGCGGGACGATCCTGCTGCCGGTCACGCTGACGCTGGAGAACGGGCAGGCTTTCAGCTTCACCATCAACCAGAAATACGCCTATTACGATGTCGACACGCCGCTATCGGTGGCGGTAACCGACACGAGCCCGCCGCCCTATGAAGGCGCGATCGGCGTGACCTTCACGACGCGGCGCGACGCCGAGATCCAGAAGACCTATAATTATGGGATGGTGATGGTGTCGATCATCGACCAGCAGGCGACCGCGCGCTGGATGACCGACAACCCGGGGCTGGACCCGTACAAGATCAACCAGATCACCCTTCCGGGCACGCATGACACCGGAACCTGGAGCGAAGACGGCAACGCACAATGCCAGTCGATGGATCTGCGCCATCAGCTCAACGCCGGCATCCGCTTTCTCGACGTCCGGGTCGAGCTTCTCTCGGATATCGGCGGCCAGGATATGCGGATCTATCACGGTCTCGCGCCGACCGATTATTATCTGGAAAGGGACATCATTCCCACGTGCGAGGCTTTCCTGGAGCAGAACCCCGACGAGACGATCGTCATGATGGTCAGCCGCAACACCCATTTCCTCGATTCGATCCTGGACCTGACCTGGGATGCGATCGTGAAGCTTCTGGGTGGCACGCCGGTCGACGACCAGGTTTTCACGACCCTCATGGCCGGGATCCTGGCGCGGCACAGCAAGATATCGACCGGCTCGACCATTCCGACGGTCAAGGACGCACGCAGCAAGATCATCCTCGTCACGCGCTATCATCAGGGGCCGGGCATCGCGCTGCCGGTCAAGCAATGGCCCGACGACGCCAGCGGGACGATCCAGTTGCCCGGCGTCGCGGTAGAGATCCAGGACATGTACAAATTTGGCGGCCCCTTGGACAAAGCCGGCAAGGTCGACAACAAATGGAAAATGGTCGAGCCCTGTCTCGACGCAGCGCGCGCGGTCGGCAACAATGATCCGTCGAAATGGTTCATCAACTTCACCAGCGGCTCGGGCGATCCGGGAATCTTCAACCCCGATGATATGGCCAAGGGCGTCGGCGGGAACGACGGGATCAACGCGCGCCTTGTCGATTATCTGGGCAAGCACCCCAAGGGCTATTATGGCACGGTGATGATGGACTTCCCCGAGTTTCCGCCGCCCGGTGACCTGATCGAGAGGCTGATCAGGACCAACCCTTAGGGGCGTAGGGGCGAGGGCCGGGTTTTTGGAACCGTGTGACGGACGTCGCGCGCCAGCTATGAGGACGGCAGAGCTTAATTACCTGGTAGGGTGAGGAGCCTATGCCTGCGCTGATTGATGGCGGGGGCGTTCATGACAATAATATTTTTGCCGAGTTGGAGAGTGTGCGGCGCAATGGTCGTAGGTTTCATCCTGCTTTGGATCACGTTCACAATCTTCAATGGGCTGACAACGCATTTTCAGATGGCTGAGGTAAAATCCGTCGACTGGTTGTGTGACTATAAACGGGCGAGGCACCAGACGATCGTGTTGAAGCGCGATTGCAGCGGGGAAGATGCGTTCCTCGAAATCAAGCGTAACCCGGCGAAACGGCACGGCGGAGATATCGATGGCACTGCAGAGGTGACCGTGCGCTATCAGACGCCCGACGCGAAGTGGCACGAAGGCAAAGTAGAATATACTTCCTCATGGGCGGAATTCTACACGGTCGAGCCAGGTCAAAAGATCCCGGTCCGGGTCAGCCGCTGGAATGATGACGACATAAGCATTTAGAGCTCGGTTGTCGGCGGGCGGAGCATTTTCGCGATATTTCAGCGAAACTTGTACAGGCCGTGTCGGGAGCGCGGTCACCCCCCCCGGGGTGACCGATCGGCTCATCCAATCTGCTCAGAAAATGGGCCATTTAAATGGATGAAAATTCTATAGTATCCGTTCCGTCAGCGGCGAAGGATTTGCTTATAGAGCTTAATGGCAAGATCGTTGCCAAACTTGTCAGATACAGCTGGTGGCCCCCATCCCAGGTTGGGAGCGAATGTGGCATTAAGGACAGGATGGCCTTTTCTCTGACTGCAGGTCCATTTGCAATCTATTTTACAGATGGTACGATTTTGGGTGTGGGGAGTGATTCTTCCTTAAACAGCGTGATCGTTTGGGATGAAGCTTCAGCTGAAAGAAAAAATATAGGTACACTCGCCGATGACAGCGAGTTGTTCGCTATTTCTCATATTGGAGAGTTTGCGACTTCTTTCTGGGGGCAATTTTCGGGGCTTCCCGTAACCGGCACCTCGATCCTCAAACGTGAGGATATGAACGCGAAGCAGCGCTCGCGTCCCAGTGAGGTTGGTTTGCGATTTAGCTTTCCTCGCGGCAAGAGCTTCATCGCTTCTCACGGGCTACATGACGGTACCGATGATTTCTCCGTGATTGGGGAATCACAAATGCAAAAATTTCCTCTGCAGGAGATTCCGATAAGCTGATGGAGTTTTTGGACAGTTGCGCTGGTCACCGCAACGGGCTCAGAGAATGTGAAACGCGCGACCGCCTCTTGCCGCGATGATCCGAACGTCGCCAAAAAAATACTCGAAGCAGCCATCGACTCCGTCCTGGGAGCAACGGCTTTTTTTCCGGAGACTTCCGCTCAGCACAACCTCCGGATAATGCTCGCGGCGCAGCTGGCGAGAGACTATCCTGGCCGCCCGCTGGTCATCTGGCCGATCCGCCGAGCCGCGAAGCCATATGGCTTGTCTCGGACAATTCCCGTCATCGTCGAAGATCTGGCTGCCATGATTGTTCGAGACCCAGAATGCCCGGACCAGGATCTCGCGGCCCAGATACGATTGCCGGTTGTTCATCATCTCGCAAAAAGGAACAGCCTGATCGAAAAGCGGAAGGTTCGCGGCTTGTCGGTGCGTTGTGGAGGCGCAGCTTGCGCAAAGCATGCCTGCCGCCGCTATCAAACCGACCTTCACTCCATGAGTATGTGCCATCCCGGAAATGTCCATAATATAGGTCGGTGTGGTCGACGCGGGCGAAAAACAGTCGTCTGAGATTCCCGGGATTTACCCTATCTCTCGCGTTCCCGGCGCCATTTGCGAAATGCCTGAATGCCGGCGCCTATGGTCAACGCTGCCGCAAGGACCAGCCACAGCATGCCCCATCCGTGAAGCACGTCATTCCTGCTCGATACGCGCAGCACCAGGACGAAGGCGACGGCCACCACAGAGCCCAGTTGTCCATAGGTCATTCGGGCGAACATGACCTGCCGCATTTCCTCCCGATTCCTCTCCTTCCCGACCGGCGTTCGGCGTTCAAGCTCGCGTGATGGTGCATTCCAGGCCCAACGATAGACCAGAAGGAAGGGCGCCAGAATGAGCCCTATTCCCGCCCACAGGGCGACCTGACCGGAGACGCCATCCATGTCGGGCACGAACAACGCCAACAGCAGGATCAACAGGATCGTAGTCGGCAAGATCGACCAGGCCGCGTAGCGCAACCGACGGTTGAACGTGCGGATGAAACCGTCGCGCTCGGCGTCGGTCACCCGGATCGGTGCACGTTTCAAACTCTTGCGATACAAAAACCCCGCGCCATCGGGTTCGAACTGATCCGCGAAAATCTGACGTACGCGCTCGAAATTATCGTTCCCGAACATTCCGGGACGGTAACACGCGCATCGCTACGATCAAGACGCCTGGGGCGGTAGTTAAGTGCACTGGCACCGTAACTCCCTGGGGCGGTAGTTAAGTGCACTGGCACCGTAACTCACCGTAACTGTCGTTAAAGCTGCATCATCCCGCTCTCGCGGGTGTCGCGCCGCTTCTGGACGGTGCCCACCAGCCGATTGCGACTGGAATTAAAAAAGCAATCACGCTGCTCAAATAGACCCTGGTTGAGTCAGGACCCTGCCAAAACGGGCCGACATTGATGATCACGATCATCGGGATGAGCCAGCCCGCCGAGATAGAGGCATCTCGCAGCCTGTGAAAGGTAACGACCACCAGCACGATGCAGGCGGGAAAGCCTATTGCGAAACTGACCAGACTGGACACCCCGGCGAACGCCAGGGCCAACGGAAAAACGAAGGACAAAAGCAACAGGATGGCACTTGCAGCGCGATAAGATTCGCGGCCGGCGAACTGTTGGGCGGACAATCTCACGTCCAGACTCTATCATAAACCGCATTCCGCTGCCAGTCGGACCTGGGTTTGCACCTTCGACTTTTGGGGGCATTTGCGCCAGTTACCGTAACCGCAGTCCAGCGCACTGTGCCGACCGAATTCCAGTCATGTCAAAGAACGGCGCGCACCGATTTGGACGGATCGCGGGTGTCGCTATGGGCGATTTCAGGCACGGGTTGAATCGCGGGGGCGCGTTCGCGGCGGATATGTTGGACGTGTGACATAATTCGGCGCGGCCTTCGGGTGCCGAAAGGGGCAACAACGAGGGGAATGTGCGGAAAACCGCGCCCGCCCGTTGGATAATTATGTCATGCCTATCGGGGGGCTATCGCAGCCACAGCATGGGGCGAGGCAGGTGGGGACGGCGGTCATTTGTCTCCGCCGCTGTTGGGAATGTCATGAGGGGTCACTGACATTTCCTATCTGTACAGAACATTGTACATGTGCGGTCGGCGCGGATGACGTCCAGCCCGGTTGTCCAGGAACGGGCAGCAGCTCGAAGTCAGGCCTTGCGCCGTTTGGTATTGGGCAATCGGATAATGTTGCTGCGAGGGAAAAAGCGCTTGAGTTCGCTTGCCGGCACGGGGCGTCCAATCAGATATCCCTGAGCTTCGTTGCAACCTTCAGCAATCAGCGCTCTCATTTGCGCTTCCGTCTCGACACCCTCGGCTATGGTGGTGATACCGAGACTCGCGCCCAGTGCGATCACCGCGCGCACGATCGCCGCCGCATCGCCATTGAGAGACAATTCGTTGACGAAGGATTGGTCGATCTTGATTTTGTCGAAGGGAAACAGGCGCAAATAGCTGAGAGAGGAATAGCCGGTACCAAAATCGTCCATGGCAATCTGGACGCCCAGTGATTTTATGTGATGCAATGTCGCCAGGGCAAATTCCGTATCGGCCAGCAAAACGGATTCGGTGATTTCGAATTCCAGGCGTGCGGGGTTCAAGCCGGACTCGGCCAGGGCGGATATCACGGTGTGCGCCAATGCCCGGCTTTTGAATTGCGCGCCTGAAACATTGACCGCAACCTTGAGGTTGCCTGGCCAGGTGGCCGCGTCGCGACAGGCTTGTCTCATGACCCATTCGCCGATCGGGACGATCAAGCCGGTTTCCTCGGCCAGAGGAAGGAAGTCATTGGGAGCAACCAGGCCGCGTTCGGGATGATGCCAACGCAGCAGCGCTTCAAACCCCAAAAGGGTCTCGGTCGGGACATCTATCTCCGGCTGATAATAGACTTCGAACTGCTCCAGGCGGATGGCCTGCCGCAATTCCATTTCCAGGCGCCGTCGCTCCTGCTTCTTGACGTCCATGTCACTTTCGAAGAAGCGGAAGACACCGCGACCGTCAGCCTTTGCACGATAAAGCGCCAGGTCAGCATGACTGATCAACGCGTCTGCCGTAGTCCCGTCGACGGGTGATAGTGCCAGGCCAATGCTCGCGCCTATTTCGACACGGTGTCCGCCGAGGTCAAAGGGCAGCGCTACAGCGTCGATGATTCGACCGGCTACCACGCTGGCTTCTGATCGGGACGACGTATCAGCCATCAGGACGACAAATTCATCGCCGCCGAACCGGGCCAGAGTGTCGGCAGAACGCACACAGGCTTGAATGCGGTCGGTAACCGCCCTGAGCAGTTGATCGCCGACTGGATGGCCGAGCGTGTCATTGACGTCCTTGAAATGATCCAGATCGATGCAGGCGACGGCAATCGGTCGCTTGGATCGCGAGAATGTCATTTCATGTTCGAGCTTTTCGCGAAGGAGGGTACGGTTGCAAAGGCCGGTCAGGGGATCATGACGCGCCATGAACGTGATCTGCTCCGCGGCGCGCACGGACGGCGTAATGTCTTCATGCGTCGCAACATAGCCTCCCTCCGGCAGGGGATTATGATTGATCCGGATCGTTCTGCCATCCGCAAGCCTGATCTCGGTGGCGGCGACGGCGCCCCGAACGGCTGCTTCGACCTTGACATCGAAATAGGTCGACATGTCCTGGGGGGCGTTGCCGACCGATTTGCGATATTCCAGGATCGCGGAGAGAGGGGTGCCGGAAAGCGTCAGGGACGGCGGCAGGTCGTAGAGTCGGGCATAGGCCGCATTGCACAGGATCAGGTTCGTTTTTGCGTCGAACATGCATACACCATGGGGCATGTTTCCCAGCGCTGCGTTCATGCGCTGATGCTGCAAGGCGATGACGGCCCTTGCATCTACGCGCGCATCAGAATCGTCGACCAGAATCAGCCAGCCTTTGTTTGGCAGCGGTCGATAGTTTGCGGTCATCACCCGCCCATCTTCAAGCGCCAGCCTGTCTTCAAATTCCTGACCGGCGAGAAGATTTTTATGCCAGGTTATGTATGGATCGTCTGATGCACTGGAATCAGTGCCAACAAGCGGCGAAGAATCTCGAAGCTTTTGGAGAAATCTTGAGGGAGGCTCGTCGCTTCCGACGTTCAACATCTCCACGAGACTTGAATTCGCGAGTGACAGGTTGAGGTCAGCATCCAGGACGGCGATACCATAGGGTATAGTATCTACGATCGTCTTGATCTCAACAGCCATGGCGCGCTCCACCCACTGTGACATTTAAATCCAGTTTACTCTGGGGAACGCTCTCAGCTTATGGGTGTCCCCGTCAGCGCTTATGGCCGAGATTTGAGGTTGGGTATTACGGGGTACTACGGTGCCCCGTGCGCGCCGAACTTTCCGCCTTTAGCGGTTGAGCGCACCGTCAGCTCCAACCGAGCTTGCGGCCGACGCGTTCCGACAGGGCGGGAATGTCGATCCGCGCCAGATCGAGAGGGGAATATATGAAGCGGCTGGAGTTTTCTTACCGAGGCGTTCGCGACGGACTTGCGGCACTATCGCTGTTCTTCCTGGCCAGCTCGGCGCATGCTCGCGATGATCCGCGGTCCGACCTGGAGCTTTACCGCTCGTCTTCCCTCGCCGGACAGCATGACCATCCGATCGGGTTCGAAGGACACCAGCTCGCCGTTGCCGAGCGGAAGGTCAGCCACCGTCGCGCAATCGTCCGTGCGTGGCTGGCCGGGCGCGAGGGCGCGGCGGCGCTCGATACCGTCGATGAAGACATCGCCGAGGAAGTGAACGGCGTCTACTGAATCAGATCGCTGAGCGTGGCGGAAGAATGGCGCAACATTCGGCGGGCCAAACAGGATCTGAGCGTGCTGGAGCGACGGAAACGTCTCGCGGAGGAGGCCAGCAATGGGCACTGACGGTCAGGTAGATCCCGATGACAGCGCACCTTATCTCAGGCTTAGAGGCGCGGTTACCGGGGGCGATAGACAATTAAGTGCACTGCCACCGAGATGCCTGCGCGTGCGCTACGCACTTTCGTCGCCAGGGAGTTTTTGAAACCAAGCTTCAGCGTTGGCGCTGATCAACTGCAAAGCGGCCGTCAGGTTCAATATCACTGTCACAAACAGGACAATGCCCATAACCCAACCATAGGCGCCTGCTGCTGCACTGATACACGTCCAGATTGTCGTGATGATGGCGAATGTGACGATGATCCACCGGGATACGTTGGAGTGACGGTACATGACGCCGAACCACAGAAGCAGCGCGATCGTTATACCAACCTGCGCTCCCGCACTATCTGCGCTGCGCCAGTTTATGATTGTCAAAACGAGCTTGATGGCAAATGCGCCGAGGTAGCAGCGCTCAAACCAGATGATCGCGTTCGGACGTTCCACAGTTGAGGCCCCGCTTTCGATTATCCACCCGCTCGTATCCGTTAAGCGGGTTGGCTTGCAATGCATCGAACATTTGAGTGCGTGCTCAGGCCGAGGATCCGCTGATTAAGAGTCAGCTGTCTAAATTGGCGTAACGGCGACAGGTGCAATATCCTCCTAAGATACTGTCAACGCAGGGCAAATAAGGGGTAATTGCACGTGGCACCGTAATTCGAGGACTCGCCGGCAACGCGTAGCCTTCGGGGCTATTCGAGTTCTTCCATCCACTCATGCGCGGGGATTCCTTCGTCAACTACCGACGTATAATATGATTTGGAAGATCTCAGGCTAGCCCCGGCTTTGAGCCTAAGCATAATATAGGAAATTGCATAGACAAGACTTTTCTTTCCTAGGGCAGAAATTTCCAATTTATCGGAATCAGTAAATGATAAAAAATTGTCGACATTCCCGTGTTCGTCATCGGTAAGTTCACGGCCGAGGATATTTTCTATTTTTTAATGGTTTCTTTTTCTATATCCAATGAAGATCTCCCAAAGAAGTTTAAATGACTAAGCGCGATATTTCACGTTCGCCAAAATGCCGTCTTTCGCGCTGAGTCAGGATACCCTTTCAGCTTGTTTGCGCTTCATGGTCACCGCCTGCCATCTCGACTAAATATCCGGCGCGGGCAGTAATCACTCTGACGCCTTTTCACTCCGCAACTACCGACCCATTGCAGACGTTAGCGGGAATCGACAAACCTCTACCGCCCCACCCTCATCAAATGCTCGGCCATAGCCCGGTAGGCCGGAAGCGAGGTCGGATCCAGGTTCACATTGCCGGCCAGCGGATGCGAAGCGAAGCGGGCGATCACCATTTCGGCCGTGGGATCGATATAGATCGCTTGCCCATAGGTGCCGCGGGCCATGTAGGCGCCGTGCGCGTCATGGGCGTGCCACCACTGGTTGCCATAGCTCCAGCCGGGCAGGGTGGCGTAGCCGCTGAACCTGGCGGGGTCGCCGCCCTTGCGAATCCGCTCGATCACTGCGGCCGGGACGACCTGCCGCCCGTTGATGCGCCCGTTTCCGCGCATCATCTCGCCGAAGCGGGCGAGATCGCGCAGGCAGCAGTTGAGGCCGGAGGCGGCATGCGGAACGCCGCTCGGGTCAACGTGGAAACAGGCCTCGGCCTCGGCCCCGATCCGGCTCCAGATCCGCTCGCTCACCACCTGATCCAGCGGCTTGGATTCGACGCGGCTGATGAGCCATCCCAATATGTCGGCATTGGGCGACCGGTAGACGAAGGCGCGGCCATGCTCGCCATTCTTCGCGATGCGCTGATCGAACGCATAGGCCGAATTCGGCCCGTCATATCCGGGGGGAAGCGGCGCGGTTCCGCGCGCCAGTCGATAGGCTGCGAAGTCCCCGCTGGTGCCGACATAGTCCTCGGTGAAGTTCAGCGCCGTGGTCATATCCATCACCTGGCCGACCGTCGCGTCGGCGAACCCGCTGCCGGCCAGCTCGGGGATGGTGCGCACCACCGCCGCATCGCGATCGAGCTTGCCTTCGCCGACCAGCATCGCGCCGATCGTCCCGAAGAGCGACTTGCTGACCGAGAAGGCGATGTGCTCGCCGTCAGGCCGCAAGGCGCCCAGATAGCGTTCGTAGACGATCCGGCCCCTGTGCAGGACGACGATGCCATCGGTGTAGTTGGCCGATAGCGACTCTCGCCACGTCATCGGGGCCGCCGCCCCGATGGGCGTGAAGGTGACCGCATCCAGATCGGCGCGCTCGGCGCGGGGCAGCACGGTCACGGGCCCCCCGCGCGCAATCTTCACCGTCGGGCGGAACTGGCGCCAGTGCGAGAAGGTCCAGCGCTGCTGCGGGAAGCGCAGAAAGCTTCCATCCTCGAACCGGATCTGCCGCTCGGGCGGCGGCGGCGTCCCCTGCATCCACCCCAGCGCGACCGGGTCCGAGGCGGCAGCATCAGGATAGAGGGGCGCCTGGCCGGCGGGGCTCGGCGTTTGAGCATGGGTCGGTACGGAAACAAGCTCACCGGGAACAGCGAGCGACGCCGCGCCGATCGTGAATTCGCGTCGCGAGATCCGCATGGTTTCCCCCTCAAATATCCGGGCAACTTATTACGTTGCCGAAAGGAAGGACAGGGGCTGCATGTCACGGAAGCCCAACGCATGGATCACGTACGCCGGCATCCAACAGCTGGAATCGCGTGCTTCGAGCCACAGCTTGATCGTAATTCGTTATGTGATATCATGACCAAAATCAAGGAGGGGCCAATGCGAAGACTTGCGCTAGCGCTAGCACTGTCGATCTGGATTGGCGCTTGCGCCGCGCCTGCTGTGGAACAGTGATGAGAGCCAAGACCAATGTGTCCCGCCGCGTCGCGCTACGGCTGCTGACGGCCCTTCTCCCACTTCTCGCGACAGGCATCGCGGGCCGCGTAGAGGCGCAGCCGCCGAAGACGGTCGGAGCGGATCGCTGGCTGGCCCAAGGCACGGCACATCGCCACACAATTGATAGCGCAGTGCCGGGTCGCGCAGTAGTGGCAGTGCGGCCGCCGGCAGAGGTCGGCGAACCCTCGTCGAGCGGCGCTGGCCCGACCGTGCCCGGGGCGATCGCCTCCGATGTTCGCATTTCATCCGAACCGGGTGTTGTCCTGGCGGGAACGCTGTACCTGCCGGCAGGGCACGGCAAGGGTCCGTATCCCCTGGCCGTGCTAATTGGGAGGATTGGACGCAACGCCCGTGGTGACTTTTCCGAGATCATCAAGCGACTGACCGCCGACGGCATAGCTGCCCTGGAATATGACAAGCGCGGGACCGGGCAGTCGACGGGCACCTACGAGGAGGATGTCGAGCCGCTGAGCGTGGACGCGGCCGCCGCCGTCGCGGCGATGCGCCATCGCCCGGACATCGTCGGCAGCCGCATTGCGCTGGTCGGCCATAGCCAGGGCGGTGTGGTCGCGCCCGCGGTGGCGGCTGCCGATCCCCACATCGCGGCCGTGGTGACGCTGGGGGGCGCTGTTGGCGACGGGCTGCCTTACGTGCGGGAGGGGTGTTACAGGCAGATGATGAAGATGATCCCCGGCGGCCGCGATTCCCTCGTCGTTCCGGCGGTGGATGCGGTCATGGCTTTGCTCCAGGCTCACGTGGACAGCAGGGATGCGGAAACGATCGCCCGCCTTCATGCGAACGCTGTCGACCGGTTCGAGGCAGCGGGGTTCCCGCGCCCGCAGGCGGAACAGGCGCTCACGATGATCGACGTTCCACAGACATGGAAGGCAAACACGTTTCGCTCGGCCTCCGATCTCAAGGCCCTGCACATGCCGGTTCTAGCGATCTTCGGGACCAAGGATCCGTATGCGGCCGACGCACCTGCGGCACGGGCAGCTTTGGCGAACAACCGCCGCGCTCGCGTTGTGATGCTGGACGGGCTCGGCCACTCGTTCCAGGAAGGCGCGGTCACAGGCGCGCCGGATGAGGTGGCGAACCTGGGCCCGTACCTCGGATCGCCTCGCCTTGCGACACTCGTTGGCGACTGGCTTCGAGATACGCTGTCGTCGAAAGGTGGCAAGGGGATGGGACACGTGCGGTAACGCTCAGCCTGGGAGTAACGGAGACAGGTGCAATATGTCCAAACTACCAGCAACGCGGGATAATAAGGGTTATTGCACCTGTACAGTAGTTCCAAACAAGTAATTCAGAAGACCCGCTTTTCCTCGCACCAGCAAATTTGATACGCACAAACTAAGTAAGAAAAGTCATTTTTCGCCTTCTACTTGACTTTTTTGAGAAGTTCCCCATCTTCTTCCCAACCGTTAGGGCGGCGGCGAAAAGGGGATATTCCATGGTTGCTAGGGTTCGAATCAAAGCTGGTCCGGTTGAGTTCGAGTACGAGGGCGAGACCGAACTGGCCGTTACTGACATAAAGGACCTGTTTTCTCACATCGAGACTCTGTTTAAAGTTCCTATTCTTGCGGAAGGCGGCGAACCACACGCCCCAGCGGAGCCTCCAACACCGGCGCCGGCCAATAATGGGGGCAGCGGATATGGACCGAAGTTGCACGTTAATAGCGTGGCGCAGAAGTTGAAGGCAAAGACTGGTTCGGAACTTGCTGTAAGCGCGGCCGCCACGCTCCAGATTTGTGAGGGCAAAGAAACATTCACGAGGACTGAGTTGCTCGATACGATGAAGAAGGCGACAATGCATTACAGCGCCAACATGTCGGGCAACCTGAGTAAAATCCTCGGAACTTTAGTGGGCGCGAAGTTCAATCAGATCGGTGATGGGGTTTACTCGCTCAATTCGGAAGAGCATCAGAAGCTGGCAGCCCAGCTTGCTTGATACTTCAGGACTGAAGGACTGGCTTCATCGCAAGCTTGAGGCGCGCGATAAGCTACTGCTCATACTTGCCACCTTCGATCAGCCTGTGCAGCTTGCCGACTTACGCTCACGTGCGGAGGAGGCTGGTTTCAAACTTCCGAAGAAGTGGAACCTGTCTCAGCTCCTGAGCCGAAGCGGGGGTTTAGCGATCCGCATACCGGCAGGTTGGGAACTTGCGGAATCCGGTAAGAACCATCTTCGCAATCTCGGCGTGGAGTCGATCAGCCCTGCAGCGATGCAGGTTGCAGCCGATTTGCGGAAGCACCTGGACAATGTCCAAAACGTGACCACGCGCGCATTCGTGGAGGAAGCCATTAAGTGTCATGAGGCGAAGCTCTATCGCTCGGCGATTGTCATGTCGTGGGTGGCTGCGGTGGACGTCCTGTATCGCGAGGTCGTCGCCAATCACCTCGCCGCCTTCAATGCCGAGGCATATAAGGTCAGCACTAAATGGAAGGCGGCCGTAAATGAGGATGGCCTGGCAAAGATGCAGGAGTCCGACTTTCTTGACCGGCTCGTTCCAATTGGCGTGATCGGCAAGAATGTGAAGGAGGAGCTGGCGAAGGCGTTGAAGCTTCGGAATGGGTGTGGCCATCCGAACAGCCTCAAGACCGGCCCCAACATGGTCGCCAGTCACATCGAGACCCTCATTCTAAACGTCTTCGAGCAGTTTCCAGCCTGACTTGGCCGAATACAAATCGCGTAATTTCGCGCGCGTTTTAAAAGTGAGGGATGGGGCCGGAGACGGCCAACAATTGACCGCTACCCCGACCCCTATCCGATCAGGCATTCCGTTTGTCTAAATCCGCCTCAGAGATTGCGAATCGCGACAAGTTGAACTCTTCGACCTCGACACCGCGTTCTCGTGCGGCCTCCAAAGTCGAACGCCAGCGGTCGAGTGAATGCGGTCCAATTGCTTGGTCACATTCAACCTGAATGTCGACGACCGAACCCACTTTCGCCGGGTCACTACCGAAACCCCCTGTCTCAGGGTGATGAAGCCGCCACCAGATATGGCGCACTACCAGATCTTCCGTGTGGCCATGCACCTTGTCCGGTCGGTGGATCGACAAATAGGATCCGATTGACGGCAGGACAGGCGCCTCAAATTCGAGGCTGTAGTCCGGCTTAGTACGCCCGATCTCTCTTACGACAACGATGAACTTCATGATGCTCTCCCTGTGCGAGGAGCATATCGTCACCACTACCCGATTACCAGCGAAGCCCGTAGGCAACTCTTACACTGCTCTTACACAGCACTAGCGCGGTGCTGTAATAGCCCCCGTAGTTGGCAGTAAGTATCTGTTATTGCAGTGAAAATAGTGGACGCGCCTGGGCTCGAACCAAGGAGCCCTTGATTAAGAGTCAGCTGTTCCATCACCCCAAGCTAACAAAACTATCCATAACCCGCTTCCGCCCAGCACTCTCGAAATCAATCTCAAGCTTGTTCCCCTCGATCTCGGCAATCTCGCCGTAACCGAACTTCTGGTGGAACACGCGCATCCCCACCGACAGATCGTCGCGGCCCTTGTTCCCGATACTCACCGCGCTCGCCCGCGCCTCCACCACTCGTGACGGCTCGCGCGTAAACGTGCGGCTGGTGAAGCCCCCACCCGGGTTAACCCCCGCAGCGCGCTGCCAGCCCGGGCCTCTGCCGGTGCCGCGCGCCACGTCCGCGAAGGGATCGGCGCGTTCGGACCAGTTGGCGCGCCACAGGCTTTCGCCGCCGGACATGCTGTTCTCGCTCTCGATATGCGCATGGGGCAGCTCGTTCACGAAGCGGCTGGGGAGCGAGCTGGTCCATTGGCCGTAGATGCGGCGGTTGGCGGCGTGGAGGATGACCGCGCGGCGTCTCGCGCGGGTGATCGCGACATAAGCGAGGCGGCGTTCCTCCTCGAGGCTGGCATTGCCGCCCTCGTCGAGCGCGCGCTGCGAGGGGAACAGGCCTTCCTCCCAGCCGACCAGGAAGACGGTGTCGTACTCGAGGCCCTTGGCGGCGTGGATCGTCATGATCGTCACCTTGGCCTCGTCGGCCTGGGCCTCGTTGTCCATCACCAGGCTGACATGCTCGAGGAAGGCGCCGAGATTCTCATATTCCTCCATCGCGCGGACGAGCTCGGTGAGGTTCTCGAGCCGGCCGGCTGCCTCGGCTGATTTCTCGGCCTGCCACATGCCGGTATAGCCGCTCTCGTCGAGGATCTGGCGGGCGAGCTCGGGATGGGGCAGCTCGGACGCCATGCTGCGCCAGCGCGCCATGTCGCCGACGAGATTGCCGAGCGCGCGGCGGGCGGCGCCGGTGAGCTCGTCGGTATCGAGGATGCGCGCGGCGGCGACGGTGAGGGGGACGTTCTCGGCGCGGGCGAGCTGGTGGACCTTCTGCACCGCCTTGTCGCCAAGGCCGCGCTTGGGGACGTTGACGATGCGCTCAAAGGCGAGATCGTCGGCGGGCTGGGCGACGACGCGCAGATAGGCGAGGGCATCGCGGATCTCGGCGCGCTCGTAGAAGCGGAAGCCGCCGACGATCCGGTATGGCATGCCGATGCTGATGAAGCGGTCCTCGAACTCGCGGGTCTGGTGCTGGGCGCGGACGAGGATGGCGATGTCGTCGATGCTCTTGCCCGACCGCTGACAGGCCTCGATTTCTTCGCCGACCCGGCGCGCCTCCTCGGGGCCGTCCCATACGCCGAGGACCTTGACCTTCTCGCCCTCCTGCTCGTCGGTCCAGAGCGTCTTGCCGAGGCGGCCGCTATTGTTGGCGATGACTCCGCTGGCGGCGGCGAGGATGTGCGGGGTGGAGCGGTAATTCTGTTCGAGGCGGATGACCCTGGCGCCGGGGAAGTCCTTTTCGAACTTCAGGATGTTTTCCACCTGGGCGCCGCGCCAGCTATAGATCGACTGGTCGTCATCGCCGACGCAGCAGAGGTTCTTGCGCTCCTGGGCGAGCAGGCGGAGCCAGAGATACTGGACGCTGTTGGTGTCCTGATATTCGTCGACCATGATATATTTGAAGCGGCTCTGGTAATTGGCGAGCACCTCGCGATCGCGCTTCAATATGGTCAGCATGTGGAGCAGCAGGTCGCCGAAATCGCAGGCGTTGAGGGCGATGAGGCGGGCCTGATAGGCGCGGTACATCTCCTGGCCGCGGCCGTTTGCGTAGAGCTCGCTTTCGCCGGCATCGATATCGGCTGGGGTGAGGCCCTTGTTCTTCCAGCCGTCGATCAGGCCGGCGAGCTGGCGGGCGGGCCAGCGCTTCTCGTCGAGATCGGCTGCCTGGATGAGCTGTTTCAGCAGGCGGAGCTGATCGTCGGTGTCGAGGATGGTGAAGTTGGATTGCAGCCCGACCAGCTCGGCGTGGCGGCGCAGCATCTTCGCGCCGATCGCGTGGAAGGTGCCGAGCCAGGGCATGCCCTCGACGACATCGCCGACGAGCTTGCCGACGCGGTGGCGCATTTCGCGCGCGGCCTTGTTGGTGAAGGTGACCGACAGGATTTCGGAGGGCCAGGCTTTTTTGGTGAAGAGAAGGTGGGCGAGGCGGGCGGTAAGGGCGGCCGTCTTGCCGGTGCCGGCTCCGGCGAGGACGAGGACCGGGCCCTCGGTGGTGAGCACGGCTTCGCGCTGCGGGGCGTTGAGGCCTGACAGGTAAGGCGGATCGGCAGGGGTTGGCGCGGGGAGACTCATCGGTGAACAGGTAGGGAACGGGGCGGCGGGGGGCAAGCGCCTACTAAGTTCCTCCCCGAGCTTGCTCGGGACCCAAGTTCCTCCCCGGAACGGGGAGGGGGACCATTCGCCTCTTCCGGCGAATGGTGGAGGGGCTTGGAGCGCGACGCCCGCGCCCGAGTCGCTTCAGCGCAATTCGACTTGTCGCCGCGTGAGGCAGCGCAGCCGCGCTCCAAGCCCCTCCACCACCCCGCTGAAGTAGCGGGGCGGTCCCCCTCCCCGTGCCGGGGAGGAACCTAGGGGAGCCGTTCCGCGGGAGGACCTAAGGGGCTTGCGTGGCGGCGAGGGTTGTGGAACAAAACGGGAAACAAGGAGGGATTGCCGATGCCGACGGGACGATGCCATTGCGGGGCGGTCAGCTATGCCGCGGAAGGGACGCCGGTGTATCACGCGCTGTGCCATTGCGAGGATTGCCGCCACTCGGCGGGCGCGCCGATGGTCGGGTGGATGGCGATGCGGGCTGAGCAGGTGACGATCACCGGCGAGACGGTGACCTATGCCTCATCGGACCATGGCCGGCGGCAATTTTGCGGCACCTGCGGCACGGGGCTGTTCTATACCAATGCCGAGATGTTGCCGGGGATCATCGACATCCAGTCCTCGACGCTCGACGATGCGGCCGGGCATCCGCCCGCGATCCATGTGCAGGTGGCGGACAAGCTCGGCTGGATGGACGGCATTGCCGATCTGCCGACATTCGAGCGCTATCCGGGGCAGTGAGGGACTCCTCCCGTACCGGGAAGGAATCAAGGGGGCGTTGTCAGTTTGCCGCCTTTCGTCTATATCAATAGGTGATACCTCTCGATACCGGAAGCACCAATGGCTACCTCGCTGAAGATCGACGACGAGCTGAAGGGCCGGGTCCAGCAACTCGCGGCCCAGCGGGATCGTTCGCCGCACTGGATCATGCGTGAGGCGATCAGGCAATATGTCGAGCATGAGGAAGCGCGGGAAAGCTTCAGGCAGGAAGCGATGGCGTCGTGGACTGCGTTTAGGGAAACCGGGCGGCATCTGACCGGCGAAGAGGTTACCGCCTGGCTGAGTGATTGGGGCACTGAAGCGGAGACTGGGCTTCCCGAGTGCCACGACTGATCGTTACCGAAGGCGGCGCGCTGGGGATGGCGCGGTGCCGCCGGTTCCTGATCGGCAAGAGCCCCGATGCGGCGAAACGCGCCGGGCAAGCGATTGCGACCAGCTTTGCTGCGCTGCAGGCCAACCCCGTCATCGGCCGGCCGTTCGAGCTCGACTCCAGGCTTCGCGAACTGGTGATCAGGTTCGGGGACTCGGGCTATGTAGCGCTGTATCGCCACGAGCCCGAGGACGACGCCGTTTATGTGCTCGCCTTCCGGCACCAGCGCGAAGGGGCATATCAGGGAGGGGCGTGACGGCGCTACCCGTCCACGCCGCTCAGTCCCGGATAGTCGAGCGGACGCGGCCCTGGCGCGTCCCACAGGAAGCGGCGATCGGCCTCTGCGATGGGCACGTCGTTCACTGAGGCCTCGCGCCTGCGCATCAGGCCGTTTTCGGCGAACTCCCATTGTTCGTTGCCGTAGCAGCGGTACCATTGGCCCGCCCTGCGGCATTCGAACTGGAAGCGGACGGCGATGCGGTTGCCTTCGAACGCCCAGAGATCCTTGACCAGGCGATACTCCTCCTCATCGGCCCATTTGGCGGTGAGCAGATCGACGATCGCAGCGCGGCCCTTCAGGAACACGTCGCGGTGCCGCCAGTCGCTGTCCTCGGTGTAAGCGAGCGCGACGCGGGCTGGGTCGCGGCTGTTCCAGGCATCCTCGGCGGCGCGGACCTTCACCAGCGCGGTTTCGCGGGTGAAGGGCGGGAAGGGTGGGCGGGGCGTTTCGGTGGTCGTCATGCTGGGTCCTTCCTGGCGGCGAGCTTTTCGCGGAGCGCGTGGTTCTGGGCTTCGAGTTCTTCGAGGCGAGTCTGGAGCGGCGCGACGGCGGCGGCAATCTCGGCTTCAGTGAAGCGCGGCGTGATGTGCTGGGGGCAGTTCCAGTCGAACGCCTCGAGATGGAGCAGGAAGGCGCGCTCGGGCACCGCGCGATAGCCGGGGAGCGCCAGCTTTTCGGCGAGTTCGGGATCGTCGGCCAGGTCGCGGGCTTCGATATGGGCGTAGAGCTTCATCCGGCGGCGGTTCGGATAGTCCATGAAGATCAGCGCGACTCGATTGTTGGCGTTGGTGTTGCCGAGGCTGATATATTGGCGGTTGCCGCGGAAATCGGCGAAGGCGAGCGTCGTCTCGTCGATCAGCTTGACGAAGCCGGCCGGTCCGCCGCGATGCTGGACATAGGGCCAGCCGGTCTCCGAGACGCTCGCCATATAGAAGCTGTCGCGTGCGGCGATGAAGGCGGCTTCCGATGGGCCGAAGCGATCGAAGACGCGGTGCGCGCCGGCCCTGTCGTAAAGCCCGGCGCTGCCGTTCGCGACCTGGGCGGCGTGGACGCTCGGGGTGGTGGCGATATCGAGGAAACCATAGGCCATGATGGAACTCCCAAAATGGGTGCGCCGGCGGGCAGGGGGGACCCGCCGGCGGTGCCGTCACGCTGCCTTGGCCGCGAGGACGACGGGGAAGTCGATGTCGGTTTCAGCGACATTGTTGATATAGTTGGTCAGCACGTTGAGCGCGACGGTAGCGGTGATATCGATCACCTGTGCCTCAGTGAAGCCGGCGAGGCGCACCGCGGCGATATCGCCGTCGCTGACCTTGCCGCGGGCATCGAGCACCTTCCGCGCGAAGACGACCGCCGCATCGGCCTTCGCATCGCCCGAATGGCCGGCGCGGTTGAGCGCGATCTCGGTCTCGTCGATCTTTGCGAGGTTGAGGCCGAGATAGCTGTGCGCCGACAAACAATAATCGCAGCCATTGGCCTGGGCGATGGCGAGCGCGATCCGCTCGCGGGTCTTTGCGTCGAGGGTGCGGCCGAGCGCGCCGTTGAGGCCGAGATAGCCTTCGAGCGCGGCCGGGCTGTTGCCGACGAGGCGGAAGAGATTGGGGACGACACCGAGTTGCTTCTCGACGGCATCGAGCAGCGGCTGGGATTTTGCGGGGGCATCTTCGCGGGCGGGGATGGTGAGGCGTGACATAGGCTGTTCTCCGGTTGGCGATAGCGGCTTGCCATCTGCTGCACTGAAGATGGCAGCGAGCGCGTTTTGTGATAATCCGCTTCATTGACACTTCACTCATGCAGAAATCGGGATAATTATGGATCGGCTCGATATGCTTAGGACCTTTGTCGCGGTCGCCGACCAGGCGAGCTTTGCCGAGGCGGCGCGACGGATGCGGATATCGCCGACGGCGGCGAGCCGGGCGGTGGCGGCGCTGGAGGCATCGCTCGGCACGAGTTTGCTGCGGCGCACGACGCGGTCAGTGCGGCTGACTGAGGACGGCGCTGCCTATCTGGAGCGGTGCCGCGCCGCTTTGGCCGAACTCGACGATGCCGCGCTGGCGCTCCGCGGCGCTGGTGCCTCGCCGGGCGGCACGATGGTGATCACCGCGCCGGTCGTGTTCGGGCGGTTGCACATATTGCCGGTGGTGATGGGGCTGCTCCACGATCATCCGGCGCTTTCGATTCGGCTGACGCTCAGCGACCGCGTGGTGCGGCTGGTCGATGAGGGGATCGATATCGCGGTGCGGATCGGGGACCTGTCGGACAGCGCGCTTCATGCGCTGAAGGTTGCCGAGGTGCGCCGCATCCTCGTTGCCAGCCCGGCCTATCTGGCGGCGCGGGGTGTGCCTGCCAATGTGCCGGCGCTGCACGACCATGACCTGATTTCCTTCGCCGGCCTGGACGCCGAGAGCGAGTGGCGGTTCGGCCCGGCGGGCAAGCCCGCGATCCGGATCAGCCCCAGGCTGGTGGTGAACAGCGCCGATGCGGCGATCGCGGCGGCGGCGGCCGGGCTGGGGATCGCGCGCGTGCTGTCCTATCAGGCGATCGACTCGATCGCGGCGGGCGAGCTGGTGCAGGTGCTAGGCGTGGCCGCGCCGCCGGCGCTGCCGGTTCACCTCGTCTATCAGGCCGGTCGTGGCGCGGCGGTCAATGTGCGGGCGTTCATCGAGGGCGCGCGGACGCATTTTGCCGGGCTAGGGCCGCTCACCGCCGATCCTTGACCGCGATCAAGGCGATTGTCATCAACCTGTCACACAAGCGCGCGAAGCGAGTCGGGTCATGGCAACAACCTATTCTGCGCGCCCCGAGTCGGCCGCGCGCGCATCGAACGGGCCGCGGCTCGACACGTCATTGCCGGCTGCCGGGCGCTGGGCGTTCCTGGCGGTGCTGGTGGGCGCGTTCGCCTATGCCGGCTTCAGCATCTTCGTGGACACGAGCCAGGTCGGCGAGACCATGGCGACCGGCGTGTTCCTGTTCCTCGGGCTCGCGCTGCTGATCGCGCTCGGCTTCGAGTTCGTGAACGGCTTCCACGACACCGCCAATGCGGTGGCGACAGTGATCTATACGCATTCGCTGCCCGCGCCGGTCGCGGTGGTGTGGTCGGGCTTCTTCAACTTTCTCGGCGTGATGATGTCGAGCGGGGCGGTGGCCTATTCGATCGTCACTCTGCTGCCGGTGGACCTGATCCTGCATGTCGGCAGCAATTCGGGCTTCGCGATGATCTTCGCGCTGCTGCTGGCGGCGGTGATCTGGAACCTCGCGACCTGGTTCGTCGGGCTGCCCAATTCCTCCAGCCATGCGCTGATCGGCTCGATCCTCGGCGTCGGCCTTGCCAACCAGCTGCTCTCGGCGAGCACCAACGGAACCTCGGGCGTCGACTGGGCGCAGGCTGAGAAAGTGCTGTCGGCGCTGCTGTTCAGCCCGCTGGTCGGCTTTGTCGGCTCGCTGCTCCTGCTGCTGATGATGAAGCTCGTGCTGCGTAACCCGAAACTCTACCGCGAGCCGGTGGGCAACGCGCCGCCGCCTCGCGGCATCCGCGCGACGCTGATCGCGACCTGCACCGCGGTTTCCTTCTTCCATGGCAGCAATGACGGGCAGAAGGGCATGGGGCTGATCATGCTGATCCTGATCGGCTGCGCGCCGACTGCCTATGCGCTCAACCGGACGGTGCCCGCGAGCGCCACGCCCGCCTTTGTCCAGACCGCGACGGCTGCCGGGAACGCCTTTGCCGCGCATGGCGGCGATGCGGTGGTGGCGGATCTGCCTGAGGCACGCGCTGTGCTGACTCGTGCGCTCGAAGCGCGGCAGGCGGCCAACCCGACCGTCTACACCGCGATCGGTTTGCTCTCGCGCGATGTGAGCCAGCGAATCGGCAATTACGGCTCGCTCGGCAATGTGCCGGCCAAGGCGACGCCGAACCTGCGCAACGACATGTATCTGGTGCTCGGCACGGCCCAACTGGTGGTGAAGGACAAGGTCGCGGCCGCGACCTTCTCGCCCGGCGAGCTGAAGGCGATCGGCGCGTACCAGAAGGGCCTGGAGCAGGGCACGCGCTATATCCCGCTCTGGGTGAAGATCATCGTCGCAATCGCGCTCGGGCTCGGCACGATGATCGGCTGGAAGCGAATCGTGGTCACCGTCGGCGAGCGAATCGGCAAGAGCCACCTTACCTATGGCATGGGCGCCTCGGCCGAGCTGGTCGCCGCGGTTACCATCATGCTGGCCGATCAGTTCGCGCTGCCGGTTTCGACCACGCATATCCTGTCGAGCGGGGTTGCCGGTGCTTCGGTGGCGAACGGATCGGGCCTGCGGGCGCGGACGATCACCAATATGGCGCTGGCCTGGGTGATGACGCTGCCGGCGGCGATGCTGCTCTCGGGCGGGCTCTACTGGCTGTTGCTGACCCTGCTGGACGGGTTTGGCGCGCGATAACCCTTTTATAGTCCCATTTAGGCCCCTCCACGCGACCAATCGACGCCAAATCGGGTTGACATGAGCCGGCGTTGCAGGGATAGGGACCGCAAAATAAAGGACATAGCTTCGGCTTGATCCGGGGTCGCACCAAACTCTGCAATATAAAGGGCAGGTCCATGGTGTGCACGCAAAATCTCGCTGGTCTCTCGTCTTCAAGCGCTGGGCAGGCCTCCACGAAATCGATGCTACGGAGGAACCTGCGCTCGCAGGCGAGCCGCCTTGCGCTGCGCTCCACCATCGGCCTTGCGGCAGTTGCCGCTGGCGTGACCCTGCTGGCACCAGGCCAGGCCTGGGCTGATTGCCTTGTCGCTGGCGCCACCGTCCAGTGCGACAACACAGTCACCACCGACACGACAAACCCGGCGAACCCGCCCGTTGACCGCCATTATCAAATCCCGGTCGCCACCCCGATCATCGTCACGGTCGATCCGGGGGCGACGGTCAGCGGCAATGGTCTTGCCTTTACGAATCCTGGCACCGGCGGCGTCACCGTCACCAACAATGGCACGATCAGCGTCGATGCCGGCAACACGCCGACGTCGGGCGGCACAGCAGCCCTGGCGATCTCCGCAGCCGGGGGCCCGATCAGCTACACGGGCGGGAGCATCATCAACAACGGCAACGGTAACGCGTTCGATGCCAGGCAGACCGGCGGGGCCGGTTCGATCAACATCAACGTCTCCGGCGCTCTCACCGCGGCGACAGGCGAAGGCGTTACCGCCCGCGATGTCGGGACCAGCACAGGGATCAGCATCACGACGGGCGCGATCACCGCGCTGACGGCGGGCAAGGACGGCATCGACGCGCAGAGCCAGTCGCTGACCGGTGACATCACCGAAGTCGCGAATGGCAACATCCAGGCCGGCAATGCCGGCATGGTGGCCGCGGTTCTCAATGCTGCTGCGACCGGCGCTATCAATGTGACGGCCAACGGTGCGATCGACGCGCGGTTCGGCGTCGACGCCGAGAATTTCGGGTCGGGCAACACCTTTGTCACCACGGTCGGCCCGGTCAATGTGACCAACGGCAACGGCATCTTCGCGCTGACGACCGGCGGGCATGTCATCGTGAATGCGGGCGATGTCACCTCGGTCAGCAACACAGCGATTATTGCCCAGCAGACCAAGGTCGCCGGTGCTGGCCTGGTCGGTGTGACCGCGGGCAATGTCTCGGGCACGACCGGTATCGACGTACATAACTTCGGCACTGGAGACACCGGCATCGTCGCCAACGGCACGGTGACTGGCACTGTCGCCGAGGGCATCAAGGTCGTCGGCAACGCCGGCGTCTTCGTGTCGGTGAACGGTGTGGTGACCGGCGCGACCCGCGGCCTTTCGCTGATCGGCGGAACCGGCGGCGGCGGCGAAATATTTGTGACCGGCATCGGTGGATTCGTCGGCGGCAGCGGCGATGCGGCGAACATCAAGAATAACGGCACGGGCGGCGTCACGGTCAACGTCTCGGGCGCGAGCAGCTCGGCTGGCGGCGAAGGCTTTGTCGTTCGCGACACCGCGAATGGCGGCAATATCAGCGTCACCACTGGCGCGATCACCGCGCTGACGGCGGGCAAGGACGGCATCGACGTCCAGACCCAGTCGGCCGCCGCCAGCATCACCGAAGTCGCGAACGGCAACATCCAGGCCGGCAATGCCGGCATGGTGGCGGCGATTCTCAATGCCGCGAACACCGGCAACATCGATGTGACCGCCAATGGTTCGATCGACGCGCGGTTCGGCATCGACGCGGAGAATTTCGGGTCGGGTTCGACCAATGTTGCCACGGTTGGCCCGGTCAATGTGACGACCGGCAACGGCATCTTCGCGCTGTCGACCGGCGGCAATGTCATCGTGAACGCGGGCGATGTCACTGCGGCCAGCAACACCGCGATCATCGCCCAGCAGACCAAGGCCGCCGGTCTTGGCGTGGTCAATGTGACCGCGGGTAATGTCTCGGGCACAACGGGCATCGATGCGCATAATTTCGGCGCCGGCTCTATCAGCATCCTCGCCAACGGCACGGTGACCGGCACCTCCGCCGAAGGCATCAAGGCGATCGGCAATGGCGCCGTGTTCGTGACGGTCGGCGACACCGTAACCGGCGCGACGCGCGGCCTGTCGCTGGTCGGCGGGACCGGCGGCAGCGGCAACATCCTGGTGAACGGCACCGGCGGGTTCGTCGGTGGCACCGGCGATGCGGTCAACATCAAGAACGACGGCAGTGGCTTTATCATAGTCGATATCTCGGGCGCGAGCAGTTCGGCTGGCGGCGAGGGCATCTTCGTTCGCGATACGTCGATCGGCGGCAGTATCAACGTCACTACCGGCGCGGTGACCGCGCTGACGGCGGGCAAGGACGGCATCGACGTCCAGGCCCAGTCGCTGACCGGCAACATCACTGAAGTCGCGAACGGCAATATCCAGGCGGGCAATGCCGGCATGGTGGCGGCGATTCTCAATGCCGCGGCGACCGGCAATATCAGTGTGACCGCCAATGGTTCGATCGACGCCCGGTTCGGCATCGACGCCGAGAACTTCGGATCGGGCAACACCTTTGTCAACACGGTTGGTCCGGTCAATGTGACGACCGGCAACGGCATCTTTGCGCTGTCGACCGGCGGCCATGTCACGGTGAACGCGGGCGATGTCACGTCCACCGGCAACACCGCGATCATCGCGCAGCAGACCAAGGTCGCCGGCACGGGTGATGTTGTCGTCGGCACCACGGGCAATGTCTCGGGCACGACCGGCATCGACGCACACAATTTCGGCTCGGGCCTGGTCGGCGTCGTCGCCGGTGGCACGGTGACCGGCACTTTCGCTGAGGGCATCAAGGCGAACGGCAACGCCGGCGTGACCGTGACGGCCTTCGACACAGTGACCGGAGCGACGCGCGGCCTTTCGCTGATCGGCGGGACCGGCGGTGCGGGCGACATCCTGGTGAATGGCCCCGGCGGGTTCGTTGGCGGCACCGGCGATGCGGCCAACATCAAGAACAACGGTTCGGGCACGGTCACGGTCGCCCTCGGGGGCGCGAGCAGCTCGGCGGGCGGCGAAGGTTTCGTCATTCGCGACACCGCGGCCGGAGGGGACATCAGCGTCACCACGGGTGCGGTCACAGCGCTGACGCTGGGCAAGGACGGCATCGACGTCCAGACCCAGTCGCTGACCGCCAATGTGACCGAGGTCGCGAACGGCAACATCCAGGCCGGCAATGCCGGCATGGTGGCCGCGATTCTCAATGCCGCAAGCACCGGCAATATCGATGTGACCGCCAATGGGTCGATCGACGCGCGGTTCGGCATCGACGCCGAGAATTTCGGGTCGGGCTCGACTAGTGTCAACACGGTTGGTGCGGTCAATGTGACGACCGGCAACGGGATCTTCGCGCTGTCGACCGGCGGCAACGTCTCGGTGATCGCGGGCGATGTCACCTCGACCGGCAACACCGCGATCATTGCTCAGCAGACCAAGGTCGCGGGTACGGGCTTGGTCGGTGTGAGCGCGGGCAATGTCTCCGGCACGACCGGTATTGACGTGCATAATTTCGGCACGGGCGACATCGGCATCGCCGCCACCGGTACGGTCACCGGCACCGCGGCCGAGGGCATCAAGGCAATCGGCAACGCCGGCGTGGCTGTGTCGGTGAGTAACACCGTAACCGGCGCGACGCGCGGCCTGTCGCTGGTCGGCGGGACCGGCGGCACCGGTAACATCGGGGTGATCGGCACGGGCGGGTTCGTCGGCGGCACCGGCGATGCGGCGAACATCCTCAACAATGGTTCGGGCACTGTCTTCGTCGATATCTCGGGCGCGAGCAGCTCGGCTGGCGGCAATGGCATCTTCGTTCGTGATACCGCGGCGGGCGGCGACATCAGCCTCACCACGGGCGCTGTGACCGCGCTGACGCTGGGCAAGAACGGCATCGACGTCATTACCGGGTCGACCACCGCCAATGTGACCGAGGTCGCCAACGGCAATATCCAGGCCGGCAATGCCGGCATGGTGGCGGCGATCGTCAATGCCGCGGGTACCGGCAATATCGATGTGACCGCCATGGGGTCGATCGACGCGCGGTTCGGCATCGATGCCGAGAATTTCGGCTCGGGCTCGACCAGTGTCAACACGGTCGGTCCGGTCAATGTGACCAGCGGCAACGGCATCTTCGCGCTGTCGACCGGCGGCAATGTCATCGTGAACGCGGGTGATGTCACCTCGACCGGCAACACCGCGATCATCGCGCAGCAGACCAAGGTCGCCGGCGCAGGCGTGGTTGACGTGACCGCCGGCAATGTCTCGGGCACGACGGGCATCGACGCGCATAACTTCGGCACGGGCGAGATCGCCATCGTCGCTAATGGTACGGTCACCGGCACGGCGGCCGAGGGCATCAAGGCGATCGGCAATAGCAACGTGTTCGTGACGACCACCGGCACGGTGACCGGCGGGACGCTCGGCTTGAGCCTGGTCGGCGGGACCGGCGGCACCGGCGACATCTCGGTGATCGGCACGGGCGGGTTCGTCGGCGGCACCGGCGATGCGGCGAACATCCTCAACAATGGTTCGGGCACTGTCTTCGTCGATATCTCGGGCGCGAGCAGCTCGACCGGCGGCAACGGCATCTTCGTTCGCGATACCGCGGCGGGCGGCGACATCAGTGTCACCACGGGCGCTGTGACTGCGCTGACGCTGGGCAAGAACGGCATCGACGTCATTACCGGCTCGACCACCGGCAATATAACCGAGGTCGCCAACGGCAACATCCAGGCCGGCAATGCCGGCATGGTCGCGGCGATCGTCAATGCCGCGGGTACCGGTGAAATCAACGTGACCGCCAATGGCTCGATCGATGCGCGGTTCGGCATCGATGCCGAGAATTTCGGCTCGGGCAACACCCTGGTCACCACGGTCGGTCCGGTCAATGTGACCAGCGGCAACGGCATCTTCGCGCTGACCACCGGCGGCCATGTCGTGGTGACCGCAGGCGATGTGACTTCGAGCGGCAACACCGCGATCATCGCCCAGCAGACCAAGGTCGCGGGTACGGGCCTGGTCGGCGTGAACGCGGGCAATGTCTGGGGCACGACGGGCATCGATGCGCATAACTTCGGCACGGGTGACATCGGCGTCAACGCCAACACAGTCACTGGTACCGTCAACGAAGGCATCAAGGCGGTCGGCAACGCCAGCGTGTCCGTGACGGCCACCGGCACGGTGACCGGCGGGACGCGCGGCCTGAGCCTGATCGGCGGGACTGGCGGCACCGGCAACATCTTTGTGTCCGGCACCGGCGGGTTCGTCGGCGGCAGCGATGATGCGGCCAATATCCTCAACAACGGGTCTGGCACGGTCACAGTCGATATCTCGGGCGCGAGCAGCTCGACCGGCGGCAATGGTATCTTTGTTCGCGATACCGTAGCGGGCGGCGACATCAGCGTCACCACGGGTGCGGTGACCGCGCTGACGCTGGGCAAGAACGGCGTCGACGTCATTACCGGGTCGGCCACCGGCAACATAACCGAGGTCGCGAACGGCAACATCCAGGCCGGCAATGCCGGCATGGTGGCGGCGATCGTCAATGCCGCGGGGACCGGCAATGTCGAAGTGACCGCCAACGGCTCCATCACCGCCCGGTTCGGCGTCGATGCCGAGAATTTCGGCACGGGTCATACCTATGTCACCACGAATGGCGCGGTTAATGCGACCAGCGGCAATGGCATCTTCGCGCTGACCCATGGCGGCGACATTGTGCTGAGCGCAACCGATGTCACCTCGACCGGCAACACCGCGATCATCGCCCAGCAGACCAACGTTGCCGGCGGCGGCGGGATCTTCGTGAACGCGCACAATGTGTCGGGCACGACGGGCATCGATGCGCATAACTTCGGCACGTTCGACATCAGCACCGTCACCACTGGCACGGTCACCGGTACAACGGCTGAAGGCATCAAGGCGGTCGGCAACGCTGGCGTATATGTGGCGGTAGGCAGCACAGTGACCGGCGCGACGCGCGGCCTGAGCGTGGTCGGCGGCACCGGCGGTACCGGCGACATATGGGTGCACGGCCCCGGCGGGTTCGTCGGCGGCACTGACGACGCGGCGAACATCCTCAACAATGGCGCGGGCGCGACCACGGTCAATATCTCGGGCGCGAGCAGCTCGACCGGCGGCAACGGCATCTTCGTTCGCGATACAGCGATTGGCGGCAACATCAGCGTCACCACCGGCGCGGTCACCGCGCTGACGGCGGGCAAGAGCGCCGTCAATGTCATCTCCTCCTCGCTCGCCGGCAATGTCACGGTCGTCGCCAATGGCAACATCCAGGCGGGCAATGCCGGGATCGTAGCGGCGCTCGTCGGCGCGGCTGCCACCGGCAATGTGAAGGTGACCGCCAACAATACGCTCACCGCCCGGTTCGGCATCGACGCCGAGAATTTCGGGTCTGGCTCGACGAACGTCACCACCGTCGGCCCGGTCAATGCGACCACCGGCAACGGTATCTTCGCGTTGACCACCGGCGGCGCGGTCGTGGTGAACGCGGGCGCTGTCACCTCGACGGGCAATACCGCGATCATTGCACAGCAGACCAAGGCCGCTGGTGCCGGCGCGATCAATGTGACCGCGGGCAATGTCTCCGGCACCACGGGCATCGTCGCCCTCAACAGCGGCAGCGGTGCGATCAGCATCACCGGCAACGGCACGGTCACCGGTACGGCGGCTGAGGGCATCCTGGCGACCGGCAATCGTGCGGTCGCCGTGACGGCCGCCAACACCGTTACCGGCGCGACTCGCGGCCTGAGCGTGATCGGCGGAACCGGAGGCACCGGCAACATCACCGTGACCGGCACCAGTTTCGTCGGCGGCACCGGCGATGCAGTGAACATCCTCAACAATGGCACCGGCAAGACCACCGTCACCGTCTCTGGCGCGACCAGCTCGACCGGGGGCAACGGCATCGTTCTTGCCGATACCGCCCTTGGCGGTGGCATGAGGGTCTCAACGGGCTCGGTGACCGCGCTGACGGCAGGCATGAACGGCGTCTATGCCGTTTCCAACTCGTTGACCGGCAACGTGCTGGAAGTTGCCAATGGCAATGTCCGGGCGGGCAATGCCGGACTGGTGGCAGCGATCCTTCCGGCCGCTGCGACCGGCAATGTCGATGTGACCGCCAATGGGTCGATCGACGCGCGGTTCGGCGTGGATGCGGAAAACCAGGGCCTGGGCACCACCACGGTGACCACGGTCGGACCGGTGACGGCAACCACCGGCGTGGGTGTTTATGCAATCACGCACGGCGGCGCGGTCTCGGTAACGTCGGGCAGCGTCTCGTCAACCGGCACTACGGCCATCTTCGCATCGCAAACCGCGGCAGCCGGCGCCGGCGCGGTCGGTGTGACCACGAGCGGTTCGGTCAGCGGCACGACCGGCATTAGCGCGCAGAATTCCGGCTCGGGCTCGACGACCGTAACCACAACGGGTCCGGTCACCGGGACCACCGGCAACGGCGTCTTCGCGACGGCGAATGGCGGCAACGTCAAGGTGACCACGGGCAGCGTGTCCTCGACCGGCACCTCGGCGATCGTTGCGCAGAACGTCGCTGTCGGGGCCAATACCGGCACTATCGATGTGACGCTGAACGCTGGTGGCACCGTGACCGCCAACACGGCCGGTGCCTATGGGATCTATACCCACAGTGGCCAGTCCTCGGGCACGACAACCATCAATGTGAACGGCACCATCCATGCTGGCGCGGTGGGCGTTGCCAGCGTCTCGACCTCCGGCAATATCGTTACCAACATCAGCGCGACCGGTGCGATCGATCCGGTGATCGGCATCGATCAGCTGACCATCTCGGGCGCCCTCAGCGTGAATAACGCCGGCCTCGTCCAGGGCGACAATATCGGCGTAAGGCTGAAGTCGGTCGGCAATGGCGTGGCGGGTGCCCTCACGGTCGCCCAGACCAGCACTGGCAGGATCAGCAGCGTCGTCGGCGTTGACCTTATCAGCATCAACGCAGGGCTCGTCGTCAGCAATGCGGGGCAGATCACCGCGACCGGGACCGCCATAAGGATGACCTCGACCGGCACAGGTGCCGGCACGATCCTCAACTCCGGCACGATCACCGGCGGCACCAACGCAGTGCTCGCGACGCTCAACAACACCAGCTTCACGCTGAACAATGTGGGGACGGTGAACGGCGCGCTCAACGTGAGTGGCTCGAATGTCGCAGCCTCGACGGTGACCAACGCGGCGGGCGCCACGATGAACTTCGGGTCAGGCGCATCGAGCGTCTCCGGAAACTTCGTGAACGCCAGCTCGGCCAATATCGGGGCTGGCGGCTCGGTCCTCTTCGCCGGCAACACCAATAATTCGGGCCGGATTACCTTTGCCGGGGCCGGGACCTTCACCACCAATGGTGCGATGACCAATACCGGGATCATCAACGCTCAGAACAATATCACGAGCAATGTGGTCACGGTCGGCGGCGCCTACACCGGCGGGGGTCAGTTCTTCGCTGATTACAGCACTTCGACGGTCACCGCCGATCACCTCAATATCGGCGGTGCTGCCTCGGGCAACACCAATGTGACGATGAACCTGGTCGGCCCGCGCGCCTTCGTCTCCGGCGGCTTCCTGCCGGTGGTGACGGTGACGCCAGGTGCGGCCGCCACTGCCTTCACCTCGAACACGGTGTTCCCGACAACCGGGCTCATCCTCGAGAGCTTCGGGCAGAATCCGAGCAGCAACAAGCAGTTCGGCCTGATCCAGCAGATCAACCCCGAAGCGGCTATCCTGGGCGGCCTCTCCTATGTCGCCGAGGCAGCGTCCGCGACGCTCGACGATCCGATCAGCCCCTATCTCAGCGAGCGGGCCAATCCGTCAGCGGGCGACAAGCGGTTCAGCCTGTGGATGCGGGGCGCCGGGGGCCATACTCGCGAGACGATCGCCTCGACCTTCACCGGGGGCGGTGTCGTCGTGAACGGCTCCAACGAAGTGCGCACTCAGCATATGGCGATGACCGTGGGTGCCGATCTGGGCCTGCTCAACCTCGGCGGCCACGGGTGGAACGTCCATGTCGGCGTGCTGGGTGGCTGGTATAACGGCCGGGCCGACGTTTCGAACGCTCAGCAGCTCCGGGTCGAGACGCCCTTCCTGGGTGCCTATGTCGCGGCCGGCAACGGTGCCTTCCAGTTCGACGGCACCCTCCGCAAGGAATGGCGTCATTACAAGGTCGTCCTGCCGGTGCTGTTCGGCCCTGGCGCCCCGCAGAAGCTGAACGGCGACGCAACGGCCGGGTCGGTCCACGCCTCGTACCGGTTCGGCAAGGGCGGCTTCGGCGCGACGCCGTTTATCGGCTTCAACTATGCCGACAGCAGCATCGACAGCCTGCCGATCGACGCGATCAGCGCCTATATCCCAGGCGGTGACAAGACCGAGACGGGCGAAGGCGGCCTGCGCATCTCCTATCGTGCCGGAACCGATGCGAAGGTGGTGGTCGAACCCTTTGCCAGCGTCTCGTATCTGAAGAACTGGTCACGCGGTGACAGCGCGGCGTTCACCTTCGGTACGCCGGTGACAAACTTCGCGCTCGCGACGACGACCTGGGACAATGCAGTTCGCTACTCGGTCGGCGTCACGGCCAAAGCGAAGGATGGTCGCGTTACTGGCTTCCTGGTCGGCAACGTCAATGACGGCTCGGGGCTGCACAGCTTCAGCCTGAACGCCGGGGTGCGCTTCAACTTCTGACGAGGCGCGATACGCCAAGGAAAAAGCGGTGGGTGATCGGGTGCGATCATCCGCCGCTTTTTTCGTTTCGGGATGGAGGCGCGGCTCGGGCAGTCTGGGGGGAGGCCACGATGGGGGGACGAGCTCGGGACCGGCCATCAGTTCTCGTCCAGCCCGTCTCTCCCCGGACGGTGCCGCGATTCAACCGCATCGCTGGATCGGCCATAGATTAGGCATGGACCGAACTGGCGTTTCCTATCGTCTCGTCTCCGATGCTGTGCACGGCGCTGCGCACGGTGCTTGGGCGGCGCATTTTCCCTGTTATTCCCTGTTAATTCCCTGTTCCGCGGCGGGTAGAGCGATGGTGAATTCAATAAGCATCTGTAAAGTCGTCAGAATTATGGAAGTCCCAATGAGGGTGGCGCCAAGAAAAAAAGAAAATTCCCTGTTGATTGCCGCGGAACAGGGAATTCAGCGCCGCGACGACGCGCGATCGAGCTGGCGGGCAGCGATCGCTCGCATTGTGAAGATGATCGAGCGCACGACTCGCACGCAACGCTCGTGGTTCTGGCACCCCTCCCGAAATTGGGAGTGCTGGTTGAATGGGCGCGTGCACGATCCGCTTTGCAAGCCGCTAACGATCGTTATGGTACCGGCATGAGCGCCGCCGCCACCGCACCGCATTCGATGTCCTCCCATCGCCGCGTATTGCTCGCGAGCCTGGTCGGCACGGGGATCGAATTCTACGATTTCTATATCTATGCGACCGCTGCCTCCCTGGTGTTCGGCAGCCTGTTCTTCCCTAGCGTATCGCCCGCCGCGCAACAGATGTTCGCCTTTGCGACTCTGGGTGTCGCGTTCGTAGCCCGGCCGGTCGGCTCGCTGGTGTTCGGCCATTTCGGCGATCGGATCGGGCGCAAATCGACGCTGGTCGCATCGCTGCTGACGATGGGCGTCTCGACCACTTTGGTCGCCTTCCTGCCGACTCATGCGAGCGTCGGTTGGATCGCGCCCTTTGCACTTTGCGTGTTGCGTTTCGGTCAAGGCTTCGGGCTTGGCGGCGAATGGGGTGGGGCGGCGCTGCTTGCTGTTGAAAATGCGCCGCCGGGCTGGCGCGCGCGGTACGGCATGTTCCCGCAACTCGGCGCGCCGGCGGGGTTCATCGCCGCCAACGGGCTGTTCCTGCTGCTCGGCATGTGGCTGACGCCCGATCAGTTCCGCGACTGGGGCTGGCGCATACCCTTCGTGCTGAGCGCCTTGCTCGTGGGTGTTGGGCTGTGGATCCGGCTGAAGCTTTGCGAGACGCCTGAGTTCGCGGCATCTTTGTGCGAAGCGCCGCCGCCGCGCGTGCCGCTGGTCGAGCTGCTGCGGCTGCATCCCGGGGCGCTGCTGGTCGGGACATTGGGTGCGGTCGCGTGCTTCGCTCTCTATTACATCACGACTGCCTTCGCGCTCGGTTACGGCACCAAGACGCTCCATTATGGCATGCAGCAATTCCTCGGCGTGCAGCTCGGTGCGATCCTGTTCATGACAGCCGGGATCATCGGTTCGGCCTGGCTGGCGGACCGGCGCTGGGATGAACGCCGCGTGCTGATGGGCGGATGCGTTGCGACGATCGGCGCCGGGTTCCTGATGGCGCCGCTGATGGGCAGCGGCTCGTTGTTCCTGGTGTTCGTCTTCCTGTCGCTGTCGCTGTTCCTGATGGGCTTCGTCTACGGCCCGCTTGGCGCGTGGCTGCCCAGCCTCTTCCCGCCCAGAGTGCGCTATACGGGCGTGTCGATGGCGTTCAACGTGGCAGGCGTACTCGGCGGTGGCCTGACCCCGATGATCGCACAGGCGCTCGCGACGTGGCGCGGGCTCGCGCCGGTCGGGATATATGCGAGCGCGGCTGCGCTGCTGAGCCTGGTGGCTTTGCTGATGGCGGGACGGCATTCCCCTCCCGCTGGCGGGAGCGGAGTTTAAGCGCGCCGCAACAACGTGATCTTGCCCTTGCCGTGGACGCGCTCGACCTCGGCGGTGAAGCCGTCCACCTCGACCGTTTCATTCTTGGCGGTCTCGATGCTGATCCAGGTCGCTGTATCCGCCCATCCCAGCCGGCCGAGCTTGTCGAGCGCCACCGCGCCCGCGCCGGTGCCGTAGGGCGGGTCCATCAGGATCAGGTCATAGGCTTTGGTCGCGGGCGGCAGCGCAAGCACTGACTGGGCACGGACATCGGCCTTCGCGCCGAGCTTGGCGATATTGGCCTTGAGCGCATCGACCGCGGCGCGATCCTGCTCGACAAAGACGCAGCTTGCCGCGCCGCGCGACAGCGCCTCGAGGCCAAGCGCGCCCGAGCCCGCGAACAGATCGGCGACCGCGAGTTCCTCGAAGCTGCCGAGGCGGCTCGCCAGCATCGAGAACAGCGCCTCGCGCATCCGGTCAGCGGTGGGGCGGGTAGCGTCGCCCTTGGGCGCGATGATGGGTCGGCCACGCCATTGGCCGGCGATGATGCGCATGATCTATTTCCGGGTACGAGGCTTGGGTTTGGGCTTGGCCCAGCCCGCGCGTGAGGGCGGTTTTCCGCTGCCGTCGGCAGGCGGGCGCGGATCGGCACCGTTTTCGGTGCGTGGCGGGCGCGGCTTCTTGGCGCGGACGTTGCGGCCGAGTTCCGGATTGAAGACCCGCTCGGGGCGCTTGGCCGCTCCGTCATCCGGGCGCGCGTCGCGCTTCGGCTTTGCGTCGTAAAAGCGTTTGGGTTTCGCTCCCACGGGCGCCGGATTGGCTGCGCGCTCCTCGGCCGGCCGGCTGTCGCGCGGTGACCAGCCGGTGCGCTTCGCATCGCCACCGGGCGCGCGGCGGGCCGGGCGGGCATCAGTGAAGGCGGCGCGATCGGCGCGCGCGGCATCTTCGCGGGTGATGCGCGCGGGGCGCCGCGCGGCGGCGGCAGGCCGCGCGTCGCCGACCGGGGTCGGGCGGGTCGGCCTGGTCGGAGGCGGCTTCATGGTGATGCCGCGCGGTTGCTTCAGCCGGTCGCCGGGAACCGGAGACGGCGCCGGAGCGCGCCGCTTCAGCTCGGGCGGAAGCTGCTCGGGGGACAGATTCTTCGTCGGGTTCTTGCGGAAGGCGATGAGATCCTGTTCGCGAACCTCCCCGATTTCGCCGGGCTGCAGGTCGCCGAGCAGGAACGGGCCGTAGCGCGTGCGGATCAGGCGCGAAACGCGCAGGCCGAGATATTCGAGGACGCGGCGGACCTCCCGGTTCTTGCCTTCAGTCAGGATCATCTCGATCCAGACATTGGCGCCTGTGCGGCGCTCGAGATTGGCGTTGATCGAGCCGTAGCGTACGCCCTCGATCTCGACGCCATGGATCAGATCCTCGAGCTGGGCCTGGGTCACCGGGCCATAAGCGCGGGCGCGATAGGCGCGCTCGACCCCGGTCGCGGGGAGTTCGAGCTGGCGCTTGAGCTCGCCGTCCGTGGTGAGCAGCAACAGGCCTTCGGTATTGAGATCGAGCCGCCCGACGGGGACGAGGCGCGGCAGGTCGCTCGGCAGCTTGTCGTAGATGGTCGGCCGCCCGCCCGGATCGCGCTCGGTGACGAGCAGGCCACTCGGCTTGTGGTATAGAAACAGCCGCGCCGGTGCCGCGGCCTCGACGGGATTGCCGTCGACCGTAATGCCCTTGAGCGAGGTGAGCACCGTCGCCGGAGTATCGATGACGGTGCCGTTGAGCGCGACGCGCCCCTCGGCGATCATGCGCTCGATCTCGCGGCGCGAGGCCACGCCGGCGCGGGCGAGCAGCTTGGCGATACGCTGCTGCTCTTTGGATGGGCGAAAAATGGACACGCGGTGCTGATACCGTTTTTCTGCATCAGCACATGAAAAAAATGTTGCGACGGATCACGCACGTACGCGTTAAGGGACGGAAGCGTAACAAGGCGGGTGGATCGATGCTCCATACGCCCAGTAAAAAAGGCACGGACAGGCACTATGTTGTTCGGCAAGAAGAAAAGGCGGATTTCGCGGGTGTTGATCGTCGAGGACGAGCCGCTCGTCGCGTTCGATACCGAACATTTCCTGCGGGAATGCGAGTTCGAGATCGTCGCGACGGTGGACCGGGTCACCGATGCGATGACGGTAATTCACGGCGACAACGACATCGACCTCGTCCTGGTGGACGTTAGTCTGGCCGACGGTTCCGGAATTGATGTCGCGCATGCCGCGAATCAGGCGTCGATCCCGGTGCTGTTCGTGACGGGCTCCTGTCCTGACGGCGCGCGGGACGTGGCGGCCGGGTGCCTGTCCAAGCCCTATGCGCAACGCGATCTGCTCGCGGCAATCCAGGCGATCGAGGCGGTGCTCGAGGGGAAGAAGCCGAAGCGGTTGCCGGGTGGGTTCAGTCTGTTCGAGAAGGCAGCGTAGTTCTTGTCCCTCTCCCGGCGGGAGAGGGAGGGAGGAGCGAAGCGACGGAAGGGTGAGGGTGAGGGGTTTGCCCTAGGTCACCCTCATCCGGCGCTTCGCGCCACCTTCTCCCGCAGGGAGAAGGATTTTACAGCCTCGCCTCGACAGCATCATGGAAATTGCGGATCCCCGTCTCCAATGTCCCAAGCGTCACCCGCTCGATAGCTCCGGAGGCCAGCCCGATCTGCCCCAACGCAGCCGCTCGGAAATCCTCGCCCGCGAAGACGCCGCCGTCGAGCAGGTTCCAGCTCTTCTCCCAATGCGCCAGCGCCTTGTCCGTGGCGGGTGCCTCGGGGATCAGCATGAAATCCTCCACCAGCACCCGGCTCTCGGATTGCGGCATCAGCACCATGAGGTTCATATAGTCCGGGCTGACGATCAGCACCGTGCCGGGGAAGAGCTGATACGTATAGGTGATCGCCGAGCGCAAAGTCGGCCAGTCCTCGGCTTCGCACGCCGCCAGCGCAGCTTCGCGACCCACCGCTGAGCGCTGGTGCGGGCCGATGTGGTCGCCGGTCGAGACGCCGTCCTTGAAGAACGGGCCGATCGTCGCGGCATGGAGGCGCTGGACGTGATAGCTTTCCAGGAACGCGTCCATGATCAGCTTCCAGTTCGCCGCGACATCATGGGTGCGCCGGCGGAAGAGATGCTGGCCCGTCATGTCGAAGGCGTCGAAATCATGGCCTAGCGCCTCGGCCTGGCTGAAATCGGCGCCGTCATCGAAGGCGAACCAGATCAGCCCGCCGGCTTCGCGCGTGGGCAGGCGCTTGAGGTTATATTCATGCCGGTCGAGATGCGGGAAACTGTCGGGGCGCGGCAGCCCCGCGAGGGCGCCATCGAGCGTGTAGCTCCAGGCATGATAGGGGCAGATCAGCCGCGATGCGCAGACCGCCTCGCTGCCCTCGACGAGGCGGGTACCGCGATGCTGGCAGACATTGAGGAAAACCTGGGCGTGACCGTCCTTGTCCCGCGCGATCAGCAGCGGCTTGCCGAAGCCGTCATGCGGCACGGCCATATTGGTTTTGGGCAGCAGCGCGGATGGCGCGATCACCAGCGGCACATGAGCGAATATCCGCGCCTGCTCAGCGGCATGGCGTTCCGGCGATGTGTAGGCGGCGGCATCAACATGCGTGATGCCGGCATTGGGCCGCGTGCCCCCTGCTGCGAGCTGCGCCGCGAGCGCGAGCTGGCCCGGCGTCGGCACGCTAATCTTCGCAGGTGCGTTCATCTCGCTTCCTCTCCCGATTTTTGGCGCTAGTGTCTGCCCGATGAGGCCGGGGAGCAAGAGCGGGATGAGCGCTGCGACTACAGACGAGCGGAAGGGCTTTGTGGCGACGATGGCGCCCTATCTCAGGCCACGACCGATCGCGGCCCTGTTATTGGGCATATCGAGTGGGTTTCCGCTCGCTTTGCTGTTGGGAACCATGACGTTCTGGCTGGCCAAGGTCGGCATCGACAAGAAAACCATCGGCTTCGCCGTAGGGCTGACGACTCCTTATACGCTGAAATTCCTCTGGGCGCCGTTGATCGATCGGCTCAAGCTGCCGATTTTGACCGGCCTGTTCGGGCAGCGCAGGGCATGGCTGTTCTTCATTCAGGCACTGCTCTTCGTCTCCGTGTGGATGCTCGGTGCCAGTCAGCCGCAACTGCATTTAGGCGTCTTCGCTTTTTGGGCGATCGCCACGTCATTTCTCGGTGCGACCCAAGATATTGTGATCGACGCCTATCGGATCGAAATTCTTTCCGATGAGGAATTACCGCACGGCACCGCCAACAACCAGTTCGGCTATCGGCTCGGTGCGTTCATCGCCGGCGTTGGTACGATTGCGCTGGCATCGCCGGAAGGCTGGGGCCTCGGTTGGGCTAAGGGGTATGGCTTGACCGCCTTCTGCATCGTTCCGGGCATCATCGCTGCATTCTGGGCCGGCCCCGGCCTTCATGACCGCGCGCTCGAAAAGCAGACTGCGCAGTCGTTCGGCGACTGGCTTGAGGCAACGATCATCGGGCCGTTCCGCGAATTCTTCCGCCGTCGCGGTGCTGTGCTGATCCTGTTGTTTGTCCTGATCTACAAGCTCGGCGATGCGATGGGGCAGATCATGCTCAATCCCATGATCGTGGAACTCGGCTTTTCGGATACCGAGTTCATCGCCATCAACAAGGTGGTTGGATTCTGGGGCCTGATCGTCGGGATTGCGCTGGCCGCGCCTTTCATGGCGTGGCTAGGTATGGGGCGCGCGCTCTTTGCCTCCGGCGTGCTGATGATGGTCAGCAACCTGGCGTTCGTCATCCTGGCGATTCAGGGGCATTCAAATACGTGGCTCACGATCGCGGTGGCTACGGAACAGGTTACCAGCGGGATCGGCCTTACAGTTTTCGTTACCTATCTCTCCGGACTGTCGAACGTCGCCTATACTGCTACTCAGTTCGCGCTGCTGTCGTCCTTTGCGGCGGTGGGGCGGACCTGGCTGTCGGCCCCGGCCGGCTACGCCGCTGAGCGGCTTGGCTGGCCTGGCTTTTGGATCATGACGATGGTTGTCGCCTTGCCCGGTTTGATTCTGCTTTGGTTGCTCTGGAGAAAGGGTTTCGTTGTGGAGAGTGTCCGGCAACCTGGGGCTGAAAAGGCAGCCGCGCCCGCAGCATGATCATCTATCTCGCAATCCTGGCGGTCCAGGTGATGCTGATCATCGACGTGATCCGCAACGGCCGCAACCAGACATGGATCTACGTGCTGATGTTCCTCCCGGGACCAGGCACGGTCGCCTATCTGTTGATGGAGGTATATCCGCGCTTCTACGGCAACCGGCATGTCCGCACCGTGCGGGCCAAAGCGGTCCACGCGCTCAATCCCGAGCGCGAGGTGCGGGCGGCGCGCGATGCGCTCGATCTGGCGGATACCGCTGCCAATCGGATCAGACTTGCCAATGCCCTGACGGCGCTTGGCCGGCATGCCGAGGCACTGCCCTTGTTGCGCGAGGCGGTTGAGCGCGGACCGCTCGACATGCGGACCGGCGAGAAGCTCGCGCGAGCCGAATATGAAACGGGGGACGCGGCCGGCGCGCTGGCGACGCTCGACGCCAACCCGCCGCCAAGCGCGCAGAGCGACCGCGATCGCCAACTCCTGTTGCGCGCGAAAATCCTTGAGGCGCTCAACCGCAAGGAAGAGGCGCTCGCGTTGTACGCCGATCTTGTCACGCGACTGCCGGGCGAGGAAGGCCGTTGCCGCTATGCAGCGTTGTTGCTCGATCAGGGCTGGGACAAAAAGGCGCTGGCGGTGCTGGAAGAGGTAGAGTCGCGGATGAAGCGCCTCGATCGGCAACAGCGCGCGGCCGAGGCCGATATGTATCGCTGGGCGATGGACAAGCTCCGGGAGCTGCGGGCTAACCAGAGATAGGCCGCCCCGCATCGGCGAAGGCGGCGGCGAGCAGAGTCGCGGTGGCGAGCACGCCGTCGACGCGGCGGACGCCGAGGAGATCGGCGAGCAGGAGACGTGCGGTTTCCGGCGTGGTTTCGGCTCGGGCGAGGATTGTGAGCAGCGCTGACTCGGCCGTGGTCATTCGCGCGCAACAGCATGGGGCGATCGCGACGGTGCCGGTGGCGCTGCTTGCGATATCCACCATCAGCGCGCGCATCAGCACCAGCGGTCGGCGGAATCCCTCGCCAAAGCCATTGACCATGGCGTGCGCCGCATGCGCATCGGCGAAGCCGTGCGCCCCAATCCGGCGGATCGCGAACAAGGCAAGGCGGCTGTTAGGGCAGGCTGGGATGCTGTGGGGCAGCATCAGGCTGGGGTTGGGATTGGCGGGGGCGATTGTCATGATCGGCGACTCCATTGGCTCGGTGGCCAAGGTCGCCAGATCGTTATTGCAAGTCAATAGCAATAAGGACTCATGTCGGTGGTTCGCCATTGGCGGCGAGCACCTCGCCGGCAAGATAGAGCGAGCCCAGGATGAGGACGACGGGCGGCGCAGCAGGAAGGGCGTAATCGCGGATCACCGCGAGCGCTTCCGCTGGGTCGCCAGCCGTCGCTGCGCTTATCCCGAGATCGCTCGCGATTGCCGAGAGGGCGTCGGGCGCATGGTGTTCGTGGTTTGGGACCGGGACTGCCTGCAGGGTCGTCACGAGGCCCGCAAACGGGGCGAGAAGCCCTGCCGGATCCTTGTTGGCCAGCATGCCGAGGATGAGGTGGACCGGGCGGCCGTTGGCCTCAGCGCGCAGGGCGGCACTGACCGCCGCACCCGCCGCCGGATTATGCCCGCCGTCGAGCCACAATTCGCTCCCCTCAGGCAGCAGACTGGTGAGCGGGCCTTGGCCGAGGCGTTGCATTCGCGCGGGCCAGGTCGTGGTCTCAGCAGCGGTGCGATAGGCCTCGGGCGGGATCGGCAAAAGGTTCTGGTGGCGCAGCATCGCTATGGCCAGTGCGAGATTCTCCGGCTGGTGCGGGCCGGCCATGCGCGGCAGCGGCGTCTCGATCCGGTCGGCGGCATCCTTGTAGGTCAGCCGGTTGAGGTCGGTCGAGAACAGCCAGTGCCCGCCCGCCGAGGAGACCGGCGCGCCCGCCGCGCGCGCGACTGCTGCGACACGCTGCATGACCTTCTCGGGATAGCGCATCGTCACCAGCGGAACGCCCGGCTTGGCGATTCCGGCTTTCTCTCCGGCGATCTCCTCAGGCGTGTCGCCGAGGAAGAATTGATGGTCGATGCCGAGCTGGGCGATGCCGGTGACAAGCGGGCGTGCGATGACATTGGTCGCATCGAGCCTGCCGCCCAGGCCGACCTCTATGATGCAGGCATCGGCCGGCGTGCGGCTGAAGGCGAGGAAGGCGCAGGCCGTGGTTACCTCGAAGAAGCTGGCACCGATGCCGTCAGCCTGATCGAGCACCTCTTCGAGGAGGGCGGCAAGAGCGTCATCCGAGATGAGCTCACCCGCGATGCGGATCCGCTCGTTGAAGCGGACGAGGTGAGGGCTGGTATAGACATGGGCGGTCAGGCCTGCCGCCTCGATCGCGGAGCGCAGGAAAGCGCAGGTCGAACCCTTGCCGTTCGTGCCGGCGACATGGAGCACGGGCGGGAGGCTCTCGTTCGGGTTGCCGATCCGGTCGAGCAGCGCGGTGATGCGCTCAAGGCCAAGGATATCGGCGCCGGGGGAGAGGGACCATAGCCGGTCGAGCTGGCGCTGGACGGCGGGCGAGGTTGAGGTTGCGGAGTCGGCCATACTAATTCAGCCCCTCCCCTTCAGGGGAGGGGCTGATCAAGCAGCCGCCTTCTTCGCGCACAGATAGCCGATCAAATTCGCGAGCGTGGCGCGCAGGTCCTTCCGGTGCTTCACCATGTCGAGCATGCCGTGCTCAAGCAGATATTCGGCGCGCTGGAAGCCTTCGGGCAGTTTCTCGCGGATGGTCTGCTCGATCACGCGCTGGCCAGCGAACCCGATCAGGGCGCCCGGCTCGGCGATCTGGATATCGCCGAGCATCGCGTAGCTTGCCGTCACGCCGCCGGTGGTCGGATCGGTCAGGACGACGATATAGGGCAGGCCTTCGTCGTGGAGCATCTGGATCGCGACGGTGGCGCGGGGCATCTGCATCAGGCTGAGGATGCCCTCCTGCATGCGCGCGCCGCCGGCTGCGGTGAAGATGATGTACGGGCAGCGGTCCTCAATCGCGCTCTCTACGCCGCGGACAAAGGCCTCGCCGACCGCGAGCCCCATCGAACCAGCCATGAAGGCGAAATCCTGGACACCGACGACCACCTTGTGGCCCTCGATCGTGCCGCGCGCAGTGATCAGCGCATCGCCCTCGGAAGTCGCGGTACGGGCGGCCTTGATGCGGTCGGAATAGCGTTTGATATCGCGGAACTTGAGCGGATCGTCCTGCACCCTGGGCAGCGGGATGATCGTGTAGCTGCCGGCATCGAACACATATTGGAAGCGCAGGAGCGGCCCGATGCGCTCGTGAAAGTCGCAGTTCGGACAGACGTGGAGATTGTCCTCCAGCTCCTTGAGGAACACCATCTGCCCGCATCCCTTGCACTTGTGCCAGAGATTGTCGCCGCCATCCTTTTTGGGGACGACGAACGAGAGCGCGTTACGGACGCTGGTGAGCCAGCTCATAGGGTTTCCTTTCGTGCGGCGGCGATTGCCGTCGAGAGGGAGCGGATATAGGTCTTTACCGGCTCGTGCGCATCTTCGCCATGCTTGCCGACGAGCTCGACGATTGCCGAGCCGACCACTACGCCATCAGCCACACGGCCGATCTGTGCGGCCTGTTCGGGCGTACGGACACCGAAGCCAACCGCGACGGGCAGGTCGGTTGCCGCCTTGAGCCGGGCGACAGCGCTCTCGATCGAATCCTGCTCAGCCTGCTGGAGCCCGGTTATGCCGGCGACCGAGACATAATAAAGGAACCCGCTCGCGCCATCGAGCACTGTGGGCAGGCGTACTGCGTCTGTGGTGGGGGTGGCGAGGCGGATCAGGTCGATGCCAGCTTCGCGCAGTTCCGGTCCGAGCGCATCGTCTTCCTCAGGCGGGATATCGACGCAGATCACACCGTCGACGCCGGCTTCGATGGCGGCGTTAGCGAACCAGCCGGCACCGCGGCGGAGCATCGGGTTGGCATAGCCCATGAGAACGATCGGCACGCCTGGGTGACGGGTGCGAAAGGCCTTTGCGATGCCGAGGATGTCGGCGGTCGTGGTGCCCGCGCCGAGGCTGCGCAGGTTCGCAGCCTGGATCGCGGGACCGTCGGCCATCGGATCAGTGAAGGGCATGCCGAGCTCGATCACGTCGGCGCCGCCCTCGACGAGCGCGTCGAGGATCGATGCGGTGGCGCCGGGCGTGGGATCGCCAGCGGTGACGAAGGTTACCAGCGCGGCGCGCTGTTGGGCGCGAGCGCGATCGAAGGCGGCTGAGAGTCGGGTCATCGTGCGGAGCGCCGTTGGCTGGTGAGCTGGGAAAGGGCACCGACCAGGGCGCCGGTTTCGAGAGCTTCGAGACCACGAGGCAGCGGCAGACGCCAATCGGAAAAAACCAGGCCATATTGGGCCAGTTCGCGGACAAGTAGCGCCACGACAGCGCCCAACACGGTTCCGGTCAGCAGGTTGCGGAGGTTCATATCTCCACCCCCAGCGCGGCGGCGACGGTGAAGATGTCCTTGTCTCCCCGTCCGCACAGATTGCAGAGAATGATCTGCTCGCGGTCCATCTCGCGCGCCACACGGGCTACGGCAGCGATGGCATGCGATGGTTCTAGCGCCGGGATGATCCCCTCGGTGCGGCACAGCAGTTGGAACGCGTCGAGTGCTTCGGTGTCGGTCGCGCTGGTATATTGGACGCGGCCGATCGAGTGCAGCCAGCTATGCTCGGGTCCGATGCCCGGATAGTCGAGACCGGCCGAGATCGAATGCGCTTCGGCGATCTGGCCGTCCTCGTCCTGCAGCAGATAGGTCTTGTTGCCGTGGAGTATACCGGGCGATCCGCCGGCGAGGCTCGCGGCATGCTGCTTGTCGAGGCCGTGGCCGGCCGCTTCCACGCCGAGCATCGCGACATCTTCGTCGTCAAGGAACGGATGGAACAGACCGATCGCGTTCGATCCGCCGCCGATCGCCGCGACCAGCAGATCGGGCAGGCGGTTGATGCGGGCGAGCATTTGCGCGCGCGCTTCCTTGCCGATCACGCTCTGGAAATCGCGGACCAGCTCAGGGTACGGGTGCGGTCCAGCCGCAGTGCCGATGATGTAGAAAGTGTCGTGGACGTTCGCGACCCAGTCGCGCAGGCCCTCGTTCATCGCGTCCTTGAGCGTCATCGCGCCCGAGGTGACGGCGCGGACCTCGGCACCGAGCAGCTTCATGCGGAACACATTGGGCTGCTGCCGCTCGATATCGCGCGCGCCCATATAGATGACGCAGGGCAGGCCGAAGCGGGCGCAGACCGTTGCGGTGGCGACGCCGTGCTGGCCTGCGCCGGTCTCGGCGATGATCCGCGTCTTGCCCATCCGCATCGCGAGCAGGATCTGGCCGATGCAATTGTTGATCTTGTGCGCGCCGGTGTGATTCAGCTCGTCGCGCTTGAACCAGACCTCGGCACCTTTGCCCTCAGGAGCGTTCTCGCGGAGCGCCTCGGTCAGTCGCTCGGCATAATAAAGCGGGCTCGGCCGTCCGACATAATGTTCGAGCAGATCCTCGAACTGGGCGGTGAAGGCCGGGTCGACCTTCGCCGCGCGATAGGCGACATCCAGTTCGAGCACGAGGGGCATCAGCGTTTCGGCGACATAGCGGCCGCCGAACTCGCCGAAATGCCCGCGATCGTCGGGCTGGGCGCGGAAGGAATTTGGTAGGTTCATGGCGGGTGCGCTTTAGCACCTCACCCGGGCGTGTCGAGTTGCGTAAAGTCAGAGGCTTTTGACGGTGTCGAGAAACGCCGCGATCTTGCCCGCATCCTTGATGCCGGGCGCTGACTCCACGCCCGATGAAACATCGACCATCGTCGCCCCGGTCGTCGCGACCGCCTCAGCCACATTGAACGGATCGAGTCCGCCCGACAGTGCCCAGGGAAGCGGGTGGCGCACGCCCTGCAACAGGCTCCAGTCGAACCGGACACCCATGCCGCCGGGGATCGCGGCACCGGGCGGTGTCTTCGCATCATAGAGGATGCGGTCGGCGGCGCCTGCGTAACCAGGAACAACGTCGAGATCGGCGCGAGTCTTGACCGCGACGGCAGCCCAGATTTCGAGCCCGGTACGCGCCCTGATCGCGGCGACGCGACCTGGGCTGGTATTGTGGAGCTGGAGGGCCTGCAACTGCCCTGTGCCGATCGAGGCCTCGAGAAGGGCATCGTCAGGATCGACGAATACCCCCACCCGGGTCACATGGCCGGGCACGCGCGCCGCAAGCTGGGCGGCGCGTTCGCGGCTCAAATTACGGGGCGAGGGCGGGAAGAAGACGAAACCGACATGGCTCGCCCCGCCCCTGATTGCGGTGTCGAGGGTCTCAGGCGTCGAAAGGCCGCAAATCTTGGCCGTCACTGGCATCGCGCTGCCATAGGCGTCAGCGAAGGGGTTTGACCAGCACCGTCATGTATAGCGGGGGCGTAACCGCGATCGGAAAATCCCGACGTTCCGGTGTGCGCACATAGCCGCGGCGCTCATAATAAGCGATCAACTCGACCCGACTGTCGATGACTGTCATTTCCATCGCCGACGCGCCGAAGGTATCGCGCGCAAGACTTTCCGCCGCTTCGAGCAGGCGTTTGCCGAGGCCGCCGGTCTGCAGCAAAGGCTCGACGCAGAGCAGGCCGAGATAGCAGAGCCCGTCGCCGCGATTGGTTACCTGGACGCAACCGAGGGGCGAATCGTCATTCAATGCAATCAGCAGCCGTGCATCGGGGTCCGCGAGGATCGCTTCGAGCGTGGCGATGTCGGTTCGCGCGCCCTCGAGAAGATCGCCCTCATGAGTCCAGCCGGCCCGTGCCGCTTCGCCGCGATAGGCGCGTTCGATCACCGCGTGCAGGCGCGGCAGATCGCTGGGCGTGGCAAGGCGGATCATGGGTTGCGACATCGGAATAAGGTTAGAGCGTCGCCTCGATCTCGCGCGCGGCCGCATCGGGATTCTCGGCCTGGGTGATTGGCCTACCCACCACGAGGATCGACGCGCCGGCATCGATCGCCTGGCGCGGCGTGACGACACGTTTCTGGTCGCCGGTGGCGCCATTTGCCGGCCTTACGCCGGGTACGACAAAGAAGCCCTTGGGCCAGAGTGCCTTGGCCGCCTTCACCTCGGCGCCCGAGCAGACGACGCCATCTACCCCGGCCGACATCGCCAGCTCGGTCAGGCGAAGCACCTGGTCATGCGTGTTGTCGGGGCAGCCGATCGAAGCGAGATCGGTGCTGTCGAGGCTGGTCAGCGTCGTCACGGCGACAACCTTGGTCCCGGTGGGTGCCGCAGCCTTGGCATCCTCCAGCATCGCGCGGCCGCCAGCGGCATGGACCGTCAGGATCGCAGGCTCCAGCGGGCGGAGCGCCATGATCGCCTTGGCGACCGTATTGGGGATGTCGTGGAATTTCAGGTCGAGGAAGATCGGCAGGCCGATCTCGGCCATCTCGCGTACGCCTGCGCGTCCATTGGCCATGAAGAATTCCAGGCCGAGCTTTATGCCGCCGACGTGGTGATGGACCCGGTTCGCGATCGCCTTGGCGCGCTCCAGATCGGGCGTGTCGAGCGCGACGAAGATGCGGTTCGTCATGCGTGGCCCGGGGCTGGGGGTGAAGGCGGCGCGAGCGGGAGGGCTGGGGCCGGTTCGACAGGAGTCGGCTCAAGCGGCGGCTCGACACCAGGATCGCCAACGACCACCGGCGCAGGCGCGGGCGACAGCGCACCGCGCAGATCCGTCACTGTGCGCTCGGAGGTCGCGAGGCGATTGCGCAGCCGCCAGCGCACGGCGTTGTAGTAGATCATGGTCGGAACCAGCCCGAGCAGGAAGGTGACGAACAGGAGCAACGGCAGATTCACCTCTGCGATCAGGCCGCCCCATAATTTGATCGGCACCGTCGTCCAGTTGCCGACCGTGAAGACCGCGGCGACGAACGCGAGCAGGCACCAGAACAGGATTTTCAGAAACTGCATCGTGCCTCCGTTGCGACCTTGCAGGGGAAACTACGCCCGGCGCGCCGGTTTGGCCAGTACCCCGTCGCCGCGCGGGATGCGCGTCAGCCGATCTCGCGCCGGAGCGACTTGATCAATGCCGGAATCGCAGTGAGCTTGGGCTCCTCTTCGTCGAGGATCGCGAGAAAGGCGGCGTGCTTGATCGCGGCGACCCTGCCGGGCTTCAGATGCGTATTGCCGGTAAGCGACGAAAGCACGATGTCGATCATCCGCTCGGCGCCGTGGAGCCTGCCCCAGAGATAGTCATTCTCGCGGTAAGCGCGGCTGAAAAAGGCGCCGAAGCTGTTGAACTGGATTCCCTTCAGCGTTGCCTCGGCGCCGCCCGCGCGGATCGAGGTGGCATCGTCCGGTGCGATACGATCGACCTTGATCGGATCGAATTCGTCGAGGCCCTCGCCCTGGAGCAACGGCAGGGTGGCGACGTCGAAATAGGGAAAGCCGAGATAGGTAAGGAGGATCGGGCGCTTCACATCGCGGGCCAGGCCGGTGAATGCCTCCGCAAGCCGCTTTTCGGTTGCAGTGTCGAGCTGCTTCAGATCGAGCGACACCGCGAGCTTGTCGAGCAAGGGCCCAGCATCGCCGCGCAGCAGCCGCACGTCCTTGCGCAAATGCGCGTGCCGGTCAGTGCGCTTGCATTCGAGATAGTCGGCGAGGCTTGCATAGATCGCGTCGCGGATCGGCTCGAGCTCGGATTCGTCATGGTCCATTTCGAGCTCGGTCACGCGGCGGGCCAGCATGCGCAGCCGGCGGATACGGAAGCCGAGATCATAGGAACGCAGGAAGCCGATGGTCGTCTCGCTGGCGCCATCCGAAAAGCTCGGGCGCAGTTCGTCGAAACCGCGCGCACTGACCGCGTCGGCGATATGGCCGCGGATATTCTCCCAGCGTTGCGGCCCAGGCTCGCCGCCGGCGGCGTAGAGCAGAGAGGTGATCGCTTCGATCACGCCGGTGATCTTGAGATGGCCGTAAGCCGCATAGCCATAGCCGGCGCTCTTGGCGGCGGCGCTTTGCGCGCGGGCGCGCCATGTGGCGAGCCGCCCCACCGTCGGCGAATCGAGGAACAGGGTATAGCCGAACAGCGTCTCAACCTGGGCTTCGACCTCTGCCCGGATACTTGAGACGATCGTCCGCATACGCTCGATCCGCCGTGAGCGTTCGGCGATCTCCTCGAGATTGTCGCGGATCGGCTGCTGGCGCGGCAGCTCCGAGATCGAGCCGAGGATCGTCTGGAAAAAGCCGGGCGCCGCAGTTTTGCCGAGCCCGAAATGGATCTTCGTGCCGGGGGTGGGGTCGATATAGACGAAGCGCCGATCGATTTCGCGCCGCGCGGGCCGTTCGCGCAGCGCCTCGATCGCCGGGCGGAAGGGAGCGTTTGCCAGCACCGAACCGTCGATCAGTACTGCGTGATCGGCGGCCTTGGCGGCGAACTGGCGCGGCAGGATGCGTTTCAGGAAATCGTCGCGACCGGGCCATGTTGCCTTTCGCGACTTCACCACAGCGTCGAGTTCGCCGACCATGAAGGGCGGGAAGGCACCGGGAAAGCTAGAGGTCGCGCGGGCGGCGAAGACCAGCTCGGCCGGATCAGCGAGCGTATCGGTCACGGCGCCGTGATCCGTGAAGGGCACGATCAGCCTGTGCTCAGTCTCGACGACTTCGGGCGGCGAATTGAGCATCAGGCGTTCGGGGTGACCGCGAAAATCGGTGACGGTGACGAACAGGTCGAGCGGCTGGCCGGGGGGCAGCAACCGGACGCCGCGGGGCGCGGCGGCCATCGCATCGAGCGCGTCGAAGATCAGGCCGGAAAAAAGCGCCCCGCCAAAGGGCGGCTCGAACCAGCGCGAGCGGACGAAATGGGAGAGCTTGGAGCGAACCTCGTCGCGTGCGCTGGCCTCGACGAGTTCGTCGATCGAGGCGGCGCTACGCCGCGCCGCCATCCAGGCGATCGGCGCAGCCCAGGCTTTCGACCAGCGGCCCGATGGCGCAGCGACGGGATCGATCAGCGCCTCGACATCAGCTGAATCGAGCCAGAGCTTCGTCAGTGGTTCGAGCGACTGGCCGGTGGTGATTGCCTGGGCGAGGAACACGCCATTGATGCCGCCCGCGCTTGCCCCGGCGATGATGTCAACCAGCACGCGCATGCGCAGGCCTGTCTCTTCCTGGATCTCCTGGAGGAGGGCGCGATAGACGCCCTGGCTGCCGCCCGCCGGCGTTTCGTCGCGGTGAAAGGCCTGGCTCGCCCGCGCGATCCGCCAGATCTCCTTGGTGATGCCGTGCATGTATACGGCGAGGCTGATCCCGCCATAGCAGACCAAAGCGAGACGGATCTCCTTTTCGCGCATTATGCTCCCTCAGCCCGCATCGAGTGGGAAGCTACGCTCACAGAACTTCCAGCGTCGCCCAGATCGGCAGATGATCCGAGGCCTTGCGCGCGGCGGCGCTGTGATGGACGCCGCATTCGGCAATGCGGAGGCCGGATGAAACCATGATCCGATCGAGCTTTGCCACCGGACGGCGGACATGGAAGCTCGGGCCGGTATCGGCAAAGCTGTAGGCGCGGCCGAAATCGCGCAGGCACCCGCCGTGCGCGCTCCATTCGTTGAGATCGCCCATCAGCACGGTCGGCCGGGAAATGCTGCACGAATCGACATGGGCAAGGATGGCATGCGCCTGGCGGCGGCGCCACAGGCCCGACAGATCGAGATGCATGCCGACCACCCGGATCGGCACGCCGCCGCTTCGCACATCGGCCATCACCGCGCCGCGCGGCTCGAGCGTCGGCAAATGGATCGCCTCGCAATCCATCACCGAGGATTCCTTGCGGATCAGCAGCACATTGCCGTGCCACCCCATGCTCCCCGCGCGCAGCCCGAAGGGGATCGCCTTCCACGGGCTATGCTCTTCGAGAAAATGGAGCGGGATGACGCACTCCTTCGTGCCGAAGCGGCGATCCGCCTCCTGCAAGGCGATCACATCGGCATCGATCTCGCGCAATACCTCGAGGATCCGGGCCGGATCGCGGCGGCGGTCGAGGCCGATCCCCTTGTGGATATTATAACTGGCGACCTTGATCATTCAGGTCGGCAAACGCCGCAGGGGCATTCGGATATCCCTCATCCAGCCGGTTGGCTTCGAAAGAGGCGATAGCCGAGTAACGAGAGAAGGGCGAGGCCCCGCAATCACGATGTCGCTTCAGGCGGCCGGCGCGGCGCAATAATGGTCGAGGAATTCCTGATGGCTCGGCATCTTCGCGACGGTGCCGGCGATGCCGGTCTTCAGATCGGTCAGTGCCTGACGCAACTGGCCCGGCGGCATCATGCGCGCAATCTGATGATAGCCGCGCGGCTGAAGGCCTTGCCCAAGCAGGACCTGCACCCAGGAATCGATCCGGAACAGCTCGTCTGGTGCCTGATAAGCCTGGGCGTTGTCGCGGAACAGCGCCATGCGCTTCGCCAGCGAGTCGGGGATCTCCATGTCGCGGCATCGCGCCCAGAAGGCGGAATCGTCGCGCTGGGTGAGGTGATAGTGGAGGATGATGAAGTCTCGCACGCCCTCCAGCTCCTTGCGCGACATGGCGTTGAAGCGTTCGATCATCGGCTCGTCGAAACCGTTGAACGGGAAGGACTGCATCAGCCGCGTCACTGCGACCATGATCAGATGGATGCTGGTGGATTCGAGCGGCTCGATGAAGCCGCTGGCCAATCCGAGCGCCAGGCAATTCTTGTTCCACACCTTGCGCCGCGCGCCGGTCTTGTAGCGGATCAGCCTTGGGTCGAACAAAGGCTCGCCTTCGATCTCGCGCAGCAGCAACGCGCGCGCGTCCTCGTCGGACATGAAGTCGCTGCAGAACACCAGGCCATTGCCGACGCGGTGCTGGAGCGGGATGCGCCACCGCCAGCCGGCTTCGTGCGCGATCGCCTTGGTATAGGGAACCGCTGGGCCAGTGGAGGTGGTCTGCACTGCATAAGCGCTGTTGGTCGGCAGCCATTGGCTCCAGTCGTCATAGCCGGTCTCGAGTGTCTGCTCGATCAACAGGCCGCGAAAGCCTGTGCAGTCGATGAACAGATCGCCCTCGATCCGTTGCCCGGAATCGAGAACCAAAGCCTGGATGAAGCCGGTCTCGGGGTCCTGCTCGACCTTGGTGATCTTCCCTTCGACCCGCTTCACCCCATCGGGCTCGCTCATGTCGCGCAGGAAGCGCGCATAGGCCGTAGCGTCGAGATGATAGGCATAGTTGATCGGCGCGTTCTCGCCGGTCGCGAACTTGTTGGCCTCTGCCGCCTGCAGTTCGAAGCAATAATCGCCAAGCGGGCCGGCAAAGCCTTCGGCCCTCGCCTGCAGCCAGAAATGATGGAAATCGGCCATCCAGGTCGATTTGCCGATCGTGCCGAACGAGTGGACATAACGGTCGCCGATCGCACCCCAGTTCTCGAAGGCGATGCCGAGTTTGAAGCTCGACTGAGTCGCCCGCATGAACTCCCGCTCATCGATGCCGAGCAGCGAGTGAAAGGTGCGCACCGTGGGGATGGTGGATTCGCCGACGCCGATGGTCCCGATCTCGTCGGATTCGATCAGGGTGATGTCGAGCAGCTTGCCAAGCTGCTTCACCAGCGCAGCCGCCGCGATCCAGCCCGCGGTGCCGCCGCCGGCGATGACGACCTTCTTTACGATCTGCGGGTCCAAGCCGGCTCTCCTGTGTCGATCAGCGGTTGAGACGATTGAGCAAATTGGCACGCAGGCGGCGCGCCTTCATCTCATCGAGCGGGGCCAGATTGCCGCGCGCGGCTTCGGGCAGATGGGCACCGGCAGTGTCGGCCGGGCCAAAGATGTAATAGTCGAACAGTTCGCGCCAGGCGCGCTTCTCGGGCTCGGGGCGATCACGCAGGCTCAGCAGCGCATGAAGCAGTGTGTTCTGCGGCGTGTCCATGAAAGCGGGGGAAGTGTTCCACCAATAGTTGATCATGGCGTTGAAGCTGTCGAGCGCCTCCACATGGTGCCACCAAAGAGCCGGGTAGAAGAGGATATCGCCCGGCTCCAGTTCAGCGACCTCGCCTGCTTCGCAGGCCTCGGCGAAGCGCGGGTAGCGATCGAGATCAGGTGCGCTGAAATCGACCATGCTGACCACTTGGCCACCAGGGGTCGGCTCAAGCGGGCCGGGGTAGAGATTGCGCACCTGTTCCGGCGGAAACAGGGTGAAGCGGCGGCGCCCCACCATGCAACAGGCGATGTTGTGCGACATGTCGTAATGCGCCGAAGCGGTCGTGCGATTGCCGATCCAGATGCTGACGATCGGCGGATTGGCCTCGAACATCGGGTTGTTCAGGACGAGGTCGTTTTCGGCGCGCAGGCCGGGCAAATAGATGTCGAGGTCAGTGGAGCCGATATAGAAGGAGGGCGCCCCCGGATCATCGAGATGCGCTTCGATGCGGCCCAGAATCGCGGCCAGGGCCTCCCGGGACGTGTCGAAATTCATCGCGCTGACATCGTCGTTATAGAAGAACCGGCCCTTGATCTCGGGCTTGCCGGTATAGGCCGTCACCTGCCTGCCGCTGTCGAACGACAGGAGATAGGCCATCGCCTCTGCTGCGGATGAGCCGCCTGCTCGCACCAGCGGCCATTCGGCCGCGACACCCTTCAGGATGGCCGGCTGTTGCGACTCCATCAGCGCGTCGAACGGTATCTGATCGGGTGCAACTCCGGATATGACACGTGTCTTGCGTGTGATGGCGGCCATTCTCAGCTTCCTATGCCGCGCCGGCGGGCACGCCTTCATCGGCACGCCGCTTCGCATTTTTGAGGTCGATCAGGCGCCTGACATTACTCATCGAGGAAGCGACCAGGAACGCGACCCCGAGGAAGCCCGCCCGGTTCAATGTCTCCAGGCGAGCGCCGTCCAACGCCGCGAGCTTCGCGCGGCCGATGGTGAAAAAGTCGGACAGCAGATATTTTCGGGCCTCGTCGAGCTCAACCTCGATCGAGACGGGTTCGATCAGGCCAGCTTCTTCGAACGCGGCGAACATCGGCGCGGTTGCATCAATGCCGGCATAGATGGCGCGCAAAACGCCCATGATATGTTCGAGATAGGGCGCGTTGCCGCCATGCGGCAGGAACAGGGGCAGGCCTTCGGTCTTGCTGACGCGCGGATGATCGAGATCGATATGGACCGTCGGTTCCCGGCGCGCCTCGCCATCCGTCTCGCGTTCCTGAAGGCCGATCAGGAAGGGGCCGCGCTGCAGCACCGCCGGCACATAACGGCCCCGCCAGCCCTGCTCGTCGAGAAACAGATTCTCGTCCCGGTCGAGCCCGAGAAGAGCGACCGCTTGCAACGCACCATTGGGATCACGCCGGAAGAAGATCGGATACTCGCGCTGGATGTCGTCGAACTCGGTGGGGAAGACAAGCACCTGATTGACGCTGTCGCCGAACTCAGCCGCGTGGCGTACGATCACCCGCAGATCAGCGTGATCGACGTTATTCAGCAGCACCTTGTTGGTCATGTGCGGTTTTCCAGCCCGAATATTTCTTTTTTTTCCGCCGTGGGTGGCGGCCTCTCCACTCGCCGGACGCAAGCGCCTTGCGATCATGATGGAGCAAAGCCGCGACGTGCTCAACCCGATCTGGGATATGCCGACATCGATGTAGCGGTGGCGGAAAAAAGGCCGCTGCGAACAGCGGCCTTTCCCCCTTTATCACGGATCGAATGTCCAGGCTTAGAACTTGTAGCGTGCTCCAAGCATGAAGCGGCGCTGCTGCTCCTGTGCGAAGAACAGCTGGACCGGGGTACGGCCATATTGGCGGATACCCTTTTCGGTGATGTTGATGGCTTCGAACGACACCGCGATGTGCGGCGTGATATCGTAGGCCAGGTTCAGGTCGAACTGACCATGTGGCTCGGTGTAGAGCGGGCTCTTGAAGCTGTCGTTGTTCAGCCTCGCAAGGAACTTCGCCCGCCAGTTATAGGCGAGGCGCGCCGAAATCCCGTGCTTGTCGTAGATCAGCGTGACGTTCGCCGTATCGCTCAGCCCGGCCAGCGCGAACTGGTCGATGCTGGGATTGGCACCATTGTCGAACTTGGCGTTCGAGCGGACGTAGGTGTAGGCCGCCGCGACGCCGAGACCGGTATTGCCGAGGAAGTAGGAACCGGCGACTTCGAAGCCCCACACTTCGACCTCGCGATTGTTGATCGGCCTGCTGAGCGCGAACTGATAGTCCGGGTCGGCTGCGTTTCCGGTGATATTGTACGCCGTGAGGATCGTGTCGACATAGGACTGCTCGAGCGAGCGGGTCGCCGTATTATAGTGCGCTGCGAACTGGGCTGTAGCCGCAGCGGTCGAGCCGGTCTGGTCGATCAGCGCCGTCATCGTGAACAGATTCACGTCGGTGATGTCAGCCCCAAGCCCGGTCAACGCGGTCTTGGCGTTCCCGGAGCGAGATCCAGCCGCGCCCGAACTCGGATCCTTCAGCCCGAACAGCGGCGTAGTGCTGATGCCCGTGCCGACGAAATTCTTGACGCGCTTGTCGAAGACACCAAACGACAGATAGCTGCCGGGCTTGATGTAATATTCAAGCGACGCATCGATATTGTCGGACACCAGTGGGATCAGCGACGGGTTCCCCGAGTTCGCTGACGGGATGCCCCCGATTGCAATCGGTCGGCTGGGCCCGCCCACGGTCGTGGCGGAGAACAGGTTGCTATAGTCAGTGCGGGCGATCGTCCGGCCGAACGAAAGGCGGCCGACCAGCCTGTCAGTGAATTCAAGCCGGAAATCCATCGACGGCATCACGTTGCTGTATTCCGACCTCTGAGTGAGCGATTGCAGCACGCTCGAGGCAAGCACCGTGAAATCATTGTCCGCGTCCCAGCGGATCGAAAGCGGGACCGGCTGGATTGACGTCGATGTCGACTTGGTATGCTCCCACCGGAGGCCGGCAACGAGGCTCGCGTTCATGTTGGCAAGCTTGCCGGACCAGGTGAGCTGCCCATAAGCGGCCCAGATATTCTCCTGGACCCGATTGTCCTGGCTGTTGACGCTCGGTGCCGCGAAGTGCGTGGTCAGCGTGCTGTAGAGCTTCGCCGCATCCTCGGTGCGGAACGCCTTCAGCGCGTTCCCGGTAGCCTGCAGATTGAGGTCGTGGAATTTGCAGGGAAGGCAGAATTCGAACACCTGGCCGGGCGCGAGCGACTGGACGTCGCCCGGATTGGCGACACCCCAGTCACCCAGAGGCTGATAGGTCGAAACCTGAGTTGAGCGCACCTTGGAGGTGCGATAGTCGCCACCGAAATCGAAGCGGCTGCCGCCGCCGAGATCCCAGCCGGCATCGAGGCGAATTTCCTTGAGGCGCTGGGTCTGGGTGGACGTGTAGGTGCGGCCGACCTGGGTACCGAGATCGCCGACGTCAAGCGTGCCGTTGCGGTTGCCCTGCCGGGTGCTTCCGGCCACTGCTGCGGTGTCCTGGAAATCGAAGATCTGCACCGGCACGCCGCTGCTGTAATCGACCGAGTGATCGTGGACACCATAGCCGGCCATCGCGACCAGCGTCGACGTGGCACCGTTCGGATTGTCAGGCAGCGTGTCGGCAAGGCTGATATGGCCATCGAGCTTGACATGGAAAGTGTCGCTGACGTCCCATGCGAGGTTCAGGCCGTAATCCTGGAGCGTTGCCTTGGTGGCACGATACTGATTTTCCGATCCAGGGCCGTCCTTGGTCGGGCTCAGCACCTCGTGCAGGTAGGTCGCGCTATTGATGACCGAGTTGCCGTCGAATTTGACGACATCGAACGGCCGGTTGAACCAGTTGCCCGAGTCGCTGCGCCGCTCGCTCTGCCGGTTCCGCGCATACAAGGCGTCCGCGGTAATGGTGAACGAGTCGCTCGGCTTGAACTGAACGACCGCCTGGCCATTGATGCGCTCGCGGCTATCCTCGGAAAAGTCCGAACGGCTGTCGTTCGGCACCGCAACCAATGTGTTGGGGTTGGTCGGCGCCCCGGTGATCTGGGTCGTCGGTGTCGTGTAGCCGAGGAAGGTCGAGTAGGGGATGATGTTCCAGTCATTGCCGCCCGTGCTGGCCACCGAGAAGTTGCGCTTCTGGTAGCCGCCGAACAGCGTCACGCCGAAGGTTTCGGAATCATCCGCCCAGCTGAGCAGGCCGGTCACTTCCGGGGTCACATGGCTGCCGCAGCTGATGCAGTCGCTGCTGCTCGAATCATATACCGCCTTGGCGCCGATGCTGCCCGAAAGGCCGCTATGGCCGCTGTCCAGCGGCCGCCGTGTGACGACGTTGATCGTCGCACCGATTCCGCCCGACGGCACCGCCGCGCGAGCCGTTTTGTACACTTCGAGCGTGCGCACGGACTCTGATGCGAGATTGTCGAAGTTGAAGGAGCGGCTGGTGCCGGTCGCACCGTCGGCACCGCCATCGCCGCCGACCACGCCGATGTCGGTCGCCGCGAGCGTGCGGCCGTTCAGCGTGACGAGGTTGTAGCCTGGGCCAAAGCCGCGAACGGTGACCTGCGAGCCTTCACCGTTGACGCGGTTGATCGACACGCCGGTGACGCGCTGAAGCGACTCGGCGAGGTTGGTGTCAGGGAACTTGCCGATGTCTTCGGACGAGATCGCATCGACAACACCGGTGGAGTTGCGCTTGATATCGATCGAGCGCTCAAGGCTGGCGCGAATGCCGGTGACGACAATATCCGGGCCGGCGGTCTCGTCCTGGCTTGCCGCTGCTGCCGGAGTGGCTGCTGCCTGCGCCAGCGCCGCGCCGGGCAGCATCATGCATACCGCGACCGCGATCGCGGACGTTGAGCGGGCGAGCGTCGACGAACGTGAAAAGCTTTTCATAAGTCCCCTCTCCTGGGCCAGTGCGTATGACCGCGACTGATCACCTTTTTGATTTTTGCCGAGCAGGTTTGGTCCGGCTCGATGTTATCGGTATCAAAAAGTCCGACGTTGTCAACGCGGCTTCATGAACTTTCTGACATAACTATCACCACCTTGGATCGAATAACCTGGAACGTGACAAAAAGGGCACGCTCTGCGCCCGCCTTGGTGTTGCGGAGCGGTCTGTCGGCGATGCGAAGCGGCTCTATAGGACCACGAAACGGCATGTCGCGGCCCTGCGAGCAGCTTTCCGCGCGCCCGTTATGGGGCGTCCTTGCAGGGAGGTGTGACCATGCCCGCGTCGTCAAGCGGACACGAGTCGCTGGGCGGGATGATGCCGCTGACCGGGGGGCAGGGGAAATATTGAGTGGAGAGCTGGACCGCCTTGGCGGCGTCGGTTCCCTGCAGGATTTCGATCAGCTTCAGCGTTTCGTCGAGCCCGGAGGAAATGCCGCCGCCGGTCAGCCGGTCGCGATCGAGATGATAGCGGGGATGGCCCTCGACGACCTTCACCTTTTGATAGCGCTTGAGGCAGGGGATGAACGCCCAGTGGGTCGTCGCCTCATAGCCGTCGAGCAGGCCGGCGGCCGCCAGCAACATCGCGCCCTCGCATACTGAGGCAACCAGCGGCGTCTCCGCTGCCTTGGCGCGAAGGAAGCGGAGGAACTTCTTGTCCTTCATCAGCAGGTTCAGCGCGGCGGGATCGCCGCCGGGCACCCACAGCACGTCATAGCGGCTGGCCTTGGCGAAGCTTTTGGTCACCTCGAAGCGGAAGCCATTGCGAAAGCAGTACATGCCCTTCTTCGCCGCGACCAACTCGACGTCGATGCCGGCCCAGCTAAGCATCTCATAAGGGCCGGTGACATCCAGCATGTCGACCGCCTCGTAAACGGGCATGCCGACGAGCAGCTTGCGCGCTGTTGTGGCTTTGGCCTTCATCCCGGACTCTCCCCGACCGTCCATTTCCAATCCGGCTTTCATACCGGATCGGCAAAATGCCCACAGGGGCACTTGCAACCAGAACGGCTATTCCGAAGCGAGCCGGCCCAGGAGGTTATTCCAGGTCGTTTTCGCTGATGACGATCAGGGCCTGGTCGCTGTTGCGCGCGAGCGCGGCAAGGCCAGCCTCGGCAATCGTGTCGCTGAACCGGTTGAACATGTCGACCGCATCATCCTCGGGTGCGTCGCCGCTGAGAGCCTCGAGAACCGCATATTGAACGGCGAACTCATATTCGTCGCCATCGACCTCGCCGGTAAATTCGACGAGTTGCTCATCAACATTGTCGAGGATGGTGGAGAGATCGATGTCCATTCGGTCTGCGGGCATTGCTGGCTTCCTGCTGTGATTCGGCGTGATCCTAGCGCGGTAACGCCCGATATCCAGCAGGGCTACCGATCTGTGATCGGCGGCCGAATTCGTAGAACGCGCCCTTGGGTCTATCGTTCATGAATCCTGGCGGGCAATGAGCGCAGGGCTCACGCTTTCAACTCCGCGACCAGCGCACGTGCCGCCGCGCTGACATCGGACCAGGTCGTCTCGAATCCCTCCTCGCCGCCATAATAGGGATCCTTCACGGCCTGCCCCTGGCGGCCCGGAACCACGTCCATGAGCAGACCGACTTTGGCCGTCGCATCGGCGGGAGCAATCGCCCGGAGGTTGCGCAGATTGTCGGCGTCCAGCGCAAAGATATGGGTAAAGCGCCGGAAGTCCTGGGGCTCGACCTGCCGCGCCTGATAATGCCCGATCTCCATGCCGTGGCGGCGCGCGGTTGCCTCGGCGCGCCGGTCAGGCGGGTGGCCGATATGCCAGTCGCCGGTCCCGGCGGAATCGATCTCGATCGCGAAGCCGGCCTTTTCAGCCTCGGCGCGCAGGGCCGCCTCGGCAAGCGGTGAACGGCAGATATTGCCCAGGCATACGAACAGGATCGCGGGTTTGGTCTGGTCAGGCATGACCGGCGCATAGCTGGTTGAGGATCGCCCGGCTATTCCGGCGCACAACCATCCTCATGCATCATCCAGTGGGAGCCGACGGGTTCGCCTGAGCGGATTACGGGGCCTCCGCCGTGGGTGCCGCAGACGCGTTATCACCGCCCGGGCTTTTCGCTCGATTCAAACTTATCCGGGGTCATGTCAGTTCTCTCCGATGATGAAGAACCGCATAAAAGCCGATTTCACGCCGCTGTTGAATCAAGCCACCCTGTTCGGTGAAGGCCGCTCCCTGTTAATTCCAACAGGCCTCCCTGTTATCTCCAACACGTCTCCCTGTTATCGAATAACAGGGAGAATGGCATTCAAGCCACTGATCAGAAAGGAGAATATATCCAACAAATTGGGCAAAAACGGCCCGAAAAGTTTTTTCTTCCCTGTTCTTTCCCTGTTCCGTGGCGATAACAGGGAGAAACTGCCATTTTCTGCGTCGTCGAAATCGTTCGAAACTCGGGTCTCGCTTCTGGGGGAGCGAAGAGTTGGTTCGCGCGAAGGCGCAAAGAGGGCCTCCGTGCGGATACATCCTGCGCAGCCAAGGGTGTCGAGCGATGCGCGATGAAGAAGAATATCCCTCTCGCGTAACCACTTCGTGCCTTTGCGCGAACATCAAATCGGCAGCCGCGCAGCCGTCAATCGACCTTATATTCCGTCAGCCCGACGCCGATCGAAGCTCTGGCCTGTTCGGACTCGGACGAGACCACCGGATAGGCGCAATAATCCGCCGCATAATAGGCGCTTGGCCGATGATTGCCCGACCAGCCGATGCCGCCGAACGGCGCGCCCGACGACGCGCCGTTGGTCGGCTTGTTCCAGTTGATGATGCCGGCACGCGCATTGGCCCAGAACTGGTCGTAGAGCGCCGGGTCCTGGCTCAGCAGCGAGGCCGAAAGCCCGTAGCGCGTATTGTTCGCCTCGGCGATGGCATCCTCGAACGTCTTGGCGCGTATCACCTGCAGGATCGGGCCGAACAATTCGATATCGGGCCGCTCGGCCACGTCCGTTGTATCGATCAGGGCCGGCTTCAGGAACGGCAGATTCTCGAACGGCCGTTCGAGATGCCGGATCACATGGCCGCCGCGTGTCATCAGTTCGACAAAGCTCTCCGTCAGCATGTCGGCGGATTGATTGTCGATTACCGGCCCCATGAAAGGCTGCGGCTTCGCATGCGGCTCGTCGACGATGATCCGGGCGACCAGTTTGTTCACTTCGGCGATCAGCGGATCGTAAATCCGCTCGTCGACGATCAGCCGGCGCGCGGCGGTGCAGCGCTGCCCTGCGCTGGTAAAGGCGGATTGCACGATGATCGTCGCGGTAGCCTGGAGGTCGGGCGAATCCCACACGACGATCGGGTTGTTGCCGCCCATTTCGAGCGCAAGGATCTTCTCCGGCCGATTGGCGAAAGCGCGATTGAGCGCCACGCCGGTATGCGCCGATCCGGTGAACAGCAGCCCGTCGATCCCGTCATGCGCGGCGAGCGCCTTGCCCTCGGCCGGGCCGCCGATCAGCACGCGGATGCAGCCTTCGTGCACGCCGGCGGCATGAAAGCAGTCGACCAGGAATTTGCCCACCGCCGGGGTCTTTTCCGACGGCTTGAACACCACCGCATTGCCGGCGAGCAGCGCGGGGACGATGTGCCCGTTCGGCAAATGCGCCGGGAAATTATAGGGCCCGAGCACCGCAAGCACGCCGTGCGGCTTGTGCCGGACCGCCATGCTCGATCCCATCGGTGAATCGAGCTTCCGCTGCGAGGTGCGCTCGGCATAAGCGTTGACCGAGATATTGACCTTGGCGATCACTGAATCGACTTCGGTCCGCGCTTCCCAGAGCGGTTTGCCGGTCTCGCGCGCGATCAGGTCGGCAAAGTCATCGGTGCGCGCGCGCACCACATTGGTGAAACGACGCAATGCCTCGATGCGATAGGTCAGCGAGCGCGATGCCCAATCGGCCCAGCTGGCGCGGGCCATCGCGACCTCCGCATCGACATCGCCGATCGGGTGCCGCCAGAGGATCGCGCCGGTTGCGGGTTCAGTCGAAATGATCTCGGACGACATCGATGGGCTCTTGCCTTAGTTTTTTGAAGAATTCCACTGGGACGCGGAAATCAGGAGATTAATGCCGTACCCATTTCGCGAATCTTCGCGATCTTGGCCTCGAATGGGGACCAGTCGTCCCGCTGGTCGATCGCCGACCAGATCGCTTCGACCTCGTCGATCAGCATCGAACAGGGTTCGCCCTGCCAATAAACATGGTCACGCGTCGCCCGCGGCTGATAGCCGGCGAGGATCGCCCGCGCCTCGTCGAAACCGGCGCCATAGGTTTCCGGCAGCACACCGCCGAAACCGTCGAAGAAGAAGCGGTCGATCGACGCTTCCTCAGTCCGCAACCCGCCCTCGATCGCCTGCACCAGCTTGCGGTCGCTTTGGGCGTCGAGTGGCTGCACCCCGAGCCGCCACAGGATCGCACCCGAAACCGCCGGCTGATAGCGCTCGCCGAATGTCTCCAGCACCGCGATCAGCGGCGGCGCGTCGACCACCGTCCTCAGCGCCACTGCGAGCTGCATCGCATCCCAGTGGATCGCCTCGGGCTGGCGGCCAAAGGCGTAGAGCCCGGCATGATCGAAATAAGCGGCGGTGAAGCCCGGATCCCAGGTCGGGGCGAAGCGCCAGGGGCCATAATCGAAGCTCTCGCCGGTCACGTTGATATTGTCGCTGTTGAGCACGCCGTGCACGAAGCCGGCCGCCATATAGCTTGCGGCGAGCTTCGCGGTGCGGGCGACGACATGCTGCAACAGCCGCACCGCGCCGTCTTCCCCTGCCTCCTCGCCATAATAATGGCGCAGCACATAGGCTATCAGCCGCCGCATCCCCTCTTCATCGCGCTCATAAGCGAGGCGTTGGAAGGTGCCGATCCGGATATGGCCGTGGCTCAGCCGCACCAGCACGGCTGAGCGGGTAGGGGAGGGCTCGTCGCCGCGCTCCAGCGCCTCGCCAGTCTCGATCAGCGAGAAGGTTCGCGAGGTCTCGACGCCGAGCGCCTCGAGCATTTCGGTCGCCAGCACTTCGCGCGCGCCGCCCTTCAGCGTCAGACGGCCGTCGCCGAAGCGGCTCCACGGCGTTTGGCCCGATCCCTTGGTGCCGAGGTCCATCAGCCGGTCGCGATCATCGCGCATCTGCGCGAACAGGAAGCCGCGGCCGTCGCCGATCTCGGGATTGTACACGCGGAACTGATGGCCGTGATAACGCAGCGCCAGCGGCTGGGGGAGACTGCCCTCCATCGGCACGAACCGCCCGAAATGGGAGATCCACTCAGCCTCGCTCAGGCCCTCAAGGCCGACGCTCGCTGCGGCCCGGTCGTTGCGGAAGCGCAGCCGGGTTTCCGGGAAGTCGGCGGCCATGACGGGATCATAGAAACGCTCCCCCAGTTCCAGGATCGCGGTTTCGGGCCGATATGCTTGCGGGCGCTTGATCATCCAGCGATATGGGAGTTGCCAACCGCAGGACGCAACCATGCCCGCATATGAAAATCGTTATTGGGTATCGGAAGACGGGCTGAAGCTGCATTATCGCGACTATCCGGGGCGCGAAGACCGCCCCCCGATCCTCTGCATGCCCGGCCTGACCCGCAATGCGCGCGATTTCGAGGATCTGGCCGTGCGGCTGTCCCCCGAATGGCGGGTGATCGCGGTCAGCTTCCGCGGCCGCGGCAAGAGCGAATATGCCAAGGACCCGATGAGCTATATCCCGCCGACTTATGTGCGGGACGTTCAGGCCCTGCTCGACGAGCTCGCGCTGCCCAAGGTCATCGCCTTCGGCACGTCGCTTGGCGGCATCGTCACCATGCTGCTTGCTGCGGCGGCACCGGGCCGTATTGCCGGGGCATTGCTAAACGACGTCGGGCCCGAGATCGAGCCTGCCGGGCTTGGGCGCATTCGCGGCTATGTCGGCAAGTCGAACACCTGGCCGACCTGGATGCACGCCGCCCGCGCGGTCGCCGACGCCAATAGCGAAGTCTATCCCGGCTATGAGATCGAGGACTGGCTGGCGATGGCCAAGCGGATCTACCGCCTCAACAGTTCGGGCCGGATCGTGCTCGATTACGACATGAAGATCGCCGAGCCCTTCCGGGTGCCGGGCAACGAGGCCGGGCCTGACATGTGGCACGCGCTGGAGCAGTTGAAGACCGTGCCCGTTCTCATCCTGCGCGGCCAGCGTTCGGACGTGCTCGGCGTGGCTACCGCGGATCGCATGGTGAAGGCGCTCGATCACGCCGAGCTGGTGACGGTCCCCGGCGTCGGCCACACACCGACGCTCGGCGAGCCAGATGCAGTCAGCGCTATCGACCGGCTGCTGGCCCGCATCGTGACGGAACCCGCCATCGCCTGAATGCGTCTCTCCCGCTCACTGTCCCTGCATTGAGGCCAAGGCATGAGTTTTCCTTTCGATCGCCTCGTTTTCGATCCGCGCGACGTTGATCTGTCGCGCTCGCCGCTCGCCGGAAAGATCGACGCCGAGACCTATGTGCTCGGCGCCTTCAACCCCGGCATGACGCGGTTGCCCAATGGCAATCTGCTGCTGATGGTCCGCATCGCCGAGGCACTGCGGACGCCGATCTCGGACGGACATATCCGCGCGATCCGCTGGGATGACGGCGACTACACGCTCGACGCCTGGCCGCTCGAATTCGTCGATACCTCGGATCCGCGCAAGTTTATGATGCGCCCCGCCGGCTGGAAGGTGATGGCGCTGACCTCCCTGTCCTGGCTGCTGCCGGTCGAGCTCTCGGCCGACGGGCGCGGCGTGGTCGCGGTGCATTATGATCGCGCCATCGCCCCGCGCGCGCCCTATCAATGCTATGGTGTCGAGGATGCGCGGATCAGCAAGGTCGGCGATCGCTATCTGATGACGACCTGCTCGGTCAGCCCCGAACGCCATTCGACTACGCTCTACACCTCTGACGACGCGATGGAGTGGACGCTCGAAGGCATCGTGCTCGATCATCAAAACAAGGACATGCTGATCTTCGAAGGGCTGATTGGCGGCAAATACTGGGCGCAGACCCGGCCGCTCGGCGATCTCTATTTCGCCTATCCGCCCGGCAGCGAGTGGCGCGCCGGCCCGTCGATCAACCTCGCCAGCTCGCCCGACGCGCTACATTGGAAGCCCTATGACAAGCCCGGTATCCGGCCGCACTCAGCCACCGTCGCGACCGCACGGATGGGCGGCGGCACACCGCCGATCCTCACGGACGATGGCTGGCTCAGCCTGTGGCACGGCGTCGAGCCGCTGGGGGTGGTCGGCATCTACCGCACCTATTGGTCGCTGATGGACCGCGACGATCCGTCGAAGGTCCTGCGCACCAGTCACGATCCCCTGATCGAAGCCGCACCCGCGCTGACGGAGCCGCTAAAGGCGCTGATGTATCTCGACAATGTGGTCTTCACGACCGGGATAGCCGATGGCGGCGATCATTATGTCGTGGCCAGTGGAGAGGCAGATCTCGCGTGCCGGATCACGCACGTGCCGAAGGGAGTGTTCTCCTAGGCACTCGCGCTTCCTTCTAGCTCCCCTCCCGCTTGCGGGAGGGGGACAAGAAGCAGAAGGGGAGGGGAGGAAGAAGAGCGTAATGACGCCCGCTACATTTCCCGCTAACGCGCACCCATAATGCCACCCCCCGTCAACATCCTGCACCTCCATTCGAGCTTCAGCCTTGGCGGCAAGGAGGCGCGGGCGGTTCGGTTGATGAATAGTTTTGGCGATCGCGCCCGCCACACCATCGTCTCCGGCGTGCCCGATCAGCTCAGCGCGCGCGATGCGATCGCGCCGGGCATCACCTACGAGATCGCGCAGAATCCGCCCCCGCTGACCGGCCGGCCCTCGGTCGGCCGCTATGAGGCGATCGCCCGCTATATGCGCCGCTTCGATCTCGTGCTGACCTATAATTGGGGCGCGATCGACGGGGTGATGGCGCGGCGTGCCTTCCCCAAGGGTTCGCCGCCGGTCATCCACCATGAGGACGGCTTCAACGCCGACGAAGCCGATGGACTGAAGATCGAGCGCAACATCTATCGCCGCGTCGCGCTCCCCGCAGCGCATGCGCTGGTGGTCCCATCCGAAACCCTCGAGACGATCGCCTTGCAGACCTGGAAACAGCCGCGCGCCCGCGTCCGCCGCATCGCCAACGGCATCGCCACCAGCCTGTACCAGGCCAAACCCGATCCCAAGGCGATCCCGGGATTCCGCCGCCGACCCGGCGAGGTGGTGATCGGCGCCGTCGCTGGCTTACGCGCGGTCAAGGACCTGCCGGCGCTGGTCCGGGCTGCCGGCGGCGTCTCGGCGCGGGTCCGGCTGGTGATCGTCGGCGAAGGGCCGGAACGCCAGCACATTCTCGATGCCGCCGAGGCGATGGGCATGGAGGACCGCGTTCACCTCCCCGGCTTCCTGCCCGATCCGCATCGCTATATCGGCCTGTTCGATATCCTCGCGCTCTCTTCGAAGAGCGAGCAGTTCCCGATCTCGGTGGTGGAAGGCATGGCGGCCGGGCTGCCGATCGTGGCGCCGCAAGTGGGCGATATCCTGCAGATGGTTTCCGAGGAGAACCGTCCCTTCATCATCGTCAAGGCGAACGAAGTGGCCCTCAGAGATTCGCTCCAGGCGGTCGCTGGCTGCAAACCTTCCCAACGCGTCTATGTCGGCGTGCAAAACCGTGCCAAGGCAGTCGCCGAATATGACGAATCTGTCATGATCGACCAGTATGTGACGCTATACGAAGAAGCGATGGCCAGGCCGGGGAGCCTGCGCTGAGTCGCAATTTTCTCGCTAAGCGGGACCCAAACGCTATATCAAACGTAAGTTAAGTTGGAGGTCGTGTGTTCAAAGGTCTGAAGCCCATCATCTATAACGGCCAGGAAGTCTGGCCGCTGGTGGAGGGCGGTAAAGGCGTCGCCGCGACGAACCACGCGTCGGCCGGCGCCTGGGCTGCGGCCGGCGGTATCGGCACGGTTTCCGCAGTCAATGCAGACAGCTATGATCCCGACGGCAAGATCATCCCGCAGATCTACAAGGCGCTCAATCGCCGCGAGCGCCATGAGGAACTGATCACCTTCGCCATCGAGGGCGCTGTCCAGCAGGTCGAGCGTGCCTATGATATTTCGGGCGGCAAGGGCGCGATCAACATCAACGTGCTGTGGGAAATGGGCGGCGCCCAGCGCATCCTTCACGGCGTGCTCGAGCGGACCCGCGGCAAGGTCGCCGGCGTCACGTGCGGTGCCGGCATGCCCTACAAGCTTTCCGAGATCGCGGCCTCGTACAACGTCCATTACCTGCCGATCATCAGCTCCGGCCGCGCCTTCCGCGCGCTGTGGAAGCGGGCTTATTCAAAAGCGGCCGAATGGCTCGCGGCCGTGGTTTATGAGGATCCCTGGCTCGCCGGCGGCCATAACGGCCTCTCCAACGCCGAAGACCCGTTGAAGCCCGAGGATCCCTATCCCCGCGTGAAAGCGCTACGCGAGACGATGCGCGAGGGTGGCATCCCGGACAGTGTGCCGATCATCATGGCCGGCGGCGTCTGGTACTTACGCGACTGGAGCAACTGGATCGACAATCCCGAGCTCGGCCAGATCGCCTTCCAGTTCGGCACCCGCCCGCTCCTCACGCAGGAAAGCCCGATTCCCGAAGGCTGGAAAGCCAAGCTGACCAATATCGACGAAGGCGAGGTCCTCCTCCACCGCTTCTCCCCAACGGGCTTTTATTCCAGCGCGGTCCGCAATCCCTTCCTCCGAGCACTCGAAGCCCGCTCCGAGCGGCAGATCGCCTTCTCGACCCAGTCGGCCGGCGACCATGTCTTCCAGCTCGACGTCGGCGTGAAGGGCAAGAATTTCTGGGTGACGCGCAACGACCTGCTCCGCGCGCGGCAATGGTTCGGCGAGGGCTTCACCGACGCGCTGAAGACGCCCGACAACACGCTGGTGTTCGTCACACCCGAGGAAAAGGGCGTTATCCGCAAGGATCAGGCGGATTGCATGGGCTGCCTCAGCCAATGCGCCTTCTCCTCCTGGGCCGATAGCGAGACCAACTCCACCGGCCGCCTCGCCGATCCGCGCAGCTTCTGCATCCAGAAGACCCTGCAGGACATCGCCCATGGCGGACCGATCGACCAGAACCTGATGTTCGCAGGCCATGGCGCCTATAATTTCAAGCGCGATCCCTTTTATTCGAACGGGTTCGTGCCGACGGTGAAGCAGCTGGTGGATCGGATCCTGACCGGGGATTGAGCGTGCGACTTAATCCCCCTCCCGCTTGCGGGAGGGGTTAGGGGAGGGCATGTCCGCACCTGCGGTGGCCGTTGAGACAAGCCCTCCCCCGACCCCTCCCGCAAGCGGGAGGGGAGAAGAAGACTCGCCCTGACCGCTAGGGCACTGTCAGCGCTACGCCCCGCGCGCGCGGATCGGCCGCTGCCACGGGCACCCGCCCCTCGATCTTGATCGCCGCAATATCGCCCGAAAAGGCCTGTGTCTCGACCCGGTAGCCCATGCCCGGCAGCGCACTCACCAGCGCTGGCGGCAAGGGCAGCGCCGGTTCGGCATAGATCAGGTTGTCGGGCAACAGCTGATGGTGGAAGCGCGGCGTCGCCAGTGCGGCGGCCAGCGGCAGGTGAAAATCATAGACGTTAGTCAGCACCTGGAACACCGAGGTGAAGATGCGCGATCCGCCCGGGGTTCCGATCACCATCGCCACCTTGCCATGCCTGGTCAGGATCGTCGGCGACATGGAGGAAAGCGGGCGCTTGCCGGGCGCGATTGCATTGGCGTCGCCGCCCACCACGCCGAACTGATTGGGCACGCCCGGCTTTGCCGAGAAATCGTCCATTTCGTCGTTGAGCAGGAAGCCCGCACCCTCCACGACCACGCCGGCGCCGAATGATCCGTTCAGCGTATAGGTATTGGAGACCGCGCCGCCCCATTTGTCGACGATCGAGAAATGGGTAGTTTGCGGTTTTTCCAGACCGGGCTTCACGGCGACGAGGCGCGAGGGGTGGACAGGATCGATCTCGGCCGCTCGTCGCGCCAGATAGGCGGGGTCGGTCAGCCGAGCGACCGGCACCTTCACGAAGTCGGGATCGCCGAAATACTCGGCCCGATCGGCAAAAACCCGCTTCTCGATCTCGGCGACGAGATGCACATAATGGGGGGAATTCAGTGCCACGTCCTTGAACAGCGGCGCTGCATCCTCCTTCATGTCGAGCAGCTGGAGCAGCCCGACGCCCCCTGAACTCGGCGGCGGCGCGGTGATCACGTCGAACCCGTGCCAGCGGCCCTGCACAGGCTCGCGCCAACGCGCCTCATAGCCTGCGAGATCGGCGTGCGTGATGAGGCCTTTCCGCGCGCCGCGCGCCATCTGCGCTACGATAAGGTCCGCGGTGTGGCCGCTATAGAATTCCCGCGCCCCGTTCCGGGCGATCCGGTCAAGGGTATTGGCCAGCTCCGGCTGGCGAAAAATCCGCCCGGCAGCGACAGTGCCGAAATAGCGGCTGAAATTGGTTGAGCCGAAACCAACCTTCGCGCCCCTATATTCAGCGGTGAGGCCTGCGGGCACCACGAAACCGCGCCGCGCAAGCCGGATCGCCGGAGCAAGGTCTCGCGTCCAGGGCAATCGACCGAAACGACGATGCGCCTCTGCCATGCCACGCACCGTCCCCGGCACGCCGACGGCGATATTGCCGACGAGGCTTAGGTCGCTGATCGCCTGGCCATCCGGATCGAGATACATGGTGGCGCTGGCGGCGGCGGGCGCCGTCTCGCGATAATCGAGGAAATAGGGTTTGCCGTCGATGTAGAGAGTCATGAACCCGCCACCACCGAGATTACCGGCCTCGGGATACGTCACGGCAAGGGCAAAGGCAGTCGCGACGGCGGCATCCACGGCATTGCCGCCGGCCTGCAATATCTCTCGGGCCGCCTGTGCGCCGTAGCGATCGGCGGCTGCCACGGCGCCCGCCTTCAGCTGCGGCTCGGGCGCAGCCTCGACCGGGGTGGGGAGAAAAGCGGCTCCGAGCAGGAACCAAAGGGCAACGCGGAGCACGGCACGAGACATGGATAGCGCCTTTCGGGTGATCGGCCGAGCGTGACCGATTTTCCCTGGTCAGCGACTGTGTCGCATAACGATGCGGTCAGCCACCATTTTTGGCTGGACGATCGAAGGTCCATTCACCGGAACGGCTGGTGGACGGTACGAGGTTGAGCAGGTGCATATTTACGGTGACGAAGAAACCCTTGGGTTGCGACCGCGCGCCCGTCCTCTAGCGTGGCGCCATGAAACGCGCGCTCGTCATCCGTCACGTCGTCCATGAAGGCCTTGCCGGCTACCGCGCTCCGATCGAGCGGGCGGGTTATGAAATCCAGCGCGTCGCCGCCTGTCAGACCGACTTCGATGCACTCAACCTCGTCTCGCCCGATCTGCTCGTCGTGATGGGCGGGCCGATGGGAGTGTATGAGACTGACGCCCATCCCTGGATCCCCGACGAGATCGCGGCGATTGCCGCACGACTAGAGACCGATCGGCCGACGCTCGGCGTATGCCTGGGCAGCCAGATATTGGCGGCGGCGCTGGGGGCGAGGGTTTACGCAGGGCCCGTGCGAGAGGTCGGTTTCGCTCCCATCACCCTGAGCGAGGCGGCGCTGGAGTCGCCCTTGCGGCATGTCGCGGATGTGGACGTGCTGCACTGGCACGGCGATACGTTCGACCTGCCGGAAGGCACCGAGTTGCTCGCCTCGACGCCGGCCTATCCTAATCAGGCATTCCGGCGCGGCGACAGCATCTTGGCGCTCCAGTTCCACGCCGAGATGGGCGAAGATCCGCGCTTCCACGACTGGATGGCTGACGAGCCCTATATCCGGGGCGCCGGTGTCGATCCGGCCACGTTGCAGGCGGATCATGACCGGCTCGGCCCGCCAGCGGTGCGCGCGGGGGAGCGGATGATCGCGGATTGGCTGACGCGCCTCGAGGCGATTCAACCCTGACGATGCTGTGGTAATAGGCAGTATCGGGTTTCCCGATCCGCTCTTTCACATCGTTGATTCCGTCGAGGCGTCCCTGCCATGCCGAACGAGTAGAAACGGGGCCGGCAACGGACGACCAGAGGCGCCCCAGTTGCGGACATCAGCCGGAGGGGGCAAGCTACGGCGGTGAACAGCAGTGCTGACAGCCAAACGGTTCCAGTGACGTGCCCATGTTGCGGGCAGGCAGGACATGCCATTTTCGGTCAGTCAGTGCCCGACGGTAAATTGCGCTGGTACCGTTCCGTCCGCTGCCCCACCGTTGGCTACTTCGAGGAGGATGGGGATGGGATCGGTGATGCCCCTTCCGATCTTCGAAGAGAACTGCTTACGGCAAAAGGCACTTGGTCAGTCCGTGCCGATGAGGGCGAGAAACTGAAGGCCATTGCGACGACAAAGCGCCTGCTTTCCCTTCCGCTCGCGGACATGACCACTTTGCTGCAATCGTTCCCAACGCTGTTCGTAGGGACCAAAGCCGAAGCCGATTGGCTGGTGGAAAAGCTGGCTGAGGAGGGCGTCGATGGAGATGTGAGGCAAGTCGATTTTGCCGGCAACTAACCACCAGTCCAAGTCATTCGCGATTTATGAGTTCACGACCTAAACCCAGCCCTCGAGCACCTGGTCCGGCGGACGGTGGCCGTCGGCCCACATCCGGATATTGGCAATCACCTTCTCGCCCATCGCCAGCCGGCCCTCATAAGTGGCCGATCCCATATGCGGCAGCATCACGACGTTGGGCAGCGCGAGCAGGCGCGGATCGATGTGCGGCTCGTGCTTCCAGACGTCCAGGCCCGCGCCCGCGAGCCGGCCGGCTTCGAGCGCGTCGATCAACGCGTCCTCGTCGACAATGCCGCCGCGCGCCGCGTTGATCAGAAAGGCGTGCGGACCCATCAGGCCGATCCGGCGCGCGTCGATCAGATTCTCGCTATCGGCGTTGCGCGGCGTGTGGATGGTCAGGATGTCGATCTGACCCAGCATGCTGTCCAGCGTATCGTGCCAGGTCGCGCCGAACTCGGCCTCGACTGAAGCCGGCAGGCGGTGACGGTTATGATAATGGATCGAAAGCCCGAACGCCCGAGCCCGCGTCGCGACCGCGCGGCCGATCCGCCCCATGCCGACAATACCCAGCGCCTTGCCGCCGATGCGGTGACCGAGCATGCCGCCCGGCGACCAGCCTTTCCATTGCCCGGAGCGCACCAGCTTCTCGCCCTCGGCCAGGCGGCGCGGCACCGAGAGGATCAGCGCCATCGTCATGTCGGCTGTGTCTTCGGTCAATACGCCGGGCGTGTTAGTGACGATGATGCCACGCGCCCGCGCTGCCTTGAGGTCGATATGGTTTACGCCCGCGCCGTAATTGGCGATCAGCTTCAGCCGCTCGCCGGCGCCCTCGATCAGGCCCGCATTGATGTCGTCGGTCACGGTCGGCACGAACACATCGGTATCGGCCATGGCCGCCGCGAGCTGCGTCTGGTCCATCGGCGCGTCGCCGCGATTGTTCGTCGTATCGAACAATTGCTCCATGCGCCCCATCACCACATCCGCGAGCTCGCGGGTGACGATGACCTTGGGGTTTGGCACGCGTCTCATTTCGGGCATGAATCCGGCTTGGCGAAGCGTTTTGCCCTCGTCAACGGTAGTTGAAGCGGCCAGCGCAAACAGGGTAAAGAATTCGGGATCAGGGGATGAGCAAGTATGCGTTTCACGGCGAAAATCTCGCTTGCGATGGTTATCGTCGGTTTGGCGGCACCGGCGATCGCCTCGCTCGTCCAGAAGAAGACGCCCTATTTCGCGTCGATTTCAGCGGGCAAGGCACGGATGCGGACCGGGCCCGCCAAGACCTATCCCGCTAGCTGGCTGTACCAGCGCGCCGACCTGCMGGTGAAGGTGCTCGACATTTACGATCGCGGCGCCTGGATAAAGGTCGAGGACCCGAGCGGCACCCAGGGCTGGATGATGGGCACGTTGATCTCGGAAACCCGCACCGGCCTGGTGATGGGGACGATCGCCGAGCTGCGCGATGCGCCGCGTTATGGCGGCAAGATCCTGTGGCGCGCTGCGCCCGGTGTGGTCGGGCGCTTGAGCAAATGCGCACGGGGCTGGTGCTATTTCGATGTGCGCGGGCGGGGCGGTTATGTCGAGGCGAACCATCTCTGGGGTGTGGCCGCCGATGAGACGCTGAACTGAGATGCTCATCGTTCGCGACGACCTGACTCACCCCGATGTGATCGCGCTGCTCGACCTTCATCTGCGCAGTGCCTTCGAGAACTCCCCGCCGGGCGCGGTGTTCGCGCTCGATCTGAGTGGCTTGCGTCATCCGGCGGTGACGCTCTGGTCAGCATGGGACGGGGACGATCTGCTCGGGCTCGGTGCGCTCAAGGAGCTGGACGCCGGGCATGGCGAACTGAAGTCGATGCGAACCGCGCCCGCGCATCTGCGCCGCGGCGTGGCGGCGGCGATGCTCGATCATCTCGTCGCCGAGGGGAGAGCGCGTGGCTATGCGCGGTTGAGTTTGGAGACAGGTTCGAACGAACCCTTCGCGCCGGCGCGGGCGCTGTACGAACGGGCGGGGTTCGAGCCCTGCGGTCCATTCGCGGACTACACCGACCAGATTTTCAGCCGCTATTACGCTTTGGAGCTCTGACTGCGCTCGATCCGGACGACATGCGGTGCCTGTGCGTCCATGAACATATAGCATCGGCCGAACAGGGCTTTTTTCCCGAAATCGTCGAATTTGTTGGGGCCGAGCGGGGTGATCAGGACTTCATCGGGAGTCAGCGCCTGCTGATGATGAGCGTCGATCTCGGACCAGTGAGCAGCGGCGACATCGGACAGAACCACGTTGAAGGCGGGGTGATTATAGCGAACCATGATGTTGCCGTCGTCCATGTCCGCCGGGTTCATATCGGGGTGGAAGCCGAATATCTCGGCCAGGATCCCGGTCGCCGACGCAGCTGCCGCCGTCTCCGGAAGACCATTGTCGACGATCGCGCAGGTGCCGTTTCTGAACACTGCGAAATCATTCTTGCCGTCGGTGTAATAGCGAAAGCGATCGATGATCCGGTCCAGCGGCTGCTGGAAGGACGGGCGCCATAACGGCACCGGCGGTAAGTCTTTCGGCATCGCGACGATCCCCCGAGGCGTGGCGACGAGAGCGCAGAGACCCGCTCCGAGCACTGCCCTCCTGTCTATTGCCTGGCTCAGTTCATCATCTCCACCGCCATCGCGGTCGCTTCGCCGCCGCCGATGCAGAGCGAAGCCATGCCACGTTTCGCGCCCGAGGTCTGCAGCGCCGACAGCAGGGTCGCGAGGATGCGCGCACCCGAGGCGCCGATCGGATGGCCTAGCGCGCAGGCACCGCCATGCACGTTGAGCCGATCATGGCTGAGCCCGAGATCGCGCATCGCGATCATCGCGACGACGGCGAAGGCCTCATTGACCTCGTAGAGATCGACCTCGTCAGCCGACCAGCCGGCCTTTTCCAGAACCTTGCGCATCGCAAAGACCGGGGCGGTGGTGAACAGCGCCGGCGCATGGGCATGGGCGCCGTGCGCCACGATCCGCGCGATCGGATCGAGCCCGAGCTTGTCGGCGATCGAAGCGCGGGTCAGCACCAGTGCGGCGGCACCGTCCGAGATCGACGAGGCATTGGCGGCGGTGATCGTGCCGTCCTTGGAAAAGGCGGGCCTGAGCGTCGGGATTTTCGAGGCATCGCCCTTTTGCGGCTGCTCGTCGAGGCTGACGGTGGTCGGCCCTTTGCGGCCGGCGATCTCGATCGGCACGATCTCGCGGTCGAAAGCGCCTGAAGTCTGCGCCTTTTGCGCACGCTCGAGCGAGGCGATCGCGAAATCGTCCATCTGGCCGCGGGTGAACTGATATTCCGCTGCGGTATCCTCGGCGAAATTGCCCATCAGCTTGCCGGCCTCATAGGCATCTTCGAGGCCGTCGAGATACATGTGATCATAAAGCCGGTCATGGCCGATCCGCGCACCGCCGCGATGCTTCATCGTGAGGTACGGCGCGTTGGTCATGCTCTCCATGCCGCCTGCGACGATCATATCGACCGAGCCGGCCGCCAACGCGTCGGCGGCGAGCATCGAGGCCTGCATGCCGGATCCGCACATCTTGTTGACGGTGGTCGCCTCGACATGGGTCGGCAGGCCGGCCTTGATCGCCGCCTGGCGCGCCGGCGCCTGGCCGAGCCCGGCAGGCAGCACGCAGCCCATATAGATGCGCTCGATCGCCTCGCCCGAAACCCCGGCCCGCTCGACAGCGCCGCCGACCGCTGCTGCGCCCAGCTCAGTCGCCGTCGCGCCCGCAAGCGAGCCCTGGAAGCTGCCCATGGGCGTACGGGCATAAGATAGGATGACGATCGGATCGGTGGCCATGAGGAGCTCCGGCTGAAAGGATTGGCCGCGATCTAGGGGGCGGATGCACTTCCCGCAATGGCAGGGAAGGTGGCGGGCCGTTCCCGATTAACCGTCCCGTTACAGTCATCGCCTTAAGCCATGACCTGTATCGGGGGATGTCATGATGTTTCAGCGAAGGGTGTTCGGGCGCAAACCGGTCTCGGGAGTGCCGGCCTATCAGCCGCAATATGAGCCGCTGCCGCAAGAGCGCGGGCGACTGAGCTACGATATGCTCGCTGAACGCGTGTCGCTCAGCCTGGTCGGGAAGGAGATCCACAGTTACACCTGGACTCAGGCTTTGCTTGTCCGGCTCGCGGAACTGACGCGGGCCGAGCGGGGCGAAGTGTTCTTGTCGCTGTTGCCTTATGCCGCCGAGATCGACAGCAACCCTTCGCGCGACGAACCCGATCAGGACGCGGAGCGCAAGCGACGGTGCTTCACCGAATGCTGCAGCAAGGCCTATGATATCGCCCCGGAGGATTTGCGGGACTATATTGCGCTGATCGCCGGGGTGCGGCGCTACATGCGTCACGAATATGCCGCCCAGGACTTCATCACGCGAGTGAAGGGAGCGATCGCGGCGGGCGCTTTCCTGACCAGTAACGAATGCACTCTGCTTGCCGCTTATGCCCAGGAGCTGCGGACCGAGCCCACTTCCCTGCGCGGCTCGAAGAGGGCCTGTGCCGAGATGGCGGCTGTGATCGACAAGATTGCCGGAGTCGAGATTTCGACGGCCTCGATCCTGCTCGATCGCTGCGAAGATGCCGAAACCGGCGAGGCGCTCGGCGATCTGCCCGAAAATTACGATTTCTGGTGCGCGCTGCTCGCCGCCGCCGCGCGCGCGATGAACGATCTGCGCGATGATCTGCGCGGCAAGAAGCCGCCGGTCTGGATGACCGATCGCGCCGCTTTCGACGCTGCATTCCCGCCGGTCGGGCCTTTTGTTCCACGCTTTGGTCAGTGGGAAGCGAAGGAAGGCGAGCCAGTACGCGACTTCGCGTTCCTCCGTAACCTCAAGCGCAACGAGGCGCTTGTGGAGCCGGAGCGCTACCTGGCGTTGCGCGACAAGCGCGATGTCGTTGCGCCGATGATCCGCTATGGCTGGAACACGCCCGCCATTCCGGGACTCGAGCGACTCGGCGATCTCGAATCGCCCGCGGTGACTGAACTGCTGGAGTTGTTCGTGACGACGAAGAGCGGCCCGCGGCCAACTGCGGCATGGACGAAAAATGCGCTGAAGCTCGCCGCCGCGGTGGGAATCGACGAAGTGCAGGCCCGGTTGCACGATTGGCTGGCATTCTTCCACACCCCCGTTGCCACGCCCGAAACGCTCGCCGATGCCACCAATTGCCACCGCATGGACCGGTTTGTCGGCGAGCTGAACGCTCTGCACCCCGATTGGCCGGCGCTGATCACGGCCGACAATCTCGACCAATTTGGCCGCGCGCTGGCGCTGAACCTTGCGACTGGCAATCCGCAGGGACTGAGACATCTCTGGTCGGTGAACCTCTTCCAGTTTGCCGATGCCTACAAGGGCCGCAGCACCACCACGGGTGAGCTCAGCCTGCCCTCGATAGGCAGCCGGGAATGGTACGTCACCAGGACGCAGCCGGTGTCGATGGAGAACGAGCAGTTGCTTCGTGCCGCTGTCTGGCTGCTGCCATCGCTGCCCGATAAGGTCGCGGCCGCCAACACGCTGGAAAAGACTGCCCTTGCCGCCGCCTGTCGGATGGGCGGTGGCAGCGACGCGATTCGCAGCAAGACGACCGCCAACGCAGCGATCGCCGCTCTGGTCGAACTCGACAGCGATGTCGCCCGGCTCGCGCTCCTGCGTCTGTCGACCCAGATCGAAGACCGTACGATCAACGCGCCCATTCTCGCTGCGCTTAACGGTTAAACAGGCACTAGCTCACTTCCTCATAGCCCTTGCGGGTCTTCTCGAGCGTAAGCTTGACCTCTTCGCTCCGGGCGCGCTCGGGGCTGCTGAAGGTCTTGATGACGCGCTGGCCCTTGGTGCCGACACGGCCGAATTCGACGATCAGATCGCAATCGGTCACGCCGACGCGCCAGAATTTGTTCGACGTCCCCTGCACGAGCCGAAATTCGATCAGGCCGCTCGCCTCGGCCGAAGCCGGGGCGGACGGCGGGGCTGCATCGGCGGCATCGTCTTCCATGTCCGCAAAATTGCCGACTGAGGGAGGCGCGGGCGGCACCAGGCCTGCATCGAGCTCAGGCGGAAGGACAACGCCGCTGAAGGGATCGGCGTCGGCCAGTCCCCAGCTGTCGCGATTGAGCTCTGCCTCGATGCGCTCGATCATTGCGCCTTGCGCTCGGAACCACGCCGCCACCGGCACGTCGAGGATGCGCCAGCCGAACGCGCGCAGGATCGTCGGGCGGAACAGGAAGCGCTCCTCCACGCCGATCGCCTGGTCCGCATCGCGGTCCAGCAGGATGCCGACCCGATAGCCGCTGTCCTCCGCCCCCGCGATCGCGAGATCGCAGCGGAAGCTTGCGCCGCCGACATGTTCGTCGACCCGGTGGCCTCGGGCGCGCAGCGCTTTTGCAATCGCGCCACGTACCGGGTCAGGCGGCATCGCGCCGCCGAATGTCCGCGCCGCATCGGGGTTCAGCGTGGCCAGCACTGCCTGCGCGTGATCCTGGGCGCCACTCGATTGCGCCTCCGCAAAGGCGAGGAAGCTGCGCAGCGCCCGTGCGCCGTCATTGTGGATGTTGGTGATCGCTTCAGGCGCGATCGTCGATACGATCGCCATGTGGCGGCGCGCTCGGCTGAAGATCACGTTCAGCCGCTTCTCGCCGCCGCGCTGGTTGATCGGGCCGAAATTCATCACCATCCGCCCATCGCGGCCCGGGGCGTAGCACACGCTCATCAGGATGATGTCGCGCTCGTCGCCCTGCACATTTTCGAGATTCTTCACGAACAGGCCATTGAACTGATCGTCGTCCTCGCGGCTGATCTCGCGTTCGAGCGCCGTGGCAAAGGCCGAATCTTCAGCAGCGAGCGCGTCGAGGGCGGTCTCGATCTCGCCCTGCTGCGCCTGGGAGAAGGCGACGATGCCGATGCTCTGGCCCGTTTCCCGCAACAGCAGTTCGCGCACCAGCCCGGAGATATAGCGCGCTTCGGGCGGATTGATCCGCCGATCGTAAAGGCCATCGGCGATGCGGTGGGTGGTAATCGGCAGCCGCAGCAGGCGATCGGTTCCGTCAGCCCATGCTTGCCGGTCGCTCGAACCGACCGGCGCGGCTGTCTCGCTCACCTGGCCCGGCACGCGATCCGGAATCGTTACAAGATTGCCGTTGTAAAAGGCTGCGTTGGAAAAGCTGATCAGCGATTCCGATCGGCTGCGATAATGCCATGCCAGCATCGTCGCCGGCAGGTTGCGGGCTGACTGGTTGAGCAGGCTGTCGGCATCGAGCAGGATCGCGATCGTCTGGCCGTCTTCCTCAGCCATGATCTGTTGGTCGTCCTCCTCGAAGGCGGTCGAGAAGAAGCTCGTCGGCGGCAGCTGCATCTCGTCGCCAACGATGATCACCTGGCGCGAGCGGGAGAGGGCGGGAACAGCTTCCTCGGTCGGTATCTGGCTTGCTTCGTCGAAGATCACCACGTCGAACAAACTGTTCTGAAGCGGCAACGTGTCTGATACCGACAGCGGACTCATCAGCCAGATCGGCTTCAGGTCATTCACCACCGCGCCGGTTTCGTCGTCGGAAAGATCGCGGATCGAGCGATACCGCATCGTCTTGCCGAACTCATGCTCCAGCTCGCGCCGCCCCGTGGCATACATCTTCTTGAACGCACGGCCGGCGGTGTCGAGAAGGGTCACCGACATTTCGGACTGTTTCACATGGTCGCGGAACTTGCGGTGCAGCGTGGCCCGGATCACGCTTGAGTTCTGCTCACGCATCAGTGTCCGTGCTGCCGCTGCCCGCCGCGACAGACTCATCAGCCGTTCGACGTCGAAGCGCCGGATATCGGGACTGGCACGCTCGATTCGCGCGATCGCCTCGTCGGTGATCAGCGCCTCGAGTACGGGCAGGCGCAGCGGCAGCCCTCGCAATGCGTCCGCGACCGCAGGGTCCGCCCGATGGATTTCGCCGAGAAGCGGGAGCAGGTCGGGCAGGTCGTCCAGCGCCTCGCGGAGATCGCGCAGCAATTCCGCGAGCGCTTCGAGAGTCATTTCTCCGGTGCCGGCAAGCACGCGGCCGACCGAAGCGGCGAGCGCCGCGACTGGTTCCGCTGCTGCGGCCTCGGCTGCGATCAGCCGCTCGGAATCGGGTGCCATGCGCACTGCGGCGAGCATCCGCGCAACGACCGGATCGGGCGCGGCACTGTCGGACAGGCGCTGGCGCAGTGTGAGCAAGGCGGGCAGATCGGTGGTTCCGATCTCAACGCCGATCTCGCGCCTCGCCTGAGCGAGGGCGCGATCCGCTTCGTGCTTCGCGTTCAAATGTTCGAGCACCGCCGTCACACTGGGAGTGACCGCGTGCGCGCTGAAATCATAGCGCTCCGCCACCGTCCGTTTGAGCTTGCGCCACGATCCGCTGAAGAAACGGAAGATCGATCGTTCACCACGCCTGGCCTGTTCGAGTGCCGCAGCGGCATCGTCAGGATCGAGCGGCTCCCTCCAATGGCGTGCGGCCAGCGCGGCGGTATCGGCCGCCGCCTCGAGGTCAGTGATCCGCCCAAGCGCTTGTTGCAGCCTGAGCGACGACGCCGAGGTCGGATCGAGCAATGCGATCGTATGGCTGAGCCCCGTCGCCTGCATCGCCGCGGCCACTGAGCTCACCTGCCTGGCATCGTCCAGCCGCATTGAGGGCCCCGCGACGACGCTGCCGCCGTCGATCCACCGGTCGAGCCGATCCAGAAGCGCCTCCGCTTCGGACGCCATCGACTCCACTGCCGCATAGGGCCGCTCGCCGGTGACCGTCGCGGTGTTCAGCCGCGCGAACGGATGCACGGCGATGGCGTCGATGCCGAGTAACTCGCTGACCGTCCGCCCGACCCGTTCGATCATGGCGCGGTGGCGGTCCCAGGTCGCGAGGTCCGGCAGGCGCTCGCGCACCCGCGCGTCGAACTCAGCCGTCACGGGCGGCAGTGCTGCCGCCCGTCGCACCAGCGTGCGCAGGCTTTGGCCGCCCGCCATATCCAATCCAGCGCCGACACTCGCGTCGAACGCGGCGATCGCTTCCAGATGCTGGCTCAGCGCTGCGACTGTCCGCTTTCGCACCGCGCGGACATGGTCGAGCTGGTCGTCGCCCTTTCCCCAGCGCTCATATTGTTCCTTGAGGTCGAGGATGAACGCCTTCTTGTCCTCTTGCGAATCGTGGATGATGCACGACAGCCCCGCCAGCCCGGCCTGACCGAGCCGGTGGAACACGACGTCCAGCGCGGCGCGCTTCTCGCATACGAAGAGCACGCGTTTTCCGCGCGCCGCATAGTCGGCGATCAGGTTGGTGATGGTCTGCGATTTGCCGGTTCCCGGCGGACCCTGGACGATGAAGCTTCGCCCGGTCCGCGCCAGCGCGACGGCGGCGTCCTGCGTTGCGTCGGCGGGCACCACGCCCCACTGATCGTCGGCCGAGATCGGCGGCGGGACATCCTGGATGAAGGGACGCGGCTCGATCGAGAATAGTTGGTCGAACGCGGGTTGCTCGTCGCGCTGTTCGATAAGATCGGCATAGTCGCGGACGAGGGTCATTTTCTTGTAGTTGAAATTGGCCAGCGTCACTTGCGTCAGGTCGACTTCCCACGCGTAGCGGTGCCCTTCATCAGCGCCGAGCGCGAAAGTCTGGGCGCCATCGGGATCGGCCATAAAGGCGTTCGATGGCCGGTTCGACCCGCCCGCCGCGAGCCGCTGCGGCAATCGAGAAGGCTTCACGAACTTCTCGAACAGCGCAAAACCGAGCGGCCGGTAATCGTCGCGCTCATAGCTGAAATCCGCGGTCGCCACGACCTTCTGTCGGCTCTGCCCGCGCCGCCGGTTGAAGCTGTTGACCCGCTGCACCGCCTTTTGGAAGATCATCCGGATCTGCGGCTTCTCCTGCAGGTCGAGCCGCACACCCGGCTCGGTCCGATGGATCTGCGCCATCACATCGGCATGCAGCGCGGCTATGTCGGTCGTCGTCAGATCGACCTGGTCGGGAAGCACGATGTCGTACAATTGCCGCAGCATCTGCCGCAGCGCCGGATTGAACTCGGCGATTGGTTCGGGGCAGCTGAGCACATATTGGTCGCGCACCCCCTTCGCCTTGCTCACCTCGACCGGCAGCCACAGCAGCGGAGAGACGATCCGTTCGTTCGGCGAATCCTTCAGATTGTGCCAGCGCAGAAAGGCGACCACGAGCCGCAGGTTGCTGAAGCCATATTCAGCCCGATCCCGCCGTGTTTCCTGGATCATCCGGTCGAACGCGGAGGGGAGATGCGGCTGATCCTCGAACCGCAGCCATTTGTTGAGCGGCACGGCTTTGCCCGACAGCACGGTCGACACGAAGGTTCCGCCCCAGGTGCACAGCTGATCGGGCCGGATCGATTCGAGCCGCGCGACGATCGGCACGCTGGCCTCGGTCAGGTTGACGCTCGCCAGCGTCGAGCGGAAATGGACCAGACGGTTCCGCCGCGACAGATCGAACAGCCGGTCGCGCAGATGCGAGAGTACCGCGACACGTCGGCCCGGCACGCCGCTCGCACCGGCGAGCACGCGCTCGACCTCGAGTCCGACCGGTTGGTCGCGATAATTCTCCAGCCGCTGCGCCAGCCCCGCCAGATCAGTCGCGCGCTCGCCGCGATTGAGGGCGGTCGCCTCGACGATGAGCGTCGCGATCACCGGGTGCAGCCGATTGTTCAGCGCGAACAAATTGCTTCGATTGAGCGAGAAGCGCTCGACATCCTCGGCCTCGGCCGGATCCAGTCCGCAGGCAAGCGACGCGAGGATCAGCCCGATCTGCAGTACATCCGTGATCTCGTCGTGATGACCGAGTTCATCCTCCCATGTGCGCAGGTCAGTAAGATATATCGGCTTGGTGATCGCTTCGGCCCCGTCGCCGCTCGCGCGCAAATCCTGGACCCTGGTACCGCGCCCTTCTTCGTTGACGACGCGATATTCCCCGACCACCTTCAGTGCCGACGGCGCATTGGCCTGGACCCGACGCACCGCGACAAGATTGACCTGCGGCGCACGGCCCTCGGGGTGCGCCAGCCCCAGCTGCCGCTGCTCGTTCACGGTCACCGCGTTGATCCCGAGATCGGCAACCAGCCCGCGCTCGTGCAACGCGGCCACTTCGCGCATCAGCGGCAGCATCGTGTACAGCACATCCTCGGTCGGCAAGGGCCCCGGGTCGGCTGCGAAATATGCGGCAAGCGTGCGCGGTTCGCTCGACACGCCGGGCTCTGCGTCCATGTGCGGCTCGTCCATCTCAGTTCGCCGCCGCTCTGGCGATCAGTTTATCGGCGGCCGTTTTGGTCCAGCGCAGGTCGCGCTTCAGGGCCGCACCGAGCAGCTGCTCTGCGCCGATCGAGCGCGCGATCTTGGCCGCCGCAAGCAGGACTTCGTCGCGGGTATCGGGATCGGCCATCGCGCAATCGAACATCAGCGCTATGAAATAACCGCGGGTCGAATCGTCGATCCGCTCAGGTCCGATCGCCTCCAGATCAAGCGCCTCACCCTCTTCGTTGAGATCGGGGAAATAGCGCTTCACCTGCGTCGTCACTGCCTCGCTGTGCAGCTCGATCTCCTTCAGCAGCCGCACGAAAAAGGCACGCGTCATCCGCGCCAGCTCCTGCTGCCGGAGGAGGTCGAGCGCCTCGAGCGAGATCGGCCCGCGCAGCCGCATGTCGACCCACTGGTCGAGATCGTCAGCGCGCCGCCACCAGCGATCGAGCGCGCGCGCACGCAGGAATGTCTCGGGATGCGACTGTGCTTCCGATCGCCCGGCACCCGCCTCCAGCTCCTCCGCCTGGCGCAGATAGGCGGCGGGGTCGACTGACGTGATGCCCGTCATCGTCTTGACCAGAACCGATACCGCCGGGCCGACCGCATCGGCAACGATCGCAGCCCCTCGGTCCGCATAGAGCTCGGTATAGAGGCTCAGCAGCCGCGCGCTCTCGCGCTGCGACGGGCTTGCATCGGGATAGGAAAGCGCGTGGTCGAGGATTCGGCTCGCGTTATAATAATTGCCGCCGGCAGCCATCCACAGCCGGTAATGGGCCAGCTCATGGCCCATCAGTGCAAGCAGTTCGGCGCTCGCCATCCGCTCGAGGATGGGGCCGTAGAAAACGAGGTGGATTTCGCCCGGGATGAAGCAAAGCGAGGCGTTCATCATCCCGTCCGCAGCCTGGTAGAGCGTCGCCGGCGCATCGATGCCGAGCTTCGTCATCGCCGACTGGCATGCCGCATAGACGTCAGGATGGGCTTCGGGCTCGAGCCGGTACGTCTGGCGCAGCATCGCCTCGCGCATTTCATCGGCCTGATGACGGCGGACATCATCCGACTTGGACCAATCCCACACTGCGCGTTCGTGCTCGCTCAGATAGGTTACGAGCTCTTCATGATAGCTGAGCGGGACAAGCCTGTCCTCTTCGCCGATCTGGTCGCCATGCATCTGATCGACACGCCCCCCGGAGATTACGCCTTTGCCCGCGCCCGTGAGCGCCCGACCCTCTTCCACTAAGTTTGTCCGCACCGCAACGCGTTGCAGCCAATAGGGGTGAAATTGGCGACGGCTCGCCTGCAAGCAGATCCGGTGCTGAAGCGAGCCGGATCTTCCCCCGATTATCCAGCGTTTAACCCGCGGGCTGTTCAACCTTGAAGAAGCGCTCGATCACGCTCTGCGCTATCCGCGCCGGGCGCAGGGTTTCGGCGTCCAGATAGCACCAGCTCGATTTCACCTCGGCCAGCACATCCTCGCCGCGCCGGATGATGGTCTCGTAAAAGGCACGGGCGCCCTGGACCTTTTCGAGCAGGACGGTGGCGATCACCTCGTCATTGAGAAAAGTCGGGCGGCGATAGGTGATCTCGTGCTTGAGCGCGACCCAGAGGTGCGAGGCAACCGCGTCGGCGGGCGCGAAGCGCTGCCAGTGGTTGATCACCGCTTCCTGCACCCACTTCAGATAGCTCGCATTGTTCACATGGCCCATGAAATCGATATCGGCGGCGTCGATCGAGATGGGAAAACTGTGCGAGGCGAATTCGGGGTGCGACATGACTAACCTATATCGTATTCCGCCAGGACTAGCGAGCGCGAACGGCGCTATCCGCCGCCTTTTATCGCGACAAAAGTCCGGATGACGTGGAGGAAGCCGGAGCGTATCCGACAGGCATGGATATTCTCATCAACGTGCTCAAATGGTTCGCGTCCGGCAGCGGCATGATCGCTGCGGCAATGGTGTCGTTCGATGCCGGGCGCAAGGTCACCGGCTGGGGATTCGTCCTCTTCGTCGCCTCGGCCATCGCCTGGATCGCAGGATCGGTGCTGACCCGTGATTGGGCGCTCGGCACTCAGAATGTCGTCCTGTTCGCGATCGATATATTCGGGGTCTATCGCTATCTGATCCGCAAGAAACCGAATGGTTGATGTCTGGCTGTGGCCGGTCGGGCTGGGCGTGCTCGGCGCTGTGCTCGGCAGCTTCATCGCGACTCTGGTGATCCGCTGGCCGCAGGAGCGATCGGTCCTGGAAGGCCGGTCGCACTGCGATACCTGCGATGCGGTGCTGGGGCCGCGCGACCTGATCCCGTTGCTCAGCTTTTTTCTGTCGCGAGGCCGGTGCCGCCACTGCAAGGCTGCGATCGATCCACGCCACTGGCAGATCGAACTCGCCGCACTGGGGATCGGCGCGATCGCCGGGCTGGTCGTGCCAGGACCAGAGGCGCTGGCAGGTGCTGTGTTCGGCTGGCTGCTGCTCGGACTGGCCGCACTCGACATCAGCGATTTCTGGCTGCCCGACCCATTGACGTTGGCGCTCGCGCTTGCCGGCCTGGCAGCGGGGCTGGCAGGGGTCGAACCGCCGCTGGCCGACCGGCTGATCGGCGGGATCGCCGGCTTTGCAGCGCTCTGGCTGGTCGGCTTCACCTATAAACGCCTGCGTGGCCGCGACGGGCTCGGCGGCGGCGACCCCAAATTGCTCGGTGCGATCGGGCTGTGGCTCGGCTGGCGGATGCTGCCGGCGGTGCTACTGCTCGCCGCGCTCACCGGGCTTGCGCTCGTCCTGCTCGGCATGCTGCGCGGCCGGACGGCCAAGCTCGACGATAGCGTGCCGTTCGGCGCGCTGCTTGCGATCGCAGCTTACCCGGCATGGTTGTTCCTGTTAGGCTTGCCGGTATGAAGGCGCTCGCGATCCTGTCGATGCTCGTCGCGACCGCGCAGGCCGCGCCGCCGGTGCCCCTCGAAGGCCTCCCGCTTGCGGAATTGCCGAAGCAGGAGCTTCCGCCCAAGGGGTGCGCTGCCTTTTTGTGGACCACGAGCGGCACAAGGACGCTGGTCGCGATGGCGACCGCTGATCCGGCGCAGCTCCGCCTGTCGCTTGGCGGCACGATCACCGATCTGGCGCGCGCCTCGCAACAGGGCGATGCCGGCTTCGGCTTTGCGAACAGCGCTGATTACGGATCGGACGACGTGACCGCGACGCTCGACATGACGGTCGTGGCACGCGGCGACATCAAGGACGGCGCGCAGGTGTCTGGCGGAACGTTGCGGCTTGACCGCAAGGGTCAGGACGGCGTCGTGCTGCCGATCGTGGGATTGATCGGCTGCACCTGAACGCGGCTGACAGGGGAGAGAATGACGATGGCGACGATGCAGGAAATCCTGGCCGAACAGCGCGGCGCCTTCATGGCCGAGCTCCCCGTGTCGATTGCTGTGCGCAAGGATCGGCTGAAGCGCGCCGCCGCGATGATCGCCGACAATGCGGAGCGGTTCTGCGACGCGCTGAGCGAGGATTTCGGCCATCGCAGCCGCGAGCAATCGATGCTGACCGATGTCGCCAGCTCGATCGCGCCGATCAGCCACGCGATCAAATCCGTCGATAAATGGGCGAGGGTGGAGAAGCGCCCGGTCCAGTTCCCGCTCGGCCTGCTCGGCGCGAAGGCGTGGATCGAATATCAGCCCAAGGGCGTGGTCGGCGTAATCGCGCCGTGGAATTTCCCGGTCAACCTCGTGATGTCGCCGCTCGCTGGCGTGTTCGCCGCCGGCAATCGGGCGATGGTGAAAACCTCCGAATACACCCCGCGGGTCGCGGCGTTGTTCGAGGAGATCGTCGGCAAATATTTCGCACGCGACGAGCTCGCCTTCGTCTCGGGCGGACCTGACGTCGGCAAGGCCTTTGCCGAGCTGCCCTTCGATCACCTGATCTTCACCGGCGCCACCGCAGTCGGCAAGCACATCCTCCATGCCGCGGCCGACAATCTGACGCCGGTGACGCTCGAACTCGGCGGCAAATCGCCCGTCATCATCGGCAAGGGCGTGAACATTGCCCGCGCGACCGAGCGGGTCGCGATCGGCAAGATGATGAACGCCGGACAGATCTGCCTCGCACCCGATTACATGCTGGTCACCGCCGAGCAGGAGGCGGAAATCGTCACTGGCCTGAAGGCGGCGGCGACTGCCATGTATCCGAGCCTGCTGGCCAATCCGGACTATACAGCGATCATCAACGACCGGCATTTCGCCCGGTTGAACGGCCTCCTCGACGATGCCCGCGCCAAGGGTGCCAAGGTCGAGATGGTCAATCCCGCGAACGAGGATTTCGGCGCCTCCAATGCCCGCAAGATGCCGCTGCACATCGTCACCGATGTCACTGACGACATGGCGGTGATGCAGGAGGAGATTTTCGGTCCGATCCTGCCGGTACGCCGCTACACCGGCATCAGCGACGCGATCGAACAGGTGAACCGGCGCGACCGCCCGCTCGGCCTTTATTATTTCGGCGGCGACGAGGGCGAGCGGCGGACGGTGCTCGACCGGACGATCGCCGGCGGCGTGACGCTCGACGATGTGATCTTCCATATCAGCATGGAGGATCTGCCGTTCGGCGGGGTCGGTCCGTCCGGGATGGGCGCCTATCACGGCCTCGACGGATTCAGGACGTTCAGCCACGCCAAGAGCGTCTACAAACAGGCAAAGCTTGACGTGGCCAAGCTTGCCGGGCTCAAACCACCTTATGGCAAGGCGACGATGGCGTCCGTCAAACGCCAGATGAAGGGATAAGCCGCAGGGGCTTTGCGGGATTGCCGATGATGGTCGCGATGCGCTGGACTCCCGCAAAGTGGAGGCGGCGCCCAAACACGAACCAGGGGTACCCATGCCACAAACCAGCAAATGTATGTCGTTCAGCTGTCGCGAAACCGTCGATGGCACAGTCGAGAAATGCCCGAAATGCGGCACGAAGATGCGCACGCCAAAGATGGTGCGGCGGCTGGGTTGGGTCCTGCTGCTGCTAGGCCTGTTCCTGGTCGGACTCATGGGCACCGTCACGCTGAACATGGCCCCCGCGCTGCTCCACCCCTATTCGCCCGACAGCAATTATACAGGCACAGCGGAACAGGCTCAGATGATCCTGCGCCTCTTCGCGGCGGTGATTGCCTTCGGGATCGCGACCATGGTCAACGGGACATACCAGATCGTCACCGGGCAGCAGAACGGATGGATCAAGGCTGCGAGCCTTGGGCTGGCGCTTGTGCTCTTCGCGGTCACATGGGTAGCCTATCGCGGGTTGGGCGGCTGATCGCCTGACCGTCCGCTTCAGCGGCGACAGCGACCAGCATCGAGGGGCCGACGGCAGCGCCGTGCGGCCACTCGTTTGACCGCGATCAAAGCGTTCGCGGATGATCGGTCCATCATGGTCACTCCTGCAGAACGGGAGTGTCCCAATGGCCGATCTCATGCACAACTGGTTTCTCTATCTCGTCGTCGGTGCGAATGTCGCCTTCATGCTGGTGGTGATGTCCGTGACCGCCTCGGAAGCCTTCGGCTCCGCGGCTCGTCGAGACAAGCCATGACCGATCAGCCAGCCCGACCCGACGCGGCGGGCAGGCGACCGACTCATCTTGTCGTGTGCGCCAATCCGTCGCCGACCAGCTTCGATCACGCGATCGTCGCTGCCTATGTCGAGGCAGCGGCCGAGTGCCATCAGGAGGTCGTCGTCCGCGACCTCTACGCGCTTGGTTTCGATCCGGTGCTCAAGGCCGCCGAACGGCCGCTGCACAATGACTGGTCGCCTGCGCCCGATGTCGCGGTCGAGCTCGATCATCTCGCCAATTGCGACATCCTCGTGCTGGTCTACCCGATCTGGTTTGCCCTGCCGCCCGCCATCCTCATCGGCTATGTCGATCGCGTCCTGGGCGCCGGCTATTCCTTCCGGGACCTTCACGATCAGGTCGGGCAAGCGGCGTTGCGCGGCAAGCCCTTATTGTCTTTCTCGACGTCCGGCAGCTCTCAGGCGTGGCTGAACGAACAGGGCCAGGCGCTGTCGTTGCGCGAGATATTCGACGTCTATCTGTGGCGCGGCTTCGGCATGAAGCAGAGCGAGCACATTACAATCGACTCGATTGTGCCGAATCTGAGCCAAACCTATGCCGCGGAACAGCTTGAGCGCGTCCGCGCCACCGCCGTGCGCGCCTGTTCGATGATCGCGAGCGTCGGCCACCGATCGACGGTGGCTTGACCCGGGTCAAAGCGCCGAGCCGCTAAGCGGTGAAGATCGGCCCTGGAAGATGGAGGCGGTAATGAAGAATATTCTGCTGCTCGTTCACGGCGATACCGGCCTGGAATCGCGCGTGCGGGTGGCGCTGGATCTCACCCGGTCCCTCAACGCGCATCTCACCTGCGTCGACCTGACAATTCCAACCCTCTCGCCGGGCGCCGACCCGCTCTTTGGCGCGATGCTGCTCGAGCCCGAAACAAGGGGCGAGGCGCAGACCGCTGCGCGGGAGCGGGTCGAGTGCAGCGGCCTGCCATTCCAATGGGTCGAGCGCCACGGCGATCTTGGTACTGAGCTCGCCCGTTTTGCCTCCTTTGCCGATATGGTCGTGCTGAGCTCGCCGAAGGATGTGCCGTTCCCGGATATGCACCGGGCCATCGGCGACTTTCTTCTGAAAGCGAAGAAGCCTGTCCTTGTGGTTCCTGCCTCCACCACCGGCATAGCGGTGAACGGGCAAGCGCTGCTCCTGTGGGACGGCTCGGACCAGGCAAGTGCCGCGATGCGCGCTGCCATGCCGCTTTTCCGCCGTGCGGCGAGCGTCACCATTTTGGAAATCGACGATGGTTCGCTCGAGATCCCGGCAACCGTCGCCGCTACGCATCTGTCGCAGCATGGCATTACCAGCAGCGTGCGCCGTGACGGGGCGTTTGGCGAAAAGACCGGGCGGGTGATCCTAGAACAGATCGAATTGCTCAAGCCGGCCTATGCGGTGATGGGTGGCTTCGGGCGTTCGCGGCTTGTCGAAAGCCTGTTCGGCGGCGTGACCGAGCGGCTGCTGACGGACTCTCCGGTCCCGCTGTTCCTCAAACATTGAGCGGAGATTCCGCCCCTCCCGTGGTGACATTTCAGTAGCTTGTGCATAACGGGCGCGCCGAGGCATGCCGCCTGCGGCCGACATGAGCGAGTCTGGAACAAGGATGGGTACCGCCAATTGGATCGCGCAGAGTGTCTGCACGATCGACGATTTCCTTTCGGCATCCGAATGTGCGGCGCTGATCGCGCGGAGCGAAACGGAAAGCTATGACGTCGCCACGGTGACGACGCGGGTCGGTGCGGTCAGGATGCTTGACCTTCGCAACAATGATCGCGTGATCCTCGACGATCCCGATTATGCGGATATGCTCTGGCATCGGCTGAAGCCCATGATCCCGCCGACCTTCCACAATGTGTGGCGCGCGTCCGGCCTCAACGAGCGGCTGCGCTTCTATCGCTATGATGTCGGCCAGCAGTTCGACTGGCATTGCGACGGCAATTTCTGGCGATCCCAGCAGGAGGAGAGCCACTTCACCTTCATGATCTATCTGAATGAGGAGTTCGAAGGCGGTGAAACCGCGTTCCGGGAACTGCCCGAGTTCCGATCCGAAGACCTTGTCGTGAAACCGAAGACGGGCACGGCGCTCATCTTCCATCACCCCGTCTGCCATCGGGGTGCTCCGGTGCTCGCTGGCCGGAAATATGTGCTGCGATCCGACGTGATGTACCGGCTGGGTGACGAGTTCAGCTAGTCCGGCCCCGGCTTTCTGGTATCAACGTGCTCGGAGAACGTTGCGGGGAAGCAAGATGCTGGGTGGCCTGACCGCGAAGCACTATGGGTTCATCGCCGCTGCGGCGCTGCTGAGCCCGGGCACGGCCATGGCGGCGGATCTGCCAGTTTCGGTCTCGGTGGATGCCGGTCACACAGTTGCGCCGCTCCCGCCGATCTGGCGCTTCTTCGGCGCGGACGAGCCCAATTATGCGACGGCGAAAGACGGCGCCAAACTCCTGTTCGAGCTCGGCGGCCTGCGCCCGGGTGAGGTCCATTTCCGCGCCCATAATCTGCTGACTACCGGCGACGGCAAAGCTGATTTCAAATGGGGCAGCACCAACATCTACAGCGAGGATAAGGACGGTCGGCCGGTCTATGACTGGACGATTATCGACGGGATCATCGACACCTACCGCGCGCGCGGCATCCATCCCTATCTTGAGATCGGCTTCATGCCGCAGGCGATGAGCAGCGCGCCCGCCGGCGTGCCCTATCGTCACGTCTGGCGGGCTGGCGCCGACTACAAAACGAATTCGGGCTGGACCTACCCGCCCGCCGACTACGCGAAATGGGCTGAGCTGGTCTATCGCTGGACGCTTCACAACGTCGAGCGTTACGGGCGGGCCGAGGTCGAGCGCTGGTATTTCGAGGTGTGGAACGAGCCCAATCTCGATTTCTACTGGCATGGCACTCCGGCCGAATTCTACCGGCTGCACGATTACGGCATCGACGCAGTCCGCCGCGCCCTGCCGACCGCACGGGTCGGCGGCCCCGACGTCGCCGGTTCGGGCGGCGCCTTCATGGATGGCTTCCTCGCGCACGTTACCACCGGCACCAATTACGCCACCGGCAGGATCGGCACGCCGACCGACTTCGTCTCCTTCCATGCCAAGGGCCAGCCCTCGATCGTCGACGGCCATGTGCGGATGGGTATATCCAACCAGCTCAGGACTGCGGACGAAGGCTTCGCCAAGATCGCTGCGGTTCCCGCGCTTGCGGCCAGGCCGATCATCATCGGCGAGAATGATCCCGAGGGCTGCGCCGCCTGCCCGGGGCCGCAGAATGCCTATCGCAACGGCACCATGTATTCGAGCTACACCGCTGCCAGCTATGCGCGGCTATGGGAGCTGGCGCGGCGCCGGCAGGTGAAGCTGGAAGGAGCGCTGTCCTGGTCCTACACCTTTGTCGGCCAGCCATGGTTCGCAGGCTACCGCCAGCTCGCCACCAACGGCGTCGATCTGCCGGTGCTCAACATCTTCCGCCTGATGGCGCGGCTCGGGCCCGATCAGATCGCCGCGTCGAGCGACGCGCAAACGCCACTCGACCGGATCGTCGCCGAGGGCGTGCGCGGCGCGCCAGATATCGGCGCGCTCGCGACCCGCACAGGGCAGGGCAAGATCGCCGTCCTGCTCTGGTATTATCATGATGACGATCTGCCCGGCCCCGACGCCGCACTCCAGGTCCGTCTCAGCGGCCTGCGTGCAGGGGCGCATCCGGCCCGTGTGTGGCGGGTGGACGGGACTCACGGCAATTCCTTTGCCGCCTGGCAGGCCGAAGGCGCTCCCGCCAAGCCCACACCAGCCCAGATCGCGCGCCTGACCGGGGCCGCTCACCTGGCGCCCGAGGCGAGCGGCCCGGTCCGCGTGACACGCGATGGCTCGGCGATCGTGAACCTGCGCCTGCCGCGTCAGGGCGTGGCGTTGCTCGAAATCGATAGCCGTTAGAGTCCTGAGTCGGAAGTTCGTTCTTCTCCCTCTCCCAGGGGGCTACGAAATTCACACTTAGCATTGCGCGTCTTCTCCCTCTCCCAGCGGGAGAGGGAAGGGGCCCATCGCAGAGCGATGGGAAGGGTGAGGGTGACGACAGTGAGCGTCTCGCACTCAACCTCACCCCGCGCTGCTGCGCAGCTTGCCCCTCTCCTGAAAGGAGAGGGGAAGAAGAACTCCACAACATTTGAAGCGGCGATTCAACTGCAGCCCTTGACCAGCCATAAGATGCGAACGGGACGTCTCAGAAGCCCGGACCGCTCTTTCTTATCGTTCGGATATCTAGTCGTACGCGCCGCGCTGCGGACGTCGTCTGCGCGGCCCAATTTCCCTGTTAATTCCCTGTTATTTCCCTGTTCCGGCGTGGGGAGATCGATCGGACGTCGTCTAAGCTTTTGTAGAATTGAGGAATTATGACAACTCAACCGGGAATGGCGTCGAGAAAAAATAAAAAATTCCCTGTTCCGGCGGAATAACAGGGAATTCCATCGCTGCGACAAAGCACGCGCGAGCTGGCGGTCAGCCGTGGCTCGCGTTGCCAATCGCTATCGATGAGTGGATCGGGTCAGCCATCTGCCCGACAAGCAATCAGCCCCTCCCGTGAGGGAGAGGCTGATCACTGATCGAGTTGTCGGCGCCTTACTGGATCAGATGGGCGGTCGCGACGGCTCTCTGGAACAGCGCGGCGAGCGCTGCGGTAATGTCGCTGTCGGTCGTCACCTGATAATAAAGGCCGGGTGACGCGCAGCTGATCAGAGCCGGGCTGATATTGTCGGTCGGCGAGAGATAGGGGGTCCGCACATTGCTGATCGACCAGGAGTCGGACGCCGACGCCGCCAGATATTCCGTGTGCAGGACCGCGATCCGGATGCCGCGTGCCTTGATCGTGTCGCATTGCGCGGTCGGGATCGGCCCCATGAAGCGGCTGCCGCCATTCAGTTCGTCACGCATGCCGTCCGTGACGATGAACAGCAAAGCCATGGGCGTATCGCCGGTGACATTGGTGCCCTGGCCCGGCGCCGTCGGCATCGAGCCGAGCGCGCCGGTGAAGGCGGCGGTGAAATTGGTGCCGGTATCATTGTCGCCGGTGCCACAGACGCGTTGGTTGTTGACGCAATAGGTCAGCACCGCCGCGTCGGTCACATGCGTCTTCACCGTGGAAAGGCTTGCGTCCACATTGGCGCTCGTGGTCGGCCAGACTTTCTGATAGCGATAGTCGAACTGATACAGCCCCATGCGGTAATGCGCGCCATTGCTGGTGGCGGTGCTGGTGGCGACATCAGTCAGATTCTGTACGGCTTCGGTCACGAGATCGGTGCGCAGCGTCAGGCTGTTGTTCCGGGCGACCTGATAATAATCGAGGTAACGGCCCGAAACCTGGGTCGTATGGCCCGGATCGCTCGACGTCGTGTTCGTCTGGTGGCAGGCGAAGGCGCAGCCGCTGGTCGCCGTCGTCATCGTCGCGAGGCCGGCCGTCGTCGCCGGCAGCAGCATCGAGGGCGACGTATCGAGCATCACGTAGAAATCGATGTTCGGCGCCTGCGAGGAGGTGGCGGTGGACGTGCCGCCGATCTCGACCGAGCTCATGCCGAGGACGCCGCTAAAGGCGTTTTGCGAGCGCGCGGTATAGGTCACGACCGCGGTGCGCGTATTGCTCGCGCCGACGCCGCCGGTGATGACCACGTTGGGATTGCTCGCCGACGTAGTATAGATCAGCCCCGGAAGATTCGTGGTCTGCGAATTGAAAAAGGCGACCGCCGTGTCGTGAGCGGTCTGGTTGGTCTGCAGCATCATCTGCTTGCTCACCGCCTGGAGCGCGGCTGCGTCGGCGGCTGCGTTCAGCTTGGTCTGCAGGCGCGCGGCACGGGCGTAGTCGACCGCCATGCCTGTCGCGAGCGTGAGCGGGATGATCGAGAAGCCGAGGATCATCAGGACGTTGCCGCGCCGGTCGTCCCGGAGCCGGCGCCAAAAGGCCGACATGGCGGGGAAGAGCGAATTCAGCTGCATGTGCGGCAATCCACTTGGACAGAAGAGCGGGGCCCCATGATGATCTGGTCCTGAAACGGGATCGTGCCGATCATTCCGGATGCCGCGACCGGCGTGTAGGTGTAGTTGATCGACGCCACGATCACATAGCTGCTGGGCGTCCTGACCGACGACGGCAGCGTGAATGCCGTGCCCCGGGTGAGGCCGCTGATATTCTTGCCGAAGCTCCAGTCGACGGTCGCAACACCGGCTGAATCGATCTTGATCTGCGAAACCGTGATCTTGGCAGCGCTGACCTTGTACGGGGCCAGAACCTGGGAGCTGGCATCCAGGATCTCGTTGACGTCGTCATTGCTGACGGACGTAAATTGCGAGGTAAGATCGGCGACGGTGCGCGTCGCCACCGCCACCTTGCGGTAAGCGGAGATCGCGTCGCTCAGCTGATAGCCGCCTATATAGAGCAGCACCAGGAACGGCAGCGACATCGCGAATTCGGACGCGGCCACGCCGCGCCGATCTTTCAGGAGACGCCTCATGATATATATGGCTCCACTCGGAAGACGGAGGTGGTCATCAGCAACCGCTTCCCGCTCGACATGGTCGAGAGGTCGAAGCCGAGCGGCCCCTTCTGTTCGTCCCAGATATACATGATCTTGACGATATTGACCGTGCCGCCGATCCCGGGCGTATAAGCCCCCTGGACCGGGTTCCCGCTGCCATCATAGGTAATCGTTGGAACTGCCGTGGAGACGGTCGAGAAGCTCGATGCCTGGCGAACGTCGATAATGACCTTGCCGCATTGCATGAAGGTCGGGATCTTGGTGCACACCAGCGTCTTGAACTGGGCCTGGGTCATGGAGGCCCGCTGGGCCTGGCCGGTCATCAGCTGGCGCACCGATTTCTCGGCGGCCGTTTCGAGATTCTGCTGTGCGAAGAAGGTAAGGCTGGTCTGCAGGATGGCGACCATCAGGGCTGCGAAGGGCGTGATGACGAAGCCGAATTCGACAAGCGTCGCTCCCCGAACGTCCGAGCCTAACGCGCGGATGCTTTTGGGAGCGCGTCGCGCTAGCTTGCTCATCAAGGCTTTTCGAGTGATCACGATTTTGTTGCGACTGCCCCCCATGCCACAGGTCGTTTTCGCATGAGAGTTGTTAAGAAATGTTTATCTTTTGACCTTTCGAAAGTGTGATGAGGTGGCCGAGCAGGGCGAAGATCCGGAGCGGGAACTTGCCTTCTCCTATGCCCACGCCAGGTCCCGCGCCGGGTTGGCGGCGTTATTCGCGCTCGATGCGGCGCTCGCCAATATCCTGCGGACCACCCGCGAGCCGATTGTCGGCCAGATGCGGCTCACCTGGTGGCATGAGGCGCTGACCCGGCTCGACAGCGCTGCGCCACCGGCTGAGCCGGTCCTGCAGGCGCTGGTGCGCGATGTCGTGCCGCAGGGCACTACGGGCGCCCGTCTTGCCGGAATGATCGACGGTTGGGAGGAGCTTCTCGACGCCGACACGCTGAATGATGCCGCGCTCGGCCGGCATGCCGAGGCGCGGGGCGGCGCCCTTTTTGCCATGGCCGGCGAAGTGCTCGGCGCCCGTCACACGGATCCGGTGGAGCTGGCCGGCAAGGGCTGGGCGCTCGCCGATCTCGGGCGGCATCTGAGTGACCGCTCGACCGCTGAGCGCGCGCTCCGCCTCGCGGCCGCTCCGCTGGCTCAGGCAGGGCGTACGCGTTGGAGCCGCGCCGCCCGGCCGCTCGGTGCGCTGGCGCATATCGCGCGAATGAACCTCGCCATATCGCTCGACCACCCCTTGCCGATCGGGGCTCCGCGCCGTGTCGGGCGGCTGTTGTTGCATCGACTCTGGGGACGATAGATTTTGTAGCGTCGGCAAAAGGCGTTAGCGTCAGCCCTTCGACACGGAAGGGGATGCGGGATGTGGCGTTATATTGCGGGCGGGCTTGCGGCTTTGCTTTTGGTCGTGGCGGGGATCATCGTTTTCAAGGGTCGCGCAAGCGCGCCGTCGCTGATTGCGGCACGTGCGGCAGCTGGCCCGGCGGCGCAGGCGGCGCCTTTGCCTGACACCGTGCCGGCCGCGAGCGACCGCACCCGCGAGCAGAAGCGCTTCGATCGCTACGACAAGGATCGCAATGGCAATGTGACGCGAGAGGAGTTCCTCGCCCAGCGCCGCAAGGCCTATGCGAAGCTCGACGTGAACCATGATGGTGTGCTGTCGTTCGACGAATGGGCGGTGAAGGCAGAGACCAAGTTCGCCGATGCCGACAAGGACAAATCGGGTGCAATGAGCACAGCTGAATTCGCGACCACCGCAGTCAAGCGCAAGGTGCGGATCGGGTGCCCGCCGGCTGCCCCCGCATCGCATGATGATGACAGTTAGGCGGTGATCATTTTCCTGAATGAGCTGAAATTGCCAGCCTTAGTTAAGGGATTGGGCGCGATATCGTAAATAAACGACATCTCGGGTTTTATTAAACATTTTTGATTTGTAGTAAATTGCAGCCATATCCGCGCAATATTGCGAATGGGCCTGTTTATCAGGCGTTTGGAATGTTCGGACTGATTTGACCCGGCCCAAAGCTGTTCTTATTGTTGGCGAAGCCCCGCTACCCGACGGGACGCTAAACCTCAGGTCGCACCTTATTGGCAGAGTCGGTCGCTTTCAGCGGCTGGCGCCGAACCATCGCGCGCAAAGTCATCGGCCTTGCGCGGCGATTCATGAAAGGTACGACATCGTGGATCTGAAGCCTGATTTCTCCTTCCGGCCATTGCCGGAAATCCTCAACCCCGTGCATCTGCCCTTTCCGACTATCCTCAACCCGCTCGGCCCTCTCGCATCGCTGCCGGGGACCTGGACCGGCTCGGGCTTCAACACGATATGGCGGCCATTCCATCAACCCGGGCAGGATCGCTTCCTCGAACTGAACCTGACCCAGGAAACGCTTGAGTTCACCGCCATCAGCGGCCCAATTCCCAATCGCGGGTTCCTTCAGGCCGATATCAACATGTTCGGCCTCACCTATCTGCAGCAGATCAAGGACAAGAATGTCGGCGCCGGCCTGCATATCGAGCCCGGCATCTGGGCGGTGGTGCCCAAAACGACGAACCCCGCCGAGGATCCGACCGTCGTGCGCATGGGCTCCATCCCCCACGGCACAGTGATCCTGGCGCAGGGCAAATCGTCGACCAAGGCCGGACCGCCGGTGATCCCCGTCACCAACATCAAGCCTTTCCCGATCGGCAATCCGGGTGCGCCGTTCAACTTTCCCGAGGCCAATCTCGGCCTGCCGACCCCGTTCCGCTCACCGCCGGCGGATATCGTCGGGATCACGCAGGCAATGGTAGACAACCCCAATTCGGTGTTGGCGGCCGCGATCGCTGGCCAAACGATCCTGAGCACCACGAAACTGGACGTGACGACCCACGCCGTCGCGCCACTGACTGGCGGCGGCACCGCCAACACCGCCTTCCTGAAAGGCGGCGCCGGAGGGCCCAATGCCAACTCCACCACGGTTTTCTCGACCTTCTGGATCGAGACAGTGAAGGGCACGCCCAATTTTCTGCAGCTGCAATATAGCCAGACTGTGATGCTCGATTTCAACGGCCTGTCCTGGCCCCACATCACGGTCGGTACACTGCGCAAGAAGGCGGCGATCTCGGTTCCGATTCAGTGGATCGATCCGCATATTCCGCTCAATATCCTGCAAAAGGCGCAGGAAGCTCTAATCAAAATCGATTGACAGACGTGTCGCCCCTTGCCCTCGTGGGAGGGCGAGGGGCGCCATCAGGCCGCCATCCAGGCCTCGAGCGCAGTCCGGGCGCGGTCAGTGTACATCTTCTTCCGGTCCGCCTTCTTGGTGCGGCCGGGGATCGGCGGCATCAGGCCGAAATTGACGTTCATCGGCTGATAGGTCTCGGCCACTGCGGCGCCGGTGATGTGATGCAGCAGCGCGCCCAGTGCTGTCTCGACCGGTGGCGGGGCGAGCACGGTGCCCGCCAGTTCAGCCGCGGCGAACCGGCCGGCGAGCAATCCGACCGCAGCGCTCTCGACATAGCCCTCACAGCCGGTGATCTGCCCGGCAAAGCGGATATTGGGCCGGCTCTTCAACCTGAGCGTCGTGTCGAGCAATTCGGGCGATCGGATGAAGGTGTTGCGGTGCAGGCCGCCAAGCCTTGCGAACTCGGCATTCTCCAGCCCCGGGATGGTCCGGAACAGCCGGACCTGCTCGGCATGTTTCAGCTTGGTCTGGAAACCGACGATGTTCCACAGCGTGCCCTGGGCATTGTCCTGGCGGAGCTGGACGACGGCGTGCGGCCAGCGCCCGGTCCGCGGATCGTCGAGCCCGACCGGCTTCATCGGCCCGAAGCGCAGCGTATCGAGCCCACGCTCGGCCGCGACTTCGATCGGCATGCAGCCCTCGAAATAGGGCGTGTCCTTCTCCCATTCCTTGAACTCGGTCTTCTCGCCCGCGATCAGCCCGGCGTGGAAGGCGAGATACTGCTCCTTGTCGAGCGCGCAGTTGATATAGTCCTTGCCCTCGCCCTTGTTCCAGCGCGACTGGAACCAGGCGACATCCATATCGATCGACTCGAAATGGACGATCGGCGCGATCGCGTCAAAAAAAGCGAGCGCCTCAGCGCCTGTCGCAGAGCCGATGCTCGACGCGAGGCCGGCGGCGGTAAGCGGCCCCGTTGCGATGATCGCCAGGCCCTCGTCCGGCAGAGCATCGACCCGTTCACGTACGATCGTGATGTTGGGATGCGCCGTCAGCGCGGCGGTGACCCCAGCGGAAAATCCGTCCCGATCGACCGCAAGCGCCGATCCCGCCGGCACCTTGTGGACATCGCCCTCCCGCAGGATCAGCGAGCCGAGCGCGCGCATCTCGGCGTGGAGCAGCCCGACCGCATTGCTGGTCGCGTCATCCGATCGGAAGCTGTTCGAGCATACGAGTTCGGCAAGCCCGTCGGTCTGGTGCGCCGGTGTCATTTCGCCCGAGCCGCGCATCTCAGAGAGCTTCACGCGGAAACCAGCCTCGGCAAGCTGCCACGCGGCCTCGGAACCGGCGAGCCCGCCGCCGATGATGTGGATGTCATGAGTCATGGATGGGCAGATAGCGGCTGTGCGAGCTTCGGCAAGGGCGCCTTGCCGGCGCGCGCTGTGAACCGTCAAATCGGCTGCCAGTGCGTGAACAGCCGGCAAGTCCCAGCACAAGCTGCGCCCATCAGCACGCTCAGAAGATAATCGTCGTGCGGCGCCGTCCGACCATCCAGCAGGAACAGGGCGAGCAGGGCGAGACCGCCTCCGGCGATCGGCCAGACCGGCCAAAGCCTCACCTCGGGCAGGATGGTGCCGAGCATTCCGAGCGTGATGCTGCCGATCGTATTGGGAATGATCGTCAGTATGAAGCAGGCGAGCCAGCAGGGCAGGTATGGGAAATTGTACCAGATATAAAACACTTCGCTCCAGGAAAGATGGCCGTGACGCAAATCCTGGGCGGTGAAGTCGAGGCACGACAGGAGACTGAAAATCGGCCCGGCTGCCAGCGACGCCGCCATGCTACCCTTCAGCGGATTGCTGTCGAGCCGCATGCGCGAACGGGATTCTCCCTCGAGATATGAAAGCCGCTCCATCGTTTTACTCCTCATCGTCCGGCCACACCGCAGTGCGGCGGCAGATCAGCGCGCAGACGACGCCCGGCACCATCGCTGCCATCGCGAGAGGGACATCGGGCGTTTCCTCGCGGAATAAGCCCATGCTGACCGCCACGGCGATCGCGATGGCGAGCGCGCCACCCGTCGCAGCCCAGAGGAAAGGCGCCCGGATTTCGGGTTCGTATCGGCCCATCCGGGTCATCACCAATGCGCTCAGGGAGATCGGCACTATCGAGACGATGAAGCCCAGCGGCGCCGCAGCGACGGTAAGCGCTGTCGCAATCCAGAACACCGACGCCGGCGTGCTTGACGGCGGCGGCGGTGCCACCACGATCCTGGCGAAAAGGAAAAACAGCAGGAAGAGCGGCCCGGCCACGAGCGAAGCGATCATCCTGCCAATGATCGGAGAAGAGAAGCGGCGCATGCCAGTCGGCTAACATGCGAGTCCAGCCCTGCCGATAGTGCCGGGCGTCCTGCACCGGAATTCCATCAAAGCCGCACCGGCCCTGCGCCGGCGCTGCACAATCGCCGCAGCAGGATCATTGAGGCGATGGCTCAAACGAAACATGGCGTCGACACGTCAGCGCGCAACAGGTGCCGGTGATGATCAGCACCATCGACGTCGGTACGGGCGTCGAGACGTCGATGAACACTATGGATATGGCCATCACCATGCCACCGCTGAGCGCCCACGCGGCCGGGTGGCGGGCCGGTGTGAAGCGTTTGCCCAGCCACGTCATTGCCGCAGCGCCGGCCAGATTGATCGGCAGCGAGATGATCACACGCATCACCATCGCCACCGCGGCAATCATAAGTAACGAAACGCCATCAATGGACAATGGACGGCTTGGGAATGGCTCGCTCAACACAGTGAGCGTGGAGCCGCAGAATGCGCAGAGCGGTCCCGCCAGCACCGTTGCCATGGCGACGCTGACAAGCCAGATGCGGCTCCGCGACACGCGTGGCCACGCCACCATCCACATCATGATGAGAAGGCCGGAGAACACCGGCACCGCCATTTCCGCGTTCATGCAAAACGCTCCCTTGCGAGCCGCCGCCGGCAGATCAATGCACAACAGGCACCGGTGAAGACGAACGGCACGAGGTTATCGGGCGATGTTTCAGCCCAATCGACATTCAATGCAGCGATCGGAGCCGCAAAGGCGGTGGCACCGGCCAGCGCCCAGAAGACCGGAAGCCGCGCGCCGGCGTTGCGGTCACTCAGCCAGGTCATCGCCGCCGCGCCGACCGCGTTGGGCGGAAAGGCGATAATGCTGCCGAAGACCGACACCGCGATGAGTGAGACGGGTAACCCCACCACCATCATGCCGATGCTGGCCCCACCGACGTCGATATCGATCGGTATTGCGGCTGCGGGATTGCCGATCAGCACGCTGATCGCCGCACCCAGGACGAAGAGCGGGCCGGCCGCCAGCGTCGCTGCCACGACACCACCGAAGCGAATGGTCGTCCGTGCCATGGCCCGCTCCTCTCGCGCCATTTTATGCGGCCACGCCAGTCCGCAGACCGCGATCGTCAAGCCAGCCATTCACCTTGCGGCCGAACTGCGCGATCGCGCCCATGTTGAAGAAGTGCATCGCCCCGAGCACGATCACTGCGAGCCCCACCTTGCCGCTGAGGAAACGGATTGCGCCGGTGATCGTGGTCGGCTCGTTGCCGAGGCTGAGCGTCAGGGTGATGAAGCCGATATTGACGAGGTAGAAGCCAACCACGAGCAGGTGATTGGTGGAGCGTGCCAGCGTCTCGTTCTGGCCGAAGCATTGGATCAGGAACACCACGCCGTTCGTCGACAAGGTTCGCGCGACCCAGATCGTGATCGCCAGGGCGATCGCGAGGTAGAGGATATAGGCGGTCTCAACCATGTTCGTATCCTTTTGTACCTGAAATTACTGGAATTAGAGAAATCGATGAACATGCGCAGGCAGGTGGGGTAGCGGCATCAAGCCTCATTTCTCAGCTCTGGTCGGTCTTGGGCTTCGCCCCGGGAATGAACCGCGCGACCTTGGCGCCGAGCTTCATCAGCGTGACGAGGGTAGGCTTGGGCAGGGTGCGGACCTGATCATACCAGCCGCCGAGCGTCGCAATGAACTCGTGCATCCGCGTCACCCGCTCGCGGACATGCGCGGGAGCGGCCGTGTCGTTCTTCAACCGCTCCGAAAGCTCGGCGAGAAGTGCGAGGGTCGGGTCGATCTCACGGCGCTTGCGCTCTGCGGTGATGCGCATCAGCATCTCCCACAGATCGGTTTCCGCCACGAAATGATCGCGCCGGTCGCCCTCGACATGGACTCTGCGGACGATGCCGTAACCCTGCAGCTCCTTCAGCGCAGTCGAAACGTTCGAGCGGGCGAGGCCGAGCGCCTCGACGATCGCCTCGGCGTCGATCGGCCGGTCGGAAAGATAAAGCAGCGCATGGACCTGCGCGACTGAGCGGTTGACGCCCCATTGCGTCCCCATCTCGCCCCAATGGAGGATGAAAGCCTTAACGTCGGGATGATCCATCAAAGTCATATGTTTCTCGTTTCTGTAAAAACAGAAATAGGAGATATGGCGCGCTGCGTCAATGGGGTCGTTCACGCGTTGTAGCGCCACCATATCGGGAGAGGAGTGCAACATGCTCGATCATATCGGCCTGGCGGTGACGGACCTCGCCAGGTCCCGCGCCTTTTACGAGGCCGCGTTGGCGCCGCTCGGCATCACCGTTTTGCAGGTGATCGACGGAGCCGAGACCGAAAGCGGCGGCACCGCAGTGATGATGGGAGACAGCGAGCCGTTCTTCGTGTTCGCCGACAATGAACAGCCGGGCGAGGGCACGCATGTCGCGTTTCGCGCGGATTCGCGCGCGCAGGTCGATCGCTTCTACGAGGCCGCGATGGCGGCGGGCGGCAAGGACAATGGCGCGCCGGGCATCAGGCCGCACTATCATCCGACCTATTATGCTGCGTTCGTGCATGATCCCGACGGAATCAACGTCGAAGCGGTCTGTCACAAGCCCGGCTGATGCGGGTGGATTGCGCGATCTTTCGTCGGGCGCGATACCGTCATCATGACCGAGACCAGATTGCCGCCATTCCAGCATTTCCGGCTCTTCGTCGCGTCGGTCGTTGTGGGCATGACCTTTTGGGCGGCAAGCCATACGGGCGTGTCAGGCCCGCTCTTCATTGTCTGGAAGGGCGCGGGCGTGGGATTGCTGACGCTCTTCGCCGGCCTCGCCGCGCGCGAGCGCAACGGCTGGTTGATCACGGCGGTGTTTGCGCTTGGTATGCTGGGCGATGTGCTGCTCGAGACCTCCGGCATCGTCATCGGCGCGGCCGCCTTCCTGGCGGGGCATCTCGTTGCGATCCTCCTCTATCTGTTAAATCGCCGGCGTGATGGCGGGGCGGTGGCGATCGCAATCGCGGTGGCGGTTCCCGTTGCGGCCTTTGCCATCACGCATGATGTTACCGCGACATTCTATGCCGCCGGGCTGGGCGGGATGGCGGGTGCCGCATGGTATAGCCGTTTTCCAAGGAAGATCGTCGCGGTTGGGGCGTTGATGTTCGTCGCGTCCGATCTGTTGATCTTCGCCAGTCTCGGGCCGCTGAAGGGCTCCGCCCTGCCGGGCCTGACGATATGGCCGCTCTATTTCGCGGGTCAGGCACTAATCGCCTATGGGGTGGTCCGCACGCTTGAGGCGAGGAAACGCAATGAAGATCTTCACCATCGGTTATGAAGGCGCGACGATGGCCGATTTCCTTGCCGCACTCACCGCGGCGGGAGTCGAGCGGGTGATCGACGTCCGCGCGCTGCCATTGTCGCGTCGGCCCGGTTTCTCCAAATCAACGCTTGCCGCGTCGCTGGCCGAGGTCGGGATTGGCTATGTTCATCTGAAAGCGCTCGGTACGCCCAAACCGGGCCGCGACGCAGCGAAGAAGGGCGATCGGGCGACTCTCGAGGCCGTCTATGCCGGGCAACTCGAATTGCCGGAGGCCCAGGCGCAGGCGGCGCAGATGCTCGATCTGGCTGCCGAGAAACCGAGCGCGCTGCTCTGCTTCGAACGTGATCCGTGCCTCTGCCATCGGAGCTTGCTATTGAAGGCGGTGGGCCAGGGGGATGTGATCGATCTGTACGCCTGACTTTTACCGGGGGATAAGCGTGAGAAATCCGACGTTGACGATGGTGCTCGCCACAATGCTGGCGGCCTGCGGACAGACAGGAAGCGCGGGGCAGGCTGGTCCGACTCTGGCTGAGGCGCGCAAAGGCCATGTGACGGTGCTGGCGCAACGCACTCAGGACGGGCGAGAGGCCCCGCTACCGCCGAAAGATGTGCTCCAGCGAATCCACTATCCCGGGCCGCTCGGTTCCAACGTCGCCTATCTCACGCCTGCGCCCAAGACAGCTGGACGGCTCCCGGCGATCATCTGGATATCGGGCGGCGACAGCAACACGATCGATGATTTCTGGCATCCGGCGGATCCTGCCAACGACCAGACGGCATCGGCCTTTCGCGAGGCTGGGATCGTCACTTTATATCCCGCATTGCGCGGCGGCGATGACAATCCCGGGGTGCGCGAGGGTTTCTATGGAGAGATCGATGATATCCTCGCGGCGGCCGACTATCTCGCCAAGCTGGATTATGTCGATCCGGACCGCATCTACCTGGCCGGACACAGCACCGGCGGCACGATGGTGTTGTTGACTGCCGAGCTGAGTTCCCGCTTCCGCGACGTCTTCGCGTTCGGGCCGGTCTCGGACGTGCGCAACTATGGTGGCGACTTCCTCTTTTCCGATCTGAACAACGATCTCGAGATGAAGCTGCGCTCGCCGGGCTATTGGCTGAATTCAGTGCGGAGCCCGGTTTTCGTGTTCGAGGGAACCGGGCGCGGCAATATCGATGAGCTGGAGGCAATGCGGAAGACCAACCGCAACCCGAAGATCCAGTTCTTTGCGGTCGAGGGCAGGGACCATTTCAGTATCCTTGCCCCTTTGACGGCGTTGATCGCGAAAAAGATCGTCGCCGATGGAGCCGGAAGCGCAAGCATCAGCTTCGATCAGGCCTCTCTGAACGCCGCCGGGCGCTGATCGTCAGCCCGCTACCGGCAGTCTGATCCTGCCATCATCGTCATATTCGATCGGCCCATAGGCGATCACTGTCTCGAGCAGCAGCGGGCCGTAGATATGTGGGAACAGCGCGCCGCCGCGTGAGGCTTCCCAGCGCAGACAATCGCCCTGCGCCTCGAGATCGACTGCGGCGATATGGAGGTCGGTCTGGCCTGCGAAGTGCTTCGCCGCCGTCTCGTCGAGCTGCTCGTCAGTGGAGAGGTGAATATAGCCGTCGGCGATATCGATCGGCGCTCCGGGAAAGCTGCCGTCGCGTTCCAGAACCGCCATCTCGGCTCCGGTCAGAATCTTGTATGCGATGGTCGCTGCCATGGTTGATCGTCCCGAATGCCGTGCATCGGCCATGCCATGCTGGAGCACCCAGGTTCAAGGCGCTCTATGGCTCAGTCGGGCGCCATTGCGGCCGCCGCCTTATTCGGCGGCGACTGTCTCGGGTTGTTCGTTCCGGGAAAGCGCTTCGGCCCGGCGCTCATATTCCAGCGCAAGGTCGCGGTGCATGTTCGCGGCACAATGATTCCTGGCAGCGCGCGCGCGCTGGCGCTCCTCCGCGGCACGGCGTTCGTAATAAGCCCGGTCAGTCGGGTTCCGCATTTTTTCCGCCCCAATATAGCCCTGAAAGCCCTCCGCTCGCCGATCAAACACAGCGAGGCCCGGTTGGTTCCAATCCTTTTCAATGTTTTGGTAAACTATGCTGCGACGAGTCATCGACCAAAACGACACGTCCGCTGCGCCTCAGCTCGGCGGATCAGCGCCCGATCACGGCAGGCCGAGATCAGTGATCGAGATCGGAGACTCGCCGGGGCCGGCACGATGCTGCACGCTTGCCGCCCACTCGGCCAGCAGCTTGAACGGGAAAGCGATGTCAAACTGAATGCCGGCATGGTCGGCATCGCGCCAGCGGACCACGCCGGCGATCGCGGGCAGGCCTGTGACTGCGAGGACGACCGGTTGCCCCACTTCACCGAGATCGGGGGGCTGTATCTTCGCGCCGCCCTGCGAGATGTCGCACAGGGTGGCGGCGCGGTAGAAACCGCCGACCCGGACACGCGCTCGCAGCTTGATGCCGAGGCGCGGCGATCGCGCCTGATAGTTGTTTGACGCGACATCGTCGCCGGACAGAATTTTCTCCGCGTCCACCGGGGCGTCGAAGCTGATTCCAGCGGTCCCTTCACGGCGCCAGGATATAGTGCCAGGCGCAACGTGCCCCGATTTGAATTCGGCCGTCACCGCGTCTCCGACCTTCAGCTCGGAATAGATATGAGCCATGAGCCCGCCGGTGGAAATATCGCGGACGAGGCACAATTCCTCGCCATGCGGCGTGATAAGCTTGGCCACCCGCAGCACCGTGACGTGGCGCGCCTGCGTACGCCGGTCGGACGAGGGGGCGTCGTCCGATAGCGAGACGGCGGTTAATTCGCCTTTTTCAAACTGTTCGACCACATGGTGCCCCTGCAACTGGCAACCAGCCTGTCATCTGAATTGTCGGTCGTGCCGATCGCCCCGGAATCAACAGGTAGTTAATAGCATTGCTAATCATCTAAATTGATTACTCAAACGCTAAAAATGGCGGGAATCCTCGGTCGGCGACGTCAAATAAATCGCCGCCGGGCGCAAATGCGCAGCGGCACAGACCTCGGTTGAACGAGCGAGGCTGACGATCAGCCTTCGCCCGGATCCTGAACCTCGCCACCCTCCGGACCAGCCGCCAGATCCTCACCGGTGTCGCCATCGGGCGTCGGCTCGGTGGCCTGCGGACCGTCGGCCAGATCGACCTCGGCCTCTTCTTCCGATTCCTCGATTCGGGCGGCGGAGACGACATGCTCGTTGTCGGCGACGTCGAACAGCTTCACGCCGGCTGAGCCACGGCCGATCACGCGCAGATCGCCGAGCGACATGCGGATCAGCTTGGCCTGATCGGTCACCAGCATCAGCTGATGGCCCTTCGACGCAGGGAAGCTCGCGACCACCGGGCCGTTGCGCTTGATATTGTCGATATTGGTGATGCCCTGGCCACCGCGATTGGTGCGGCGATATTCATAGGCGCTCGACAGCTTGCCATAGCCGTTCGAGCAGACCGTCAGGATGAACTGCTCGCGCGCCATCAGCTCCTCGAAGCGCGCCTGCTCCATGCTCGGCTCGCCTTCCTTCTCCGGCTTCCAGGGGGCGAAGCGGAGATAATCCTCGCGCTCTTCCTGGCTGGTGCCGACACGGTGGAGGATCGACAGCGACATGACTTCGTCGCCGTCCTTGAGCGTCATGCCGCGCACGCCGGTCGAGGTGCGGCTCTGGAATTCGCGGACGTCATCGCCGGCGAAGCGGATCGCCTTGCCCTGGCGGGTGGCGAGCAGCACGTCGTCATGCTCGCTGAGCAGCGCGACGCCGATCAGCCGGTCATCGCTCTCGTCATCGAAGCGCATCGCGATCTTGCCGTTCGACGGCACGTTGGTGAACGCGTCCATCGAGTTGCGGCGGACCGTGCCACGAGCGGTCGCGAACATTACGTGGAGCGCACCCCATTCGGCCTCGTCCTCAGGCAAAGCGAGCACGGTCGAGATCGTCTCACCTTCCGCCAATGGCAGCAGGTTGACCATCGGCCGGCCACGGGTAGCGGCGCCGCCCTCGGGCAGGCGCCAGACCTTCATGCGGTAGACCTTGCCCGCGGTCGAGAAGAAGAGAACGGGCGTGTGCGTCGAGGTGACGAACAGCTCGGTGACGATATCCTCGTCCTTGGTCGCCATGCCGGCGCGGCCCTTGCCGCCGCGGCGCTGGGCGCGGAAGGTGTCGAGCGTGGTGCGCTTGATATAGCCCTGCATGGTCACCGTCACGACCATGTCCTCGCGCTCGATCAGGTCCTCGTCGTCGATGCCGTCAGCGGCAGCGGCGATCTCGGTCTTGCGCGGAGTGGCGAAGGCGAGGCGGACGGCGGCGAGCTCGTCCTTCATCACCGCATAAAGCTTCACCCGGTCAGCCAGGATCGCGAGCAATTCGGTGATCGATTCGGCGAGCGTCTTGAGCTCGTCGCCGATCTCGTCGCGGCCGAGCGCGGTGAGGCGGTGCAGGCGCAGATCCAGGATCGCGCGAACCTGGATATCGGAGAGGCGATAGCTATCGCCCTCGATCTCCTTTTCGACCGCTTCGACAAGCTTGATGTAGGGCGCGATCTCGGCGATCGGCCATTCGCGCGCCATCAGGGCGGCGCGGGCGACCGGCGGGCTCGACGAACCGCGGATGATCTTCACCATCTCGTCGAGATTGGTCGTCGCGACGACGAGGCCGAGCAAGATGTGCGCGCGCTCTCGGGCCTTGGCGAGCTCGAACTTCGAGCGTCTTGTGATGACCTCTTCGCGGAACTTGACGAAGGCCTCGATGATGTCGCGCAGGTTGAGCGTCTCGGGCCGGCCGCCGCGGATCGCGAGCATGTTGGCGGGGAAGCTCGATTGCGCCGGCGTGTGCCGCCAGAGCTGGTTGAGAACGACTTCCGGAGTGGCGTCGCGCTTCAGGTCGATGACGATGCGCACGCCGTGGCGGTTCGATTCATCGCGGATATCCGCGACGCCTTCGATGCGCTTGTCCTTGGCAGCTTCGGCGATCTTCTCGACAAGCGCGTTCTTGCCGGTCTGATAGGGGATTTCGGTCAGCACGATCGAGCGCTTGTCGCCCCGCGCTTCCTCGACGACGTGGCGCGAGCGCACCATGATCGAGCCGCGGCCCTCATGATAGGCGTTCTTGCAGCCGGTGCGGCCGAGGATGATGCCCCCGGTCGGGAAATCCGGACCCGGCACGATCTCCATCAGCTCGTCGATCGTGATCCCACCGTTCTCGATATAGGCGAGGCAGGCATCGACGACTTCGCCGAGATTGTGCGGGGGGATGTTGGTCGCCATGCCGACGGCGATACCGCCCGCGCCGTTGACGAGGATGTTCGGGAAGCGCGCCGGCAACACCAGCGGCTCCTGGCGCGAGCCATCATAGTTCGGCCCGAAATCGACCGTGTCCTTCTCGATATCCTCGAGCAGGGCCATCGCCGCCTTGGTCAGCCGCGCCTCGGTGTACCGCATCGAAGCCGGCATGTCGGGATCCATCGATCCGAAATTGCCCTGGCCGTCCATCAGCATCACGCGCATCGCCCAATCCTGGGCGAGGCGGGCGAGCGCCATATAGATCGAGCTGTCGCCGTGCGGATGGTAATTGCCCATCACGTCGCCGACGATCTTGGCGCATTTGCGATATGGCCGGCCGGGGACGAAGCCGCCTTCCTGGCTGGCATAGAGGATGCGGCGATGCACCGGTTTCAGTCCGTCGCGCACATCAGGCAGCGCACGGCTGACGATCACGCTCATCGCGTAATCGAGGTAGCTCGACCGCATCTCGTCAACGATCGAGATCGGGGAAATATCGGAAGGGTCGGCGAGGATGGTCTCGTCGGTCAAGTTTTCACGCTTTCGGAGTTGTATGTCGGTTGGATGACGGTTCTAGCGGGGCCGGCTGCATTTGTCACGCGTGCGCGCGTACGCGAGGGCGGTAATCGAGACTCTCAGGGCGCAATCTCGATTCCCTCGAAATCGAAGATCTTGCCGCTGTCGGGTGGGCGGAGCTCCTCGATCACATCGAGCAATTGCAGCGCCGCGCGCTCGGTATCGAACAGGCGGCCCGGCTGGACATTGCCCTGGAAGGGCCGCGACAGAGCGGTGTCAACCGTGCCGGGGTGAAGCGCGACGACGATGCCGCGATCATTGCGGCGCTTGTCCTCGATCGCCAGCGTCCTGACGAGCATGTTGAGCGCCGCCTTGGATGCGCGATAGCCGTACCAGCCGCCGAGCTTGTTGTCCGAGATGCTGCCGACCCGCGCGGAAAGGGCGGCGAATACCGACTTGCCGGTGCGGGGCATCAGCGGGAGGAAATGCTTCGCGACGATCGCCGGGCCGATGGCATTGACCGCGAAGTTTCGGGCGAGCCAGGCGGGGTCGAAATCCTTCAGCGATTTCTCGGGGCCATTATCGTCGGCGTGGAGCAACCCGGTCGCGACGATGACGAGCGAGGGGGCCGGGCCCTGCGCGACGATTGCCGCAGCGGCGGCTATGCTTGCCTCATCGGTGATGTCGATATGCTGTGCGTCGGATCGGCTGCGAGCAAAGCCGTGCACCACATCGAACGCAGCCTCGTCGATCAGCGCGGCTTCCAGCGCGCCGCCGATCCCACCGCTGGCGCCGATTATGACAGCGGCGCCGCTCACCTCTTGAACCTTTCTCGTTTCAGCGTTCGCGATGGGCAGGGCGGGGGGCTCGTTGGACTGACCTTCATTGGCCGCATCTGCGCGATCCGTGCTGCGATTTCCAGGCGCATATGGTCCAGCGTGACTGAATCACGGCGATCGATTTTGGGGCAGGGAGACTTCGTCGTCGTGCTCGGAATCGCCAATGCCGTCGTCCGCCAGGCTGATTTCGTTATTTCAACCTGCATGCCGACGGGCAGCTGCCCGCCAAACAGAAGCCTTGATAAGCATTTGAATAGATGATCAAACCAGGGCTTGGTGACATGGCTCGGGATGAAGGATCGTGGTGACTTACACTGGGACCGAGGGTCCAGACGTCTATACAGGCACCCCCGGCAACGATGTCATCAAAGGGTTCGGTGGCAATGATGAGCTGCATGGCGGTGACGGCGACGACCTGATCGAAGGCGATGACGGCGACGATATGCTCTATGGCGATGGCGGCAACGATACTCTCCAAGGCGGTATCGGCAATGATGTGATGTTCGGCGGCGATGGCAACGACACGCTCGTTGACGAAGAGGGAAATGATACGCTCAACGGCGAAGCCGGCAACGATACGGTGATTATCTACCTCCAATCTGGATTCTCCGCACTCGATCATGTCAGTGGCGGGACTGGAATCGATACACTCCAGGTGTTGGACTTTGCCGCCAGCATGGACTTCGACCAGCTGAACATTGCCGATGATTTCGAGCGGCTGAACGCCAGTTTCGTCACTATCGTGATCACCACCGAGCGACTGAGTCATTTCCAGTGGATTGACGTGGACGGTGTGCGGCTGACGACGGCGGGTTCTGTGACGCTCGGCGCCAGTTCCGCAGCCTCCGTCTTCACCCTCAGCGATTTCGGCAATTCGCTCGATTTGAGCGCAGGATCGTCTGCCCATCTCGTGATCGGCGGTGCCGGCAACGACATCATTCATGGCGGCAGCGGTGCCGATGATCTGAGCGGCGGCCGCGGGATGGATCTGATCGATGGCGGGGCCGGGAATGATATCCTGCACGTGCAAAACGGGGAAGTCTCCGCAGCCGGCGATCATTATATCGGCGGTTCCGGCGTCGATACGCTGTTCATCGATTTGCCGGACAATAACGGCATCACTGACATTTCCGCCGCGGTCATCGATAGCGACATCGAAAACCTGGATGGTGCAAACGTCCGGGGGACACGCGCGCAGATCGCCGGCTTCGCAACGATCGCAAATCACGAGGTTTATATCGCCGACGGGGGCGCACTTGACCTGACTGGCAAGTCCTTCGCCGGCAATTTGTATCTCAGCGACGCGGGAAATCAGGTCACCTTATCCAAAACTGCGACCTATGGTCAGGTCAAGGGCGGCAGCGGCGCAGATACGATCATCGGTGGCAATTACGGCACCATATATCGCAGCGTAGGCGGCGATGATCATGTGTATGGCGGCAGTGGCGCTGACTCCTTTTACGATGGGGCCGGCAACGACGTGTACGATGGCGGGGGCGGGAGCGATACTTTCTTCATTACTGCGCAGACGACGGCGGGCGATCAGTTCATCGGGGGCGCCGGAATTGATTTCGTCCAGTTTCTCGGTACCCCGATCGATCTGTCGACGTTCAACATCGGTGCCGATATCGAAGGGATCGCGGGAACCGATCTTCATCTGACCGTTGCGCAGGCCAACCGCTTCACTACGATCAAGAGCGACGTGCTGTCTCTCACGTCGGCAGGCACTGTCACCCTGCATGACGACAGCTTTGTCGGCCGCACGGTCAACCTCAGCGACGCAGGCAACGGCATCGATTTGTCGGGCGGCGGGCGGTCCTACACCGTCAACGGCGGAGCTGGCGCAGACACTATTATCGGCGACTTTGCGGGCAACTTTCTGAACGGCGGCGGCGGCGACGACGTGATCGTGGGCGGTGCAGGCTATGATCATATTGACGGCGGGAGCGGGACGGACAGGCTCTCGGGCGGCGGGGGTAATGACACCTACACCGTGGACAGCCAGGCCGATGTCGTAATCGAAAGCGCGGGGCAGGGGTACGACACGGTGCAAAGCACGGGCCCCGGCTATTATCTCGGTGCCAATATCGAAGCGCTTGCGTTAATGACCGAGGCAGGCGACGCCTTTGGCGTAGGCAACGAGCTCGACAATTTGATCAACGGCAATATTGGTTCGAATCAATTGTCCGGCGGCGCCGGTGCCGACCTGATTTACGGCAACGACGGCGCCGATTCCCTATTTGGTGAAGACGGCAACGACAGGCTCCTTGGCGGCGCGGGCAACGACTCGATCGACAGCGGTGCGGGTAACGACGTGCTCAACGGCCAGACCGGCAATGACGTGCTGTTCGGGGGAAGTGGTGCGGACATCTTCGTGTTCGAAAGCGGCACGGGCAGGGACCTGATCAGGGATTTTGAGACAGGCATCGACAAGATCGATCTGACCGGCCTCGGCTTTACGAGCTTTGCCGATGTCCAGGCACACATGCTCCAGAATAAGCACGCCACAGTGATCGACCTGGGGCATGGCGATACGTTGGTGGTGCAGGGCGTCTTCAATGCTGAATTCAGCCAGGGCGACTTCATCATCTGAGGGCGAAGCCGGGCAACGCCGGCGCGCCTATGCCCGCGAGAAGGTCCAGCGGTCGCCTTCGCTTGCGTGCGGGTCAAAGGCGTATCCGGCGCTGTCGAAGCCCTTCATTGCCTCAACCTCGTCGATACGGTGTTCGCACAGCCAGCGGGCCATCATGCCGCGTGCTTTCTTGGCGTGGAAGCTGACGAAGCGGGGGCCGTCGGGGCCGGGCTCGCGGAAGTCCACATCGATCACGCGGAGGCCGGTCAGTCTGTCGGCGACGGCGTGGAAATATTCCTGGCTGGCGAGGTTCAGCACCACGCCCGATCCCTCTTCGGCGACATCGCCCCGGACTGTCTCAGCGATCCGGTCGCCCCACCAGGCGTAGAGGCTCTTGCGGCGGGGTGCCCAGCGGGTGCCCATTTCGAGGCGATAGGGGCGCATCAGATCGAGCGGGCGAAGCAGGCCGTACAGCCCTGACAGCAGCCGGACATGATCCTGGGCGAAGGCAATGCCGGGTTCGTCAAGGGTGCGGGCTTCGAAGCCGGTGTACACATCGCCGGCAAAGGCAAAGAGCGCGGGCCGCTCGGGCTGCTCTTCGAAACCGCGAAAGCGATCGGTGTTGAGCTTCGCCAACTTGGGCGAAATGTCCATCAGCTCGGCGAGCCGCTTCTGCGTCAGGTTCGCTGCGGCTGCGGCCAGCACGCTCGCCTCGGCGGCGAAGCGCGGGGCGGTCGTGTCGAGCGGTGGAAGGGGCCGCTCATAGTCGAGCGTCTTGGCGGGGGAGAGGAGGGCGATCACCGCTGCCGGGTAGCGGGCAGGCTCGCCGCGGTCAAAGGCGACGGCCCGCTTGTTGGACATTGTGACATAATTCGGAAGCCGGTGCGCGGCAAAACCGCGATTTGGCAAGGGCGTAGCCGCCGAAACCAGCCTCTCTGTTGGATAATTATGTCACACCCTTCGGGGGGTGGCGCGCACCGGCATGGCATCCAGCCCAGCAGTTAGTCGTGCTTTCGTACCGACAAGTCGAACTTTCCTTTTCATATCCCATCAAATCAGTAGGAATAGAGTCGTTCGATGCTGAAGGGCGATAATCGCCTTTCCGCCGATCCGTTTTCACCCAGGCGAGGAGTCCGCAATGAAGCGTATCAGTTGCTTCCATCCGCCACCCGGCTGTCGAAGGACCACTCCGGCCTGATAGGCCACTAACACACTGAGAATAAAGCGTTGCGCCGCCTCCGGCGCCACGGATTCGCGCGCTCTTCAACCCGCGGCCGGTGCGGCTGCGGGAAGGCGGAGCCGTGCGCTCCGGGCCGGCGGCGACCTCTCCATGCAGTCTACCGAAATTATCCAACAAAGGGGCACGACCATAATGAATTCCGGCCATCTCGTTCGACTGACCGCGCTCTCCGGCGCCGCGACGATGGCGCTTCTCGCCCAGCCGGCGCTGGCGCAAATTGCGCCCGCCGGCCAGCAACTCGCCAGCCTCGACACCACCGCCCCCGAAGCCGCGACACCCGATGAGGCGCCGCTCCCGGAGATCCTCGTCACCGCCCGGCGCCGCAGCGAAAATGCGCAGGACGTGCCGATCGCGCTCAGTGTGGTCAGCGAGGATACGCTCAGGGTGCGCGGCGATTATACGCTCGGCGCGATCCAGCAGAGCGTGCCGAGCCTGCAGGTGTTCAGCTTCAACCCGCGCAACACCAATGTGAACATCCGCGGGCTCGGCTCGAACGTGGCGCTGACCAATGACGGGCTCGAGAATGGCGTCGGCATCTATATCGACCAGGTCTATTATGGCCGGCTCGGCCAGAGCCAGTTCGAGCTGGTCGACCTCGACCGGATCGAGGTGCTGCGCGGGCCGCAGGGCACCTTGTTCGGCAAGAACACCACCGCCGGCGCGATCAACATCAGCAGCAAGGCGCCGAGCTTCGACCTCGGCGGTTTCGGCGAGGCGACGCTTGGCGACTATGGCTTCCACCAGGTCCGCGGCTCCATCACCGGCGGGCTGATCGGCGGGCTGCTCGCTGCCCGGCTGAGCATCGGCGACACCCACCGCGACGGCTTCATCCGCAACGTGACCACTGGCCGCAAGGTGCATGATTTCGACAATTTCACCGCGCGCGGACAGCTGCTGCTGACCCCCGCTGCCGGGCTCAGCATCCGGGTGATCGGCGACTATGCCAAGCAGACCCAGAATTGCTGCATCGGCGTGCTCGCCGGCGCGATCACGACCTATGACAATGGCGCGCCGATCGTGAACAGCTTCACGGACAGGGTGACGCGCGCTGGCTATACGCCCTTGCCCTATACGCCCTTTGCCCGGCTGACCGATGCCGACGGGCATTTCCAGGCGAACATGAACAGCTGGGGCGTATCGGCCCAGGCCGACTGGGATGTCGGGCCGGTGACGGTCACCTCGGTTACCGCGTGGCGGCAATGGAACTGGCACCCGGCCAATGACGGCGATTCGATCGTGCTGCCCGAAATGCCAAAGGCGCAGCAGTCCAATTTCCAGCGCCAGTTCAGCCAGGAAGTGCGGATCGCCTCGAACGGCACGCACACCATCGATTATGTCGTCGGCGCCTATTATTTCCGGCAGATCATCAACGGCGAGGGCATTTCGCTTTACGGCCCGGCCGCGCCCAACTGGCTGTTCCCGGCGCAGAATGCCGCGGTTGCCAATGCCGCGGTCAATGGCTTCGAGGCGGATTCCACCTCCAACCCGGAGACGCACAGCTATGCGCTGTTCGGCCAGAGCGTCTGGCACATCAGCGATGCGCTGAGCCTGACCGCAGGTCTGCGCTACACGCACGAGAAAAAGGCCGGCAGCTTCACCCAGACCCAGGTGGCGGGGCCATCGCTCGCCGCGCTTTCGCCCGCGCAGCAGGCGGCGGCGCAGGGGCTTCGCAACCTGCTCAACCCCAATGTCTCGTACAGCGCGCAGACCAGCGACAACAGCCTGTCAGGCCTCGCCACGTTCAGCTGGAAGGCGGGCAGGGACGTGCTGCTCTACGCGACCTATGCCCGCGGCAATAAATCGGGCGGGCTCAATCTCTCGAACCTGCCGGCTGGGATCAGCGCTGTGGTCGCGCCCGAAAAGGTCGACAATTACGAGATCGGCCTGAAGACCCAGCTCTTCGACCGCGCCGTGACATTGAACGCAGCCGCCTTCTGGACCGACGTCGCCAATTACCAGACGGCGATCACGCAACAGATCGTCGGCACCACCAATTTCCGCAACTACATCACCAACATCCCGCTCGCGCGCTCGCGCGGCTTCGAGGCTGACGCGACCTGGTCAGTGACCAGCCGGGTCAGCCTGAATGTCTCAGGCGCCTATACCGACGCTTATTATGTCGATTATCGGGAGGGCCCGACGCCGGTCGAGGCGCTGAACCCGACCGCCGCCCAACCGGCCGGCTTCGCCTCGAGCGACCTGTCGGGCAGGCCGCTCGCCGGGGTGCCGAAATGGGCCTTTACCGGCCGCGTCGATGCGAGCCAGCCGCTTGCATTGCGTACCGAGCTTTACCTGCACGCCGATTATAGCTGGCGCTCGCCCTTCTACACAGCGGTCAGCGACAGCCGCTTCACGCTCGTGCCCTCCTACGGGGTCGGCAATGCGCGGCTCGGCGTGCGGTTCGATGACGGGCGCTACGACCTGTCGGTCTGGGCGAAGAACATCTTCGACAAACACTATTTCCAGACCCTGTCGATCGCCGCGACCGGCCTGATCACCGCCAATCTCGGTGACCCCCGCACCTTCGGCGCAACCTTCCGCGTGCGGATCTGAGGAGCTTCCTATGGCAACTCTCGCTTTCCATGATTTCCCGGCTGCAAAAGCAGAGAGAGCGGCGCCGGTATCGGACCGACCGGCCGCGCTCAGGCTGATCGGTTTCGCCTCGATGGCGGTTCCGATCGCCGGCGCCGGGCTGCCGCTCGCGCTGTTCGTGCCGCAGCTTTACGCGACGCATTTCGGCATGTCGCTCGCGACGATCGGGTTCATCTTCCTGCTCGGCCGGCTCTGGGATGTCGTTTCCGACCCGATCGTCGGGGTGCTGAGCGACCGCACCCGCAGCCGCTTCGGGCGCAGGCGGCCCTGGATAGCAGGTGGCGGCGTGCTGTTCGGGCTGGGATCGGCGCTGCTGTTCTTTCCGCCCGCGGCTTTGGTCGGGCCGCTCTATCTCGGGATCGTCCTGTTCGTCTTTTATCTGGGCTGGACGATGATCGGCGTGCCCTTCTCCGCCTGGGCGGGGGAGATCGACCGCGATTATCACGGCCGAACGCGCGTGGTGACCTATCAGCTCACGCTTCAATCGATCGGCCTGTTGCTGGTGCTGGTGCTGCCGACCCTGCTCGATCAGGTCCGGCCGGGCGATGCCGCGCTGAAGCTCCAAGTCGTCGGCGGGTTCATCCTCGCGACGCTGGTGCCTGCGCTTGTCGCCAGCCTGCTCGCCTTTCGCGAACCACCGCCGCCGGTGACGGTGAAGGCGCGGGTCGGCATCTGGCGCACGACGAAGATCGTCTTCTCCGACCGCCTGCTGCTGCGCGTGCTCGCTTCGGATGTCGCGGTGACGGCGGGGCAGAGCATCCGCGCCGGGCTGATCGTGTTCTTCGCGGTCAATTATATGCGCCTGCCGGGCTGGGCGAGCGGGCTCTATCTGCTGCAATTCGTGTTCGGCGTACTGGCCGGGCCGATCTGGCTGCGGATCGGCTATCGCCTCGGCAAGCGCCGCACCGCGATTGCCGGAGAGCTGACTCAGGCCGCGATTAATTTCGGGCTGCTGTTCGTCTTCCCCGGGATGCTCGCAGCGATGATCGCGCTCACCATCGCGCAGGGGCTGACGCAAGGGTCCGGCAACCTCATGCTGCGCGCGATGGTCGGCGATGTCGCTGACGTGCACCGGGCCGAGACCGGCCATGATCGCACCGGGCTGTTCTTCTCGGTGTTCAGCCTGTCGATGAAGCTCGGGCCTGCGCTCGGCATCGGCCTGGCCCTGCCGCTCGTCGCCTGGCTTGGCTTCAATCCCAAGGCGGCGAGCCAGCCCGAAGCGCTCGAAGCCTTGAAGTACGTCTTCGCGCTCGGTCCGGCGACTGCCCATGTCATTGCCGCATCGCTGATCTGGCGCTTCCCGCTCGACGAGGCGGCCCATGCCGACGTCGCCCGCACCCTTTCCACGCAATCCGCAACCTGAATTTACCACGAGGAGACCTGCCATGACTGCACTGATCCATCATTTCGACAATGTGACCGATGCTGAGAGCCCGCTCGATATCGTGCCCGTAGCGGGGCGGATCGGCGCCGAGATCCGCGATGTGCGGCTGGGCGGCGATCTCGACGATGACACGATCGCCGCGATCCGGGCGGCGCTGGCGCGGCACAAGGTGATCTTCTTCCGCCACCAGAACCAGCTCGACGATGAATCGCACGAAGCCTTCGCAGCGCGGCTCGGCGAGCCGATCGCGCACCCGACCGTGCCGGTCGCCGACGGATCGCGCTTCCTGCTCGAGCTGAACTCGCGCGAGGGCGAGGCGGCCTCGGCCTGGCACACCGACGTCACCTTCCTGCCGGCCTATCCTTCCGCTTCGATCCTGCGCGCGCTCGTCATTCCGCCGGCGGGGGGCGACACCCTTTGGGCGAATTGCGCGACGGCTTATTCGGATCTCTCGCCGCCGCTGAAGGCGCTGGTCGAGCGGCTGCGGGCGGTCCACACCAACGCCTATGATTATGCCGCGACGCGGCCCGAGGCATCGAACGACGAGATCAGGCGGCACCGCGAGATCTTCGCCTCGACGGTGTACGAGACCGAGCATCCGGTGGTGCATATTCATCCCGAGACTCAGGAGCGGGTGCTGCTGCTCGGCAATTTCGTGAAGTCGTTCGTGGGGATTGGACGCGACGATTTCGCGCGGATCTTCGGGTTGCTCCAGGACCAGATCACGAAGCCGGAGAACACGGTGCGCTGGCGCTGGTCGCCGGGCGACGTGGCGATCTGGGATAACCGCGCGACCCAGCACCGCGCGATCGCCGATTTCGGGAAGCAAAGGCGGTGGCTGCGGCGGGCGACGATTGCGGGCGTGGTGCCGGTTGCGGTGGATGGCGGACGGAGCCGGGTGGTGAAGCCTGAGCCTGAGTTGCTGGCGGCGGAGTAGCCACAATCAAGCCCCTCCCCTTCAGGGGAGGGGTTGGGGTGGGGGAGTCTGTCACCTCCACGACGCCACTTGAGGCACTGCCCCACCCCCAACCCCTCCCCTGAAGGGGAGGGGCTTAAAGAAGAGGTCCCGATGAAACCCACCATTATCCTCTCAGCAGCAATCGTCGCGATGGCGCCGTTGTTGCTGACTCACCCGGGCAGCCCGCTTCCAGCCGCGCTCGAAGAGCCCGCCGCGCCAAAGCCCAATATCCTGATCATCGTCGCCGACGATCTCGGCTATTCGGATGTCGGCGCGTTCGGGGGTGAGATCCGCACCCCGAACCTCGATGCGCTCGCCGCGCGGGGGCTCAGGCTTACCGGCTTCCACGCGGCGCCGACCTGCTCGCCGACGCGGTCGATGCTGCTCAGCGGTACCGACAATCATCTCGCCGGTCTCGGCAATATGGCCGAGATGCTTGCGCCCAATCAGAAAGGTCAGCGCGGATACGAGGGCTATCTGCCCGGCGATATCGTGACGCTCGCCGATCGGCTGCATGATCTTGGCTATGCCACGCTGATGGCGGGCAAATGGCATCTCGGCACGCGGCCAGAGGATACGCCGGCACGCCACGGGTTCGACCAGAGCTTCGATCTCGCCCAGGGTGGCGGCAATCATTATGGGCTCGATATCTCCAAAGCGCCGGGCGGCGCGGTTGGTAAGGGGGGCACGACCTATTGGGAGAATGGCGCGCAGTTGAAGACGCTGCCGGCCAATTTCTATTCGTCCGACACCTATGCCTCCAAGCTGATCGAGTTTCTCGGCAAGGCCGACAAGTCCAAGCCCTTCTTCGCTTATCTGACCTTCACCGCGCCGCATTGGCCGCTCCAGGCGCCCGAAGAGGATGTGGCGCGCTATCGCGGGAAATATGACGCCGGCTTCGAGGCGCTGCGCGAGCAGAGACTGGCGCGGATGAAGCAGCTCGGGCTGATCCCGGCCAATGTGTCGCCGCACCCGCTCGAGCTGAAAAAGGGCGCTGACTGGGCGAGTCTGACCCCCGAGCAAAAGCGCGAGCAGTCGCGCGCGATGGAGGTCTATGCGGCGATGGTCGACCGGATGGATCAGAATGTCGGCCGCGTGATCGCTCAGCTCAAGGCGAGCGGGCAGTATGATAACACGATCATCCTGTTCACCGCCGACAATGGCGCCGAGGGACTGGATGTCGCGCATGCCGAAATCCCGGGGATGACCGAGCGTGTGAAGGCGGCCGATAATCGTTTCGACAATATCGGCCGGCCCACATCCTATGTGGGTTACGGCCCGGGCTGGGCACAGGCGGCGACCGCGCCGTCCTGGCTCTACAAGGGCTATACGACCGAGGGCGGCACCCGCGTTGCCGCCTTCATCGACTGGCCGAACGGTGCGCGGACCGGCGTCTCCAACGTCTATGGCACCGTGATGGATGTGGTGCCGACGCTCGTCGAGGCGGCGGGCGGAGACTGGCGCGGCGCGACCTATGCCGGTCGCGCGGTGCAGCCGGTGCGCGGGGTGAGCTGGCTGCCCTTTCTGCTTGGCGCCAGTGAGCGCATCCATGCGCCTGACGAGCAAATCGGCAGCGAATTGTTCGGGCGGCGGGCAATCCGGCAGGGCGACTGGAAAGCCGTCAATCTCGGCGATGGCTGGAAGCTGTTCGATGTCGCCCATGATCCCGGCGAGACCAATGACCTTGCTAAGCGCGAGCCCAAAAGGGCGGCAACGCTCGCCGCTGCCTGGGACGCCTACGGCAAGCAGGTCGGCGTCGTGATGGCTTCGACGCCCGCCACCTACCCCTGAACTTCAAGGAGCAGACCCATGGCAACCATCCTCCGGCGCACGGTCGCGACCGATGATCCGCTCGTTCCCGTGATTTCCGGCCTTCGCGAGGCGCGGGAGGACTGGCGTGACGGCCATCAGCGCCACGCCGCCGCCGGCACCGCGCGCTTTCCGTCGAGCGTTGCGCTGAGCTTCATGCTCGAGCATCTCGAGGCGGCGCTCTATCCGCAGCGGCTCGGCCATTATGAGGGGACCGGCGAGGATGTCTTCGTCCGGCTGCGGCTCGATCAGGCGCTGGCGATCCTTAGCGACGAGGTCGCGCGCGAGCTGCGCTATTGGGAAGCCGAAGCCGGCGACAGCTTCGATGCCGACCATGGGCCGACCATCGTCCGGCTGTTCGCGGCGGCGCTGCCCGCGATCCGGCGGCTGATCGACAGCGATGTCGCCGCCGCCTTTCAGGGCGATCCGGCCGCGCGAAGCGTCGACGAGATATTGATCTGCTATCCGTGCGCGCTCGCGATCACCTATCACCGCTTCGCGCACCAGCTTTACGCGCTCGGCGCGCCGCTCGTGGCGCGGGTGATCTCCGAGATCGCCAATGGCCGGACGGGGATCGATATCCATCCCGGCGCGACGATCGGCCCGGGCTTCTTCATCGACCATGGCACTGGCGTGGTGATCGGCGAGACGACAATCATCGGCGCACGGGTGCGGCTCTATCAGCATGTGACGCTCGGCGCGCGGCGGCTGCCGCCCGAGCATGGCCACGGCGTTCGCGAGCGGTTCGCGCGGCATCCGATCGTCGAGGACGATGTCGTGATCTATGCCGGCGCGACGATCCTGGGCCGGGTCAGGATCGGCCGCGGCGCGACGGTGGGCGGGAATGTCTGGGTGACTGAGGATGTGCCCGCGGGCGGTCTCGTCATGCAGCCGCCGGCGTTGCAATTCGCAGCGGCTGCAGCGCCGGCGCTGTTTCGGGACGGGTGAGCTTGGCGGACGGTCCCGTCACCCGCGCGCATCCGGATTGAAACCGCTGGCATCGGCAGCATTGTAAAAGGTGCGAACGAGATCGCGTTCGGTGGCGTCGAGATGAGGGTTCCACACGTCGAAGATCAGGATGATGCGCGGCGAGTCACTGTCGTTCCAGGCTTCGTGTTCGATCGTATCGTCGAACGCAAAGGCCTCGCCCTCACGCCATTCGCGCGTTTCGCCGCCGACCCGGAAGCCGCAGCCGGGCGGCACGACCAATGGCAGATGCACGATCGCGCGCGTGTTGCTCACCCCGGTATGCGGTGGGATGCGGGTGTGCGGCTTGAGGATCGAGAAAAAGGCCGTCGGTGCCCGGTGTGGGAAATCCGCAAGCGGCAACAGGTCGAGCGCGGCCGCGGTGGCCGGGCAGGTTCGGCAGCCTTCCATCCGCTCGCCATATTTCCACAGATAATAGGCGCTCCAGTCAGTCGACCGATCAAGCGCGGTCCATTTGTTCGGCGGCGTGCCCGGCATCTGCTCGACATAGGGGGTGAGGCTGTGCTGTGAGTCGCTGAGCAGCCTCTCAACCTCGGCGCGGATCCGAGGGGCGTGCGCCTCGAGCGTTGCGAGCCAGGGGAAATGCTCGCGATCGAAAAATTCGTCGGCGGGCAGGAAGGGGTAGTGAAGCCCCTCGCAGATATTGTGGTGGATCGTCCGGCGCCCGAGTGCGGCGTCGAGACAGGCATCGAAGCGGCGTTTGGCGCGGCCATGCGTTGCCACCCGGGCTGCGGCGAGTTGTTCTTCGACCACATCGGCGAAGCGCCGCATATGGCGATCGACAAAGCCGCGTGCGCTCGCCAGCACGGCTTCGAGCTCGGCGCTACGGCTCGGCAGATGGGCAGCGAGCGTCAGCACCGAGGACCAGCGCGCCGAGGCCTGGGCGTCCTCGCCGAGGCGCTGGTGGAGCTCGGCGAGGCGGATCAGCGCCATGAAATCGGTCTGATCGATCCGCAGTGCGCCGAGGAGGCTTTCGCGTTCGCCCTCCGCGTCGCCTGCTCCGCGCTGGGCCTTGGCGAGATTCATCCATAACGGAATTGCGTGAGGGTCGGCGGCGACGGCTCTCGCGAGCAGGGCCTGCGCCGTGGCGAAATCTCCCGCCTCCATCGCCTTGATGCCGAGGGAATTCAGTGCGGCCGGATTGGCGGCCTGCGGGTTCTGCGATTTGGCATCAACGACACGCCCCGTGCTGCGAGCGTCGATTGCGACGTCCGTGCCCGCTGATATGCTTTTCATCCTGCCCATCCCCTGTGAGGCTCGCGGACCGCGACATGATGTTTTCCAGCGATGTCGCCGCGATCGCTCGCGATCCGCACTGGCTGCCGCATCGCTATGACCCGCAGTTCGATGCGGTCCATTTCGTGAAGCTGAGCCGGCACGATCACCGCGCTGCGACGTTCCTGATCGATGCGGAGCTGCCGGCGGATGCCGCCGCGCTCGTGCTGGAGCGCGGGCCGAGCCTGGCGGCAGCGCGGAGTACCGCCGCGCCCCTGCATTTCGTCTTTCATTCGGCTTATTGCTGCTCGACCCTGCTTGCCCGTGCGCTCGACCAGCCGGGCGTGTCGATGGCGTTGAAGGAGCCGGTCATCCTCAACGACATTGTCGGCTGGCGGAGGCGTGGCGGCGAGCCGGCGCGCGTCGTAGAGATGCTGGACAGCGCGATGACCTTGCTCGCCCAGCCCTTTTCGCCGGGGGAGGCGGTGGTGGTGAAGCCCTCCAACATCGTCAACGGCATGGCGCGCGCCGTGCTCGGGATGCGGCCGGACACCAACGCGCTGCTGCTCCACGCGCCGCTGCGCGTCTATCTCGCCTCGATCGCGAAGAAGGGGATGTGGGGCCGATTGTGGGTTCGCGAGTTCTTCGTCGCCCTGCTGCAGGACGGGATGGTCGATCTCGGCTTCGACGAGGCGCAATATCTCGGCCAGACCGATCTCCAGATCGCCGCCGCCGGCTGGCTTGCCCAGCATCATCTGTTTGCTTTGCTGGTACGCGAATTCGGGCCGGAGCGGGTGCGGGTGCTCGACAGCGAGACGCTGATGGCGCGGCCGGCGCCGGCGATGCGTGCGCTTGCCGATCTGTTCGGGCTGAACCTGAATGGCCCGATGATCGAGGATATCGTCGCGGGACCGGCTTTCTCGCGGCATTCGAAGTTCGACAAGGCGTTCAGCGCTGATGCCCGGATCGGGGAGCAGCGGGCGTCCGAAGCACTGCATGCCGAGGAGATCGAAAAGGTCGTCGTCTGGGCCGAGAAGGTCGCCGAGAGTCGCGGCATTTCGCTGGAACTCGAGGCGCCGTTGCTGGTTTGAGGCAGCGACCGGATTCATGCATTGCTGGGGCGCCTTCTTCCCCTCTCCTTTTAGGAGAGGGGCAAGCTGCGCAGCAGCGCGGGGTGAGGTTGAGCGCGAGACGCTCATATTCTGGTCACCCTCACCCTTCCCGTGCTTCGCACGGGCCCCTTCCCTCTCCCGCTGGGAGAGGGAGAAACAGAAAGGGCGGCGCCGGAGCGCCACCCTTTCCGATATCGAGCCCGATCGGACATCGGGCTTCGTCCTAGAATTTCAGCCTGCCGCTTACCCCGAAGCGGCGCCCGAGGGCGTCATAGGTGGAGGGGTAGGTGTTGCCGCTGTTGAAGGCAGTCGCACCGATATCGTTGCCGACGATCGGCGGCTTGCGGTTGAGCACATTGTCCACCGTGATGGTGAGGGTGAAGTGCTCGCCGACCTGGAAGCGCGTCGCCAGATCGAAATAATCCGCTGCCTTGATGTGCCGGAACTGCGGATCGAAGACGCAGGCGCCCGGATCGGCGCCCGTCGGGCTTGGGCAATTGACCGGATCGCCGAGCGCGGTCTGGATCTGGTCGGCCAGCGCGGCTGGCTCGAAATCGACTGCGTCGATATGGCGCCATAGCAGCGAAAGGTCGATCTTCCCGAAGCTCAGCGTGGTGCGCTGGGTCCACTGGAATTTCGGCTGGATCGAGCCGGTGAAGCTGCAATTGACGCTGTAATAGCCGACGCATTCGCGATTGACCGATGTCGGCGTTGCCTGGAACTTCGATTCCAGCGTGTAATTGCCCTGGAAGTTCAGGCTCAGTTTCGCAAAGCCGAGATCGCGGCGATAATTGAGCGCGACATCGATGCCGCTGGTTTGCAGCGTGCCCAGATTGGAGAGGACAGCGAACAGGCCGGGCGTGGTGGCGACATCGCCATCGAGCCCGCCGGTGCCGGGGTCTCGCCGGATCGAGGTACAGGCAGGGCTGGTTGCGGCGCTCGCCGGGGGTGCTGTCGTGTTCGATCCGAAACAGGCGAAGATCACGTCACCCGGCGTGGGCGTCGTGATCGCGCCGTTGACCTTGATATGGTAGTAATCGACCGATGCCGAGAAGCCCGAGAGCAGGTGCGGCGAGAGAACCGCGCCGAACGTGTAGCTGTCCGCCCGTTCCGGCTTGACGTTCAGGTTGCCGCCCGTAGTCGCGTTGGGCTGGCCCGCGGCAGGGTTCTGGATGTTGCCGATGGTGAAGGCCGGTGCGCCCTGAGCCAGGCAGACCGCGCGCAGATTGGCGTTGTTGAGCGGGGCGGAACCAGCGCAGGGATCGTTGCCGAGATTGGTCAGCGATGTGTTCAGCGGTGCGAACAGCTCCCCGATATTGGGCGCGCGGACCGCGTGGGAGAAATTGCCTCTGAACTTCACGCCGTCGACCGGCTCCCATGAAGCACCCGCTTTCCAGGTGGTGGTGCTGTAGGTCGGCTTGGAGGGTGCCTGGACCTGGTAATGCGATTGGCGGATGCCGCCCTCGAAGGTCAGGCTCTTGAAGAAGGGTTTGTCCTGGACCAGCGGGGCGACGAGTTCGCCGAACCCTTCATAGACGCTGTAGCCGCCCTTGAACGGCAGGATGGCAGCGCCGCTGCCGCCGAGATCGCCCGGATCCTGCGCGACGAGATCGGCATTCTGCTCGCCCGTGTAGCGGCGATATTCGCCACCGAGCGCGAAGCTGATCGGATCGCTCGCAAACGGGCTGGCGACGCCGACATCGCCCGAGATCTGGCCGTGTGCCTGACCGAGGGTGGTGCGGACGTCAGTCGTGCTCTGGACGTTGAGGAAAGCGGCTTGCGCTGGGGTGATGCTGCCTGGAGGCCCGAAGAAATTGACCGGCACGCAGGTGGTGAGCGTGCCGGGCAGGCAGCTGGTGGTATTGGTGGCGAGCAGCGACTGCCGCGCGCGCTGCACTGAGGTGTAGCCGGTCAGGACCTGATAATTTTCGCTTTCGCCGTACGAACCCCACAGATCCCATTTCAGGGTGCTGGTGAGCGAGCCGCGGACGCCGAAGCGGTAATCGAAGAAGGTGGTCTGGAAGTCGCTGGTGCGGTTGCCGACCTCGAGCGTGCGGCGGCGCAGATTGGTGGTGAAAGTGCGGTAATTCGGATCGGACGGGCTCGTCGCGAGCGCCGCGGCGCTGCACTGTGCCGGCGTGAGCGTCTGGACGCCAGGTGCGTTCGCATCGAAATCATTGTTTGCGCAGAAGGTCGCGCGCGCACCGGCCGGAAGATAGGGATTGCTGACCGGGATGGTCACCGACTGGTTGAACACGCCCGATGCGGCGGCGATGGTCGACACATGGTTCTTCGAGAACATGCCGCGGCCATAGACCTCGATCCCGTCGCTGACCTCGTAATGCGCGGCGCCGTAGATGTTGAACCGTTTGAACGGCGTCTGGAAGATATTGAACGGATTGAAGTTGAAGGTCGCGAAGGCGGGGACGAGGTTGCCCGAGGCGTCGATCTGGGGCTGGCCGAGGCCGGGTACGCTGAACGCCGATGGCGTCGCGGTCGGCGAGCCGCCGCCGGCTTCGACTTGCAAGGATTCCAGGGCGTTCTCGGAATAGGCGCGTTGCCCGCCTTGATAGACCGGGTCAGCGTGCTGATAGCCGATGCTGAACACTGCGTTGCCGCGGCCATCGTCGAAATTGGCGCCGAACGTCGCGTCGGCACGGTAGGTGTGCCCGTCGCCGAGTCCGGTGATCTGGTTGTCGACTGTCAGCTCGACGCCGGAGAAATCGCGCCTTGTGATGAAGTTGATGACGCCGGTGATTGCGTCCGCGCCATAGGTCGTGCTGGCGGCGCCGGTCAGGGCGTCGACGCGGTCGATCAGTGCGAGCGGGATATTGTTGAGATCGACGCGGCCTGCGAGGCCGGCGATGCTGCCGGGCGTGCCGGCCGGCGTGATCCTGACGCCGTCGAGCAGGACGATGTTGCGGTTGGAGCCAAGGCCGCGAAGATCGACGAAGGACGCGCCGTTGTTGCCGTTGTTCACGGCCGAGCCGAGGTTGGGAACCACGCCGGGAAGATCGCGGATGACTTCCTCCGCGACATTCGATTGGCGCAGCTGGATTTCGTCCGAGCCGACGAAAATGACCGGTGTTGAGCGCTCGAGATTGGGATTGCTGATCAGCGAGCCCGTCACGACGATGTCGGGTGCCTGCGCGCCCTCCTGCGTGTCGGTCGATACTGGCGTCTGCGCTGTCGCTTGAGCTGCGTCCTGCGCGAAAGCGGGCGCGCTCAGGGCGAGCAAGAGGCTGGTGGCCGACGCGCCGGCGAAGAGCCGGCTGCGATGGATGTGCAAGATCCTGGTCATATGGGCGGTCCTTGTTCTTCGGCTCGCACGCATGGTGCCGAGCCCCCTATTTGCCGGACGCCGTCGGCGCAGGCCGGGGCGTTCCATGCTTTCAGGCTGGAAGTTAAACAGGCTCAAGTAAATGCCATTATGAATGAAGCATATACGGCGAAAAGGCTCTGTTGTAGTTTTGATACAAGGCCAATTTACGATGATGTGAAGTGAATGTAAGCTAATCTACCATTGCAGTTTGGAGTAGCAATTTGCATAGCAGGGCATGTGGTATGGATATCGCACCGAACGTCGAGAGGTTTGGTTGAAGATTACAATTTCATGCGTGGGTTGGACATCGCCAGCCTTGCGGAGAGCTCTTTCGATCTGCCCAACCTTGCCGTTTCCTTACCGCGCGCGCCGTTGAACGACATGGAAGCGCCGACGAACGGCACGCGGTGTCGTTCACAGGCTGTGTTATGTCGCCGGCACACCGTTCGTCGTTCGGCTTAGGAGGGAGACGGCCCGCTGCTTTGGGCTTGGGTCGCGGCGGTGCCGGACTAGCCTCGCCATCATGAACGCGAACAGCCTTTCCAGCTTCACGGGTGCCACGCCGAACGGAAGCGTCGCGACTGGTGATCTGCGGACTCTGGTCAGCCGGCGCAGCATTCTCGGCGCCGCGCGCACGTTGCTGCAAGGGGAGGGCTATCGGACGTTCAGCATGGAAGCTGTTGCGAGCCTGGCAGGTGTGACACGGCGGACCGTGTACAACCTCTTCCCTGACCGCGACGCGCTGTACCGCGCCTCCCGCGCCGACCTGCTGCGCGAATTCGAGCCTCTGCTCCTGCGCGAGGTGGCGTCGCTGGGGCGGTTGCGGGACGATCTGGAAGCGTTTGGCCGGGATGCGCTCGCTGCGCTCGCTATGGATGCGCACCGGGAATTGCTCGGCTCGGTCCGGCGAGACGCCGGTATGGCGTGGCTGGCCGATTTCTATCGCGAGCGTGTCGAACAGCCCCTGTGCCGCGCGCTCGAAGAAGTGCTGATGCGCTATCCCGGTGGAGATGACGCGGCTGCGCGGGCCTACCACGCGGCGGGCGGTGTCGCGCTGCTCCGCGCGGCCGTCGGCGAGGGTGCGGCGCCGGTGGCTCTGGCTGCGCGTGAATTCGCCTGGATCATGGCGGCGCGGCTCGGCGTGTCCGATGACGGTGCTTTCCAGCAGTCGAGGGTTACGGAATCCGCCCCTGAGCCCGTGGCCGGGCTCGCAGACACGGAGCGCCGCCCGATGATCCGGCGCGGTGCGGTGACGATCACTTTCGATCCGGTCGATGTTCGCTGGAACGGCATCCGTGTCCCGCTGTCGCCGCTTGAAGGTCAGTTGTTCGCGCTGGTGGCGCGGCGCGGGCGGGTGTCCTGGGCCGAAATCGACTGCGTGCTCGACGCTCGCCATGCGCGCGCCAATACCCGCGAGGTGCTGCTGTTTCGCCTTCGCCGCAAATTCGCCGATATCGGTGCCGGCGACCCGCTGGAGACGGTGCGCGGCTGGGGACTGCGCTTCCGCGTCGAGCCGGACACGCGGGGCTCGCGCACCTTGTGGATCGGCGTCAGCGAGGCCGAAGACGCTCCGGGTTGATCGAGTTGTGTGCTCTCCGGAAGGAGAGGACGAATATTGCGGATTCACGATGCTGCGCCACGAACGGCACGGCCCGCACCACCAGTGACCCGCGCGCGCCGTTTACCGCAGCTTAGCGTGCGCGCTAGGGTGCGCCATGCAAGCTGACTCCGATCCGGCCACAAAGCCATGGGCGATCCGTCGCGGTACAGGCGGGTTCATCGTGCTGTTCTGGGCGACCCAGTTCTCTCTGCTCACCGTCCAGAGCATCATGATGATGCCGGAAGACAGCAACCTGCCTTATATCCTTCCGCGGCTGTGTGTGACCTTGCTCGGCATCATCCTGTCGTTCGGCATCGCGGCGATCAGCCAGCGCTTCAAGGGCCGGCCGATCCGGGTGCGGATCCTGCTCGCCTTCGGGCTGGCGGCGCTCGGCGCCATGCTCCACGCGACCGGCAACTTCACGATCTTCAACCACTTCATGCCACAGGCGAACGCCGACAAATTCAGCGTCTTCAGCTATATGGTCGCGAGCGTCCAATGGTTCTGGGCCTATCTCGCGCTGTCCTCGCTGTTGCTTGCCTTCTGGTACGCGCTCGAATCCGCCGAGCGTGAACGCCGCATCGCTCAGCTTCGCGGCATCGCCGACGCGGCGCAGCTTCGCGCGCTCCGCTATCAGCTCAACCCGCATTTCATGTTCAACACGCTTAACTCGATCGCTGCCCTGATCGCGCGGCGCGAGGTCGAGCCGGCCGAACTGATGGTCGAGAATCTCGCCGATTTCCTTCGCGCGTGCCTATCGCTCGATCCGCAGGCGGACATCCCGCTCGACCGCGAGATAGAGCTCCAGGCGCTCTATCTCGCAATCGAAGCAGTGCGTTTCGCTGACCGGCTCGAGGTGCGGATCGATATTCCCGACGAAGCCCGCAGCGCACTGGTGCCGAGCCTCGTGCTCCAGCCGCTGATCGAGAATGTCGTGAAACATTCGGTCTCGACCAGCACGACCCCGGTCACGCTCGATATCTCCGCTCGGATCGAAGGCGAGCGATTGCATGTCTGCGTCCGCAACGGTGCGGGCGACGGGCCGGGGCAGGGAGCGCGTGGCACCGGCGTCGGGCTCAACAATGTCGCCGAGCGGCTGCGGGCGCGGTTCGGAGAGGACTGCGCGTTCCGGGCCGAGCCGCAGCCGGGTGGCGGCTTCGCGGTCAGCTTCGCGGTCCCCTGGTCTACGGGCACCGCGTCATGATCCGGGCAATCCTCTGCGATGACGAGATGCTCGCGCTCGAGCGGCTGGCGGATATGATCCACCGGATCGACGGCATCGAGATCGTCGGCACTGCGGGCAATGGTGTCGCGGCGCTCGATATGGTCGCCGAGGAGCAGCCCGATCTCATCTTCCTCGATATCGAGATGCCGGCGCTTGACGGATTCGACGTGGTCGAGGAGCTCAATCGGCGTGGTGGGGCGGCGCCGCTGATCGTCTTCGTCACTGCCTATCCTCAATTCGCGGCGCACGCCTTCGATACCGGCGCGATCGATTTCCTCACCAAACCAGTCCGGCTCGGGCGGCTCGAAACCGCGATCGAGCGAGCCCGCGCCGCGATCGAGAGCCGGGATGCGCGAGCGCGGCTCGGTGATCTCGCGCTGCAGCTCCAGGCATTGCGCGACGAGCGCGGAAGCGATTTTCGCGCGGGCAATTATCTCTGGGTGCAACGGCGCGGCGAGACGGTGCGGGTCGATCTCGACCTGGTCGACTGGATCCAGGCCGAGGGTGAATATGTCCGGCTTCATGTCGACGCCGCGAGCTATCTCCACCGCGAGCCGCTGAGCGCGATCCTGCAGCGGCTCGATGTCCGGCGTTTCGTACGCATCCACCGTTCGCATATCGTCAATCGCGACCGCATCGTTGCGGTGCGGCGGCGCGCGACGGGCGGCTACAAGATCGTCATCAGCGGCGAGCGCGAGCTTCCGGTCGGGCGCAGCTATCGCAGCCTGGTGAACATCGTCATCGCCGAGCGCGACCCCGGGGTTTGACCCGCGCGGCGAGCCGGCAGGCGCCGGTCCCGAGATTCTCCGAAAATAGCGCGTTCAAAGGCATCCGGGACCAATGGAGCCGGGCGCGCGTTCAATCGTTGTTCAGCGCGCATGTCGCACTCGAGAGGGGAACCGCCGCCGCTTGTACGCGGTGCGGCGCATGGGTAGAGGGACGCGGCAAATTCAGCGGCCGCACCGCAAGATGGAGATTCCGGCATGAAGATGATTTCGAAGGTCGCGCTCGCCGCGGCATTGGTGACTGGCATAGGCAGCACGGCGTTCGTCGCGCCGGCCTATGCCAAGAAGGACAAGCCCGCGGCGCCCGCTGGCGACAGCTTTAACCTGTCGAAGGAATTCCGCGTTCCGGCGGTCGCTGCGCAGACTGCGATCGACGCCAAGGATTTCACCACCGCCGCGACCCAGCTTGCCGCCGCCGACGCGCTGGCCAAGAATGATGACGAGCGTTACATCGCAGCGACCCTGCGCTTCAAGATGATCGCCGGGCAACCGCAGACTGCGGCGACCACGGCAGCGATGGCCGGCCCGATCGATTCGCTGCTCGCCAATCCACGCTCGCCCAAGGCTGATCTGGCGCGCTATCATTATATTCGCGGCGACATTTATTATAACCTTCAGCAATATCCCCAGGCGCTGCAGCATTACACCCAGGCGCGCGACGGCGGCCTGCAGGACGATGAGCTGACCTATCAGCTCGTTCGCACGAACATGGAGAGCGGCAACGTCGCTGCCGGTGCCAAAGCGCTCGAAGGGCTGGTCGCGTCGCAGATCGCGGCTGGCAAGAAGCCGCCGGAAAACTGGTATCGTTATGCGATTTCGCGTCTGTACAAGGCGAACGACACGGCCGGGACCGAGGCTTGGACCGCCCGCTGGCTGGCTGCCTACGGCACCAAGGCGAACTGGCACGACGCAATCTACACCTTCGGCTTTCAGGGCCCCGGCGTAAAGCGCCTTACTGACCGGGACCGGGTCGATCTTTATCGCCTGATGAGCGTCACCCACAGCCTTGCGGGGCAGCGCGACTATATCGATTATGCCCAGGCCTCGATCCAGATCGGTCTGCCGACCGAGGGAAAATCGGTGATCGAGGAAGGTCGCACCGTCTCCGCGATCCCCGCCACCAACAAGACCGCGACCGACCTGCTTGCCCAGGCGAACACCGATATCGCGGGCGACAAGTCCTTCGCGGTCCAGGAAAAGACCGCCGCCGCTGCGCCCAAGGGCGATGCCGCCTCGCAGACCGGCGACGCGTATCTGGGCGCACGTAACTATGCCAAGGCAATCGCGATGTATGATCTCGCGCTGACCAAAGGTGTGGCCAACGCCGATATCGTCCATCTCCATCGCGGGATCGCTTACGCGATGTCGGGCGACAAGGAGAAGGCACGGGCCGATTTCGCCCCGATCACCTCGGTGCCGCAGGTCGAGATCGCCAAACTGTGGATCGTGTGGCTGGACTCGCCGGCCGTTACGAGCTGAGTTCAAACCGCCATGGATCAGGAAAGGGCGGCAGCGATGCCGCCCTTTTTTCTGCGCCCCCTAAGCCGCCCGCACTGGAATCCCCGGCAACGCCTTGGCGGTGCGAATCGTCAGCGAGGTCTTCACGCTCGCGACATTGGGCGCCGGCGTCAGATGCGTCGTCAGGATTTCCTGGAAGCTTTTCAGGTCGGTCGCGACGATCTTCAGGATAAAATCGATCTCGCCATTGAGCATATGGCATTCGCGGATTTCGGGAATCTGCGCGACATGGTCTTCGAAAGCGGCAAGATCATGCTCGGCCTGGCTGCGCAGGCTTACCATTGCGAACACAGTGATCGGGTAGCCAAGTGTCGCGGCGTCGAGCTCGGCATGATAGCCGCGAATCGCGCCGCCCTCCTCAAGGGAGCGCACCCGGCGCAGGCACGGAGGGGCGGTGAGGCCGACCCGTTCGGCGAGATCGACGTTCGTCATTCGGCCGTCTTCCTGTAGCAGTCCCAAAATCTGACGGTCGATAGAATCAAAAGCCATTGCGCAATGCTCCCCCGGGCGCGAATTTTCAGTCGGGCTGCCGTGCTTCAACATAAGATAATTGCTGGCGAACGCAATTGTCCCACATTGCTACGTGTCAAAATCTCTTGTTTCCGTGGCGAGCTCAGCCAGTTAAGAAATCGTTACGGCGCGGCTATCGCGACCTGCCCGGGGGGCCAACTCAATTGCGCTTCGATGACAGTCTCGAAACGGTTCTCTCGGCAGATATGTCGACCCCTTTCGGCGCCCAATCGACATGGCGGCAGCTGGTCGATCTGATCGGCCGCGGCCGGGTTCCGCCGAGCGCGGATGCGATCGAGAAGCTGAGGACGATCCGCGGGCACGTGCCGATGCCAGTCCGCGCCGCCAGCGCGCGCGGCGCGGCGATGGCTGATCCGCCCGCTGCGCTCGTCCAGCTTTTCGCTGAGGACGAGCTGAGTATTGCTGCGCCGGTCGTGCGCATGGCGCGGCTGCGTACGCAGGAATGGATCGACATGCTGCCGGCGATGTCGCCCTCGACTCGATCGATCCTGCGCCATCGCCGCGATCTGCCGCCTGCGGTTTCGCGCGCGCTGGAAAGCTTTGGCAGTGTCGATTTCGTGTTGCCGGCGGCGAGAGCTGCTCCGGTCGTCGAGGAGGTCGCTCCTGCTCCTGAGTTCGCCTACGCCGACGGAGTCGAATCGGTGCCCGATGCCGCACGGGTGGAAACGGGGGCGCTCTTTGCCAGCACGGCCGGTACCGGTATCGACTGGACTGAGGATGCCGGCCCGAGCGTCGAAGAGGCGGATGTCGCCGTGGCGCCTGTGCCGGCAATCGAATCAGTCGTCCACGAGTCTGACATATTCGCGCCAGTCGCGCTGTCTCCCGAAACCTCGGTCGAGCACGCGGAATCGGGCTTCGTTTCGATCGCCAGCGTAGCGCTCGCCTTGCCAGTCGTCGCGGAGGCGCTGCGCCACGGCGATGCTGAAGCGGCCACGCCTGGTGACGCGGAACCCGTTATAGACGCGCCCATTGCCGATGAAGTCGCCATCCAGGATGGACCCGCGCAGGCGCAGGAAACTGCCATCGCGGCCGAACCTACCGAGCCAATCATCGCACCTGAGCCATTGCCGACCGCTGAAATCGCCATCCTGCGCCCACCGCCCGCTGAAGCGGCAAGCGGCGTGTTCCAGATCGCCGAACTGGTCGCGCGGATCGATGCCTATCAGCGCCAGCGCGAGGAATCGCCCGCACCACCGATCGACTCACTCGAAATCCAGCCCGAGCTGTTCGAGTTCGACCAGGCTCAGGCGCGCAGCTTCCGTTTCGAGACGGACGCGAGTGGCATGGTGCGCTGGATCGAGGGCGCAGCACGGGCGCCGCTGATCGGGCTCTCGCTCGATCTCGCAGCGACGCGAGGCGGCTCGCGGGTGGATGGTGTCGCGGCCGGGGCGTTCCGCAGGCGGGCCGGCTTCGCCAATGCCCGGCTCGTGGTCGATGGCAATTCCGATGCGGCGGGGCACTGGCGGATCACGGGCGTTCCGGTGTTCGATCGCGAGACCGGGCGCTTCACCGGCTATCGCGGCACCGCCCGGCGCCCGCGCCCCGACGAATCCGCCGAGCCGGTGCGGGATGGCCGCAACCCAGCCTCGGACGCGCTACGTCAGCTCGTGCACGAACTGCGCACCCCGACAAATGCGATCGCCGGCTTTGCCGAGATGATCGAATCGCAGATTCTCGGCCCAGTGCCGCAGGCCTATCGCGCGCACGCCGCGGCGATCCGGGCGCAGGCCGGCGACCTGCTGATCGCGATCGACGATATCGACATGGCGACACGGATCGAATCCAACGCGCTCGATCTGCGTGCGACCGAAGTGCCGGTGGCGCCGCTGCTCGAGCGGATCGCTGACGACCTCAAGCCGCTTGCCCGGCTGCGTGGCACCAATATCGACCTCTTCACAGGCGATGCGGATCTCGCGATCGACGGCGATGATCGCGCGGTCGAGCGGTTGATCGCGCGCCTGATGGCGACGCTCGTCGCCTCGGGCAGCCCGGGCGAACGGATCGGCATTTCGGCGACCAGCGACGTCGATGGGATGGTCGCGATCATGTTCGATCGCCCGCGCTCGCTCGACGCTTATGCGGGCGATGCGCTTCTCTCGATCGACGCCGAGACCGAATCCGATCGCGAGGGTGCACCGCTGCTCGGCACCGGCTTCGCCCTGCGGCTTGCGCGGAACCTGGCGGCCGAGCTGCGCGGCACGCTCACCATCGGCGACAATGCCTTGACTTTGCGGCTGCCGGCCGCCGTTATCGAGCCTGTGGAGCAGGTTTTTTCCAGCTGATCGTGGCCGTGTCCACATCATCCGTCCCCGCGGTGCCGGGCTACCGCGTTCCGCCGCCTGCCGCCGCCGATCTGATCGCCTGGCCCGAGAGCTTCGGCACGCGCTTCACCATCCTGGTCGATACCGAGGAGGAGTTCGACTGGAACGCGCCGCTCGAGCGCGACAACCATAGCGTCTCGGCCATCGCTGCGCTGCCCGAGGCACACCGCCGCTTCGCCGATCGTGGCGTGCCGCTCACCTATATGGTCGATTATCCGATCGCGACCGACCCACAGGCCGTCGACATTTTGCGGGGTGTGACGGCTGACGGCGTTTCGGCGATCGGGACTCAGCTCCATCCCTGGGTCAATCCGCCGTTCGACGAGGCATTGACGCAGGCCAACAGCTTTGCCGGCAATCTGCCCCCGAACCTGGAAGCGGCGAAGATCGATGTGCTGACCGAGACGATCACCCGCAGCTTCGGCACAGCGCCGCGCGCCTTTCGGGCCGGACGGTACGGCATCGGCCCAGCGACGCTCGGCCTGCTTGCCGCGCGTGGCTATCGGCTCGATAGTTCGGTCAGGCCCGGTTACGAGTATCTTACCGAGGGCGGCCCCGATTTCGGCGCGATCGGCGCCCACGCCTATCGCGCGGGCCCCGGCGGCGTGATCATCGAACTGCCGCTGACCACGGTCTTCACCGGCCTTGCCCGTCGCGGCGGCGTCGGCCTGTACCGGGCACTGGGCCGTGTCCCGAAGGGGAAGGGCGTGTTCGCCCGCGCGCATCTGCTGTCGCGCGTAGCGCTCACGCCGGAGGAAATGCCGCTGGCGGAGGTGCTGGAGGCGATCGCGGTGGCGGTGGGGGAGGGGCTGCGGCTGCTCAACTTCTCCTTCCACTCGCCCTCGGTCGCGCCCGGCCACACCCCTTATGTGCGCGACGCGGCGGATCTGGCGGCGTTCCATCATTGGTGGGACCGGGTGCTCGGCGATCTCGAACGGCGCGATGTTGCCCCCGCGTCGCTCGATGCGATCATCGCGGCGGGGTCGGGCGGCTAACTTCCCTCACCTGGACGCGGATGAATTCGGATCGAGTCCACCTACTCCCTGAACAACATCACCGAAACACGATGCTCGCAGCTCTGGCGTGGCGGTGCGTCGGGCGGCGTCGCCGGATCATCGACGGCAGTGTGGAAGCAGGCGCGATACTCCTGCGGTTCTTCATCTCGCATCAGCTGGAACAGTTTGAAGACGAGCACTTCGTTCGGCGTCATGTCGGGATAATAAAACCAGCGCTGGCCGGGATTGTAGCGTAGCGAGACGTGATCGGTGACAGCACCGCCCGGCGCTATTCCCTCAAGCGCGGTCGGCACGAGATCGCTAGGGTCGACGCTGGTCGGATCGCACAGGGCGAGCGGCATATGTTTGAGCGGCTCGGGCATGGTGATGCGCCAGAAATCGAGCATGACGAAACCTTCGACATCGTCTTGCTCGAACCTCGTGCGCCACCCGGCGCCAGCCTCGGTTCCGCCATAAGCCGCTACACTTCGCTGGAATTCGTCGGCAGTGGTCCCGTAATCCTGATGAACGCCGGTGCCATATTGCGGGATATCAGTACCGGCGCCGCGCCGAAGGACGTTGGGCGGCTGCATGATGGCGATCTTGCGCTCGGGATAGAGGTGGGTGCGGATCAATGTCTCGACCTCGGGAATGTAGGTCGCGCCGACATCAGCCGCATCGCCCCAATCGGTGACGCCGGTCGGGGCATCCAGCAGCACGAAGCCGTGGCGGTCGAAGAATTCGCGCTCGGACGCGGCCGCCGCCTGGACAGGACGGGCATCGACGATTTGCGTGGGTGGGTTGGCAACCCGCCTAACGGCCGGATTCGCGCCAGCACCCCTCATGAACCGGGTCAGATTGATCCGCTCGCCCACCACATAGTCGGAGGGAAACTGGCCATTGAGCCGTGTTTCGATCATTTGCCTCTCCCGCGATGCCGCTTGGCCACGCTGTTGATTGCGCACGGTATCCCCATAGCGAAAACTGCGGCGCCGCGCATCAATGGCAATCTCAAGCACGATCTGTTCGACCTGCCCTTGCCACCGCCGCCGCCCCTCCGCTAACGAGCGGGACGGTGGGGCCTGTAGCTCAACTGGTTAGAGCTGCCCGCTCATAACGGGTAGGTTGCGGGTTCAAGTCCTGCCGGGCCCACCAAATTTCTTCCAGATTTCGAGATACACATTGTGTATCTTTCGTGCTATATCCAAAGGCACGGAGACAATGGTGACGAAAGCTGCAACCGATCCCGAGAGCCAGGCAAGGCCGGTCAATCTGCGTGTCCGCACGGACATCCGCGCCTTGATCGACACTGCGGCGCGGATTCAGGGCAAGACCCGTTCCGACTTCATGATCGACGCATCCCGCCGCGCGGCCGAGGAAGCCCTGCTAGACCAGACTCTGCTTCGGGTGGATCAGGAAACCTATGACCATTTTGTCGCTGTGCTCGACCAGCCTCCCGGCGGCTCCGGTTTCGAAAGGCTGATGCGGGCGCCCAAGCCATGGAGCCAGTGAGCGTCGGTGCTTCGCCTTTATCCGCGCCGGAACCGTTGCACGACAATCACGATCTCGAGCAATTTGAATGTGGTATTGCCAGCCTGAACGATTGGCTGAAGCGGCGCGCGTGGGCCAACCAGGCAGGCGGTGCGTCGCGCACTTACGTCATCGCCGCTGGTAGACGCGTGATCGGCTATTATTGCCTGTCTTCGGGGGCGATTGCCGCGATCGAGGCACCCGGCAATGTCCGCCGCAATATGCCTGATCCGGTCCCCATGGCGGTCATGGGGCGCCTGGCGATCGATCATCTTTGGCAGAGGAAAGGGATCGGCGTCGCCTTGCTGCAGGATGCGGTGCTCCGCGCCGCGCAGGCAGCGGAGATCATCGGCATCCGGGGTATCCTCGTCCATGCGATTTCAATCGAGGCAAAAGCTTTTTACGATCATCATGGCTTCGTGCCGTCTTCCTCCAATCCAATGACGTTGTTGTTGTCCCTCAAGGGCGTTGTTCTCCGTTGAAGCGGTCCGCTCACTGAATTCGCTCCAGTCCATAGCTCGTCAGCCGAAACGGCGCGGCCCCGAACTCCGCATCGCGCGCTGCCTTGGCTGCGGCTCGCCCGTCATGGTCGAGCCGCCAGCCGATATCCGCATCGGCGCGGGCGAGTTGCTCGTCGGTCACGGTCAGTAGCGGGCTCGCAAAGCCCGCACCGGTCTGCCGGCGCCGGGCCGTAGCGAGATAATGCCCATAAGTCCGCGGCTGTCGATCCCATTGGGTGCGTATGATCGTGTCTGCGACCTTGCTGGCCTGGCGCGTCGACAGCGTGGTGTCGCGAACCAGCTCCGTGACGATGATTTGAGCGACAAGGGTCATTGGCAATACTACGATTATCGTAGCGATATGTCAATCGGAAAGTCGTGCGGCGCAGGCCTGCCGGGTATAGGGGATGGCTGCACGCGGGAGGGGCACATGCACGATCCGGATCTTCAGCCGACCCTGTCAGGCGAGCATGTCGTGCTTCGGCCAATCGCGGCAGGCGACTGGGAGGAGATGTTCGCGGCCGCGGCCGATCCGCTGATCTGGGCGGTCCATCCGGCACCCGATCGCTACACTGAACCTATGTTCCGCGAATATTTTGATGGCGCGCTCACGAGCGGCGCGGCGTTCGCCATTCTCGATCGTGAGACTGGCCGGATCATCGGGTCGAGCCGCTATCACGGTTATGACGCGGCGCTGGGCGAGATCGAGATCGGCTGGAGCTTCCTCGCCCGTAATTATTGGGGCGGCGCCTTTAACCGCGAGATCAAGACGCTGATGCTCGATCACGCCTTCGGCTTTGCGGAAACCGCGATCTTCATGGTCGGCGAGCGCAATTACCGGTCGCAGCGGGCGATGGAGAAGATCGGCGGCGTTCGCAGGCCCGAGCTGCTCGATCGCGCCTATAAGGATGTGGTCGTACGGCATGTCGTGTTCGAGATCCGCAAGGGCGGATAGCGGATCGGCTCGGCCGGCCATCGGCGCCATCGCCTCATGGAGCCTATCCTAACGGCAGCACCCGCCACGCCGTCGCCAGAAGCAGCACCACCAGCAACGGTGCCATGCTCCAACCGACCCGCCGCCACGGCACCACCGGCATTCCGAACAGATCGCCCCCCGCCAGCACCGCCGCAATCAGCGCCGCGATCATCGTCCACAGGTGATAGCGGAGCTCAGCCGCGACGCTGAACACGCCGTAGCCGAGGCCGTAGAGCAATGCCGACAGCGCAAGAGGCACGATCAGCCGGCGTGAGGGTAGGGCAGGACTCAGCGTTAACAGCCCGAATGCAAGCGCGATCCAGGCGATCGGCCAGCCAAGCGGTGTGTGTGCGCTGGCGCGGGCAGCCCAGTCGATCGCCGACAGGATCGGATTGGGTGTGACCTTGTAGTTCCAGTCATTGGGCGCTGCCACGACCTGGATCGGGCGCTCGACCTGATTGTGGATGAGGAAGCGGGTGTTGATGTTGAAATGCGCGAGCCGGTGCTCGGCATAGGCGATTGGGTGCGCCAGGATCGCGCCGGCCAGGAAGCGGTAGGGCTTGATTCCCTGCGCTTTCACCACCGCCTTCATTGGATCGAAGCCGAGCGGGCATAGCGGATCGACCCAGAAGCTGTAGGAGTCCCATTTGACCGGTGAATAGCAGATGTGATTGGTCTTGACCGGATCGGCCACGTCCATCGGCGGGAAGACATTGACGCCGCTATGCTCAGTGATGCCGCCGAGATCGAAGATGACCAGCGAGAGTTCGACACCGCTGGGTTCGGCGCCGATCGCCCGGTTGGCGAGGGGCAGTGCCAGCATCAGCAAGAGGGTGGCGACGATCGCCGAGGCGCCCATCCGCAGCCAGCTGCTGCGCCAACGCACCGGCAGCAGCGCGACGAACAGGGGCAGGGCGGCGAGAAAGGCGTTGAAGCGTAGCATCGMCGCGAACAGCAGCAGCGCGATGCCCAGCGTGCGGAGCAACCAGCGCCGCCGCGTTTCGCTGTCGTCGCTCCAGAACAACAGCCCGGTCGTGGTGAGCAGCGCGCCCGCCATCAGGCAATCCTTCAGCACCGCCCCCATCAGCGCCATGGAGAGCGGCAGCAGCCCGCAGGCAGCGAGGGATACCGCCAGCCAGTGCCGCCGCCTGCGCAGAGCCCATCCAGCGATCAGCGCGAACCCGCCCCAATAAAGCGTGAGCTGCAGGATCAGCATGGGTGCCGGGCCGGTGTGGATCGGGATCAGCTGCCGCCAGAGCCATTCCATCACCGGCGGATGCCAGTCATCGAAATCGCCGTCGATCGCCTGGCCATATTGGCGGATCGCGTCCCAGGTCATCAGCCCGGGCCAGTAAGCGAGCGCCGTCAGCGACGCGGCGGCCAGGATGCCGAGTGCCAGCAACGCGATGGTGCCCTTGTCGCGCAGCTGCATTTTCGGCGAGGATGCTGTCTCATTCATGGCGCTGCTCGTCCGCGATGCTGGGCGGCGGGTCAAGCGCTCCGGCGACGGGATGCTCAGGCCGGCTGATTGTACGGCCGATAACCCTCCCATTGCCATGGCAGGTTCACTGGCCCGAGCAGGCGCTCGACCAGCGGCAGGAAAATCCCCTCGGCGTGGTTGTCGTTCGCGAGCAACAGGATGCAGTCGCGTCGCCGGTCGATGCACAAGGCGTAGTTGGAGGTGCCGTCGTCATGGCCTTCCTTGAAGAAGGCGTGACCATATGGCGTCTCGAACACGCCCCAGCCGATCCCATAGCCCAGGCCGATCTTCTGCCATTGGTCGGTTCGGGCGTCGAGGAGGGTCGGAAACTGGGACGGGCTGTCGATCGCGATCGAGCGGCGGACCATTTCGGCCCGGGCCTTGCGGCTGAGCCCTTCGCCGCGCACCATCGCGGCGAGGAAGCGCGACCAGTCGTCGAGTGTGGTCGCCATCGATCCCGCAGCGTCGGCACGGGTGCGGTGCTTGAACACGCGGCCCGGCTCGTCCTCGGGATAGACCAGGGCGACATTCGCGCCGAAATCGTCGTGCCAGGTCATGCCGGTGCGGTGCATGCCGAAGCGACCGAAGATGCGGCGCTGCATCTCGGTGGCGGTATCCAGGCCAAGGCCCTTTTCGAGGACGAACTGCGCGAGCTCGAGTCCCTCGCCGGAATAGCCATAGCGGGTGCCGGGATCGCGGTGGATGTGGAGCTTCTTGTCGGGCTCGAAACGACGGAGATTGGCAAAACCGCTGCTATGATCGAGCAGGATGCGCAAGGTCAGCTGGTGCCAGCGGGGATCGCTGGCAAGATCCGCATAGTCCTCATATTCGGGCAGCGGCTTGGGGAGATAGGCAGCGATCGGTCGGTCGAGGTCAACGCGCCCCTCATCGACGAGCTGCATCACATACCAGGCGAAGGTCGCCTTGGTCAGCGAGGCGCCGTACATCACAGTGCTGGTCTCGAGCGGCAGGTCCTGCGCTGTGTCACGCTTGCCATAGCTTTTAGCGAAGACGACCCGGCCATTGCGGATCAGCGCGAGGCCGAGGCCGGTCACCTTTGCTTCGGTCATCAGCCTCCCGACCTCGCCATCGATTGCGGCGGGCGTCAGGCGGTGACCATCAAGCGTTGCGATAGGCGCCGACTCGGTCGTCGCGGCGGTGCAGGCGAGCAGGGCCAGGGCTGCAAAGAGCTTGCGCATGTGATGGTTTCCTCGGTGATGGAGGCAGGATAGGGCGGCTTGCTCGACGGGCAAGTACGGAAAGTTCATCGCCCAGGCGATCGGCGCGCGCATCTTCTTGCGTCACCCTTGCGTCATGGCAAAGCCTTTCCCGCAGCGCTTTACGCTACGGATCGCTAGCATTCGGTTCAAACAATGGCCATTTTTCCCATTGCGGCGCGCTCGATTCCGTTCCGACGATTGCAGTAAACGCAATCCACCTATCATTTTTCGCACTTGCAGCAATTTATGCTGCAGCGCACAAGGATCAGGCCTTTCAGGCATCCTCTCCTAAAACTTTCCAAGGCCGGCCCTTTAGGGGGCTGGCCCTTTTTTTTGTCCGCGATTTGGGTTAGGAAGTTCTCGCTACAGCGTCGCTGACATAATAAAAGTTCGTGGAGCGGAGCCAGCCGGAGAACCCGGCAACGGCGGGGTTGGAGCATGGGGGATTGAGCAGCCATCGGCGCTCTCCCCCAACTTTCTGTAAAACATGGCGGATTTTTCTGGGCGCATTTGAACGCCGCGTCAGAGGATGGTCGTGTCCGGCGCGAGCAGTTAGGCTGCGGCCATGCTTCGCCGATTCGCAATGCTCGCCCTGATCTGGTCCTGCTTCGGAGTCGCGGCCGCTCAGACCGCCACACCCGCTGTCCCGGCGCCCGCGCCTATGGAGGCTCCGGTGACCGTGAATGTGGTGATCACCACCAGCGAAGGACCAATCACGGTCGCGCTGGAAAAGAGCCGCGCGCCCAAGACGACGGCGAATTTCCTCCGTTATGTCGATGCGAAGCGGTTCGACGGCATCACCATCTATCGCGCCATGAAGCTTGGCGAAGGGCTCGGGCTGATCCAGGGCGGCGCTCAGAATGACCCCAAACGCCTGTTCCCGCCGGTCGCGCATGAGCCGACCACCCAGACCGGGCTCAGCAACAAGGACGGCGCGATCGCGATGGCGCGCGATGCGCCGGGCACCGCCACCGCCGACTTCTTCATCGCGGTCGGCGACATCTCGACGCTCGACGCGCAGCCCAGCCAGCCCGGCGACAATCTCGGCTATGCAGCCTTTGGGCACGTGACCGCCGGCATGGACCTGGTCCGGCGGATCCTGGAGGCGCCCACCTCGCCGACCACCGGGCCGCCCGGGATGGTCGGACAAATGCTGACGCCTCCGATCAAGATCCTCACCGTCCGCCGGGCGCCCTGAGCCTGAACCCAGGGCCTTCATAAGTCCGCACTGCATTGCCTCGCTCCAGTTCGTGATTGCGGCTCCACAGCGCGCGCTTGCTGTCGGCGCTGCCCTGGCGCCGCCGCTCATCGAAGAGCATGGCGAGCTTCAGCCGCGCAATCTTCTTGTTGGCGAATTGCGAGCGCTGATCCTGTGACACGGTGGCGAGGCCGGTCGGGATGTGCGTCGCGCGGACGGCGCTGTCGGTGGTGTTGACGTGCTGCCCGCCCGGACCCGAGGAACGGAATGCCTGATACTGGACATCGGCATCGCGGAACTCGGCGACGCTCTCGACCTCGGGCGCTCTGGTCACAGCCACGAACCAGTTCTTGCGCTTGTGCGTCGGGCGGAAGGGGCTGGTGCCGATCCAGCGGATCGTGCCCGTCCGCGCCGCGACGAACGCCTCACTGCCGGCGCCGATGACGCGGAGCAGCGCTGAGCTGCTTGGTCCGTTGACGGGCTCGACCGGTTCGCACGCCAGGCCATGGACGATGGCTTCCCGTGCGAACGCCGTCGCCAGTTGAGCGACGACCCATTGGCACTCCTCCGGACCCTGGCCTGACGAGAGATGAAGGATGATCTCGCTCATGTCCGCCTCGTCTTGTAGGTGATGAGGGGACGCAGCGTCGCGACGATGTCGATCAGGCCGGCCTGGTGGAGGTCGGCGATCACCTGGTGGATGTCCTTGTACGCTTGCGGCGCCTCCTCGTAGATCAGGGCGCGATCCTCGCAGATCACGCGGCTGCCGAGCCCGGTCCGCTCGAGCTCGGCGATGGTAAAGCGGCGCTTGAGCTTGTCCCGCGCCTCGCTGCGGCCCCATTTGCGTCCCGCGCCATGGGCGAGCGACTGCAGCGCATCTCCCGCCAGCTCAGACCGTGGTTGTACCAGATAGGTGAGATCTCCGCGCGAGCCTGGGATCACGATCGGCCCGCGATCGGCGGGCGCCGCACCTTTGCGGTGGAGCCACCCGCCATGATGCGGCGTCACGCTATTGTGGCAGATATCGAGCAGCCGCCGTCCCTTCATGCCGAGCTTTTCGAAGAAGCGCGTGGCGATGACCTCGCGGTTCAACACCGCCCAATCGATCGCCTGGTCATGCTCTGCCAGATAGGCCGTGCAGGCATCATCGCCGGCCATAAGGGCCTGCACATTCTGCCGGGCAAGCTGCCGCTCCAGGATCGCATGGCCGAGTCCGCGCGAACCGCTATGGATCATGAGGAAGACATTCGCCGTGTCGAGCTCGAGCGTGTCGAAAGCGTGCCCGTCAGCCACGGCATCGATGCGGAGCAGCTCGGCGAAGTGATTGCCGCCGCCGATGCTGCCGAGCGCTTCGCCCATCAGCGACGCGGGCAAACCGGCGCCGGTGAGGCTTGCGGCGTGATCGCCCTCCCATGCTTCTTCGAGGCCGTGGAGCTTGCGGTCCGCGGCATCGAGCCTGAACTTGCGGACCGCAGTCTCCGTTTCCCACAAGGCCATGCCGCAGCCGATGTCGCTACCGACAAGGTGCGGATAGACATGGCTGCGCGACCAGAAAGCCGCGCCGACCGCGATGCCGCGGCCGGCGTGGAGATCGGGCAGGCCGACAATCTCGTCGATTCCGTCCAGCGCCGCCGTCTGGCGAAGCTGGTCGATCGCGACCGGATCGATCCAGCTTTCGTCGGACGCGATGATGCGGATGCTGGCGCCGGTCATGCCGCCGTACCTTCATCCCTCAGCCCGAACCATCTCAGCTCACGCTTTGAGAGCTGGTGGTGCCGGACCACAGACCAGGTACCTGCATAGCGCCAGTTTCCGGTCGACAGCGCCTCGCGCAGCGCGTCGTCATCAATCCTCGGCCGGACATCCAGCTCGTAGAAGAACCAGCAGCCGTTCCGCCGGAACAGAAGCTCGGTGTCATTGATCTGGCGCAGATCGGGGTTGCCTTGCGGCTGCGCATTTTTGCGCTTCGCCGCGCGGCGCCCATGCCGCTCCTCTCCACGTGCGCGCCAAAATGCGACGCTATCCTTCAGCAAGCCGTCTTCGGGATCCACATAGAATTCGGGCCAGTAGAAGTTGCGTCGGTCGACCTCGATCGGATGCCCCTTGTGCAGCAATTCGCCGTGCCGCCCATAGGAGATGCCAAACAAGACAAAGTCCTTCAGATGAGTCCGGACATGCATCTTGACGGTGCTGCCGGTGTCGAGATGGGCGCAAATCTCGCTAAAGACATCGTCCCAGCGGCGCCCCACCTGCTTGCGGATGAAACGGACGAGCGGGGCGAGGTTCTCGTTGAGCGATTTGTAGTAGGGGGCCTGCTCAATGGCATGCCGCTTGAGTCCGATGAACTTGCGGTCCGTATCGCGGTCTTTCTTGAGCTTTACGGGCGGTGCGTGGCTGGCGCCCCAGCGTGGGCGCTCTACGATGACCTTGAACATGTCAGCGCGCATGACGAGTCTCCCCGGAAACGAGGAGAGACGCAGGCGATGCCGATCGCCGGGATGGCGATGCAGTCAGTGCGATAACTTCAGTCGAAAACGCAGCGCAGTGGCTGCGGAAGATCAGGCGAGCGGGCTCGCCATTGCAGGAAGTGCCCATGCAATATGGTCCTGAACAGGAAGGAATATGGGAGTGATCGAGCTGGTTGCGGTTGCGGGTCGCATGGGAGCACTCCTTTCCTGATCAGGCGTTGGAACAATCGCCGAAAATCGGCGAGCGCGGGCGTTACGCTGATTGCATGCGGTGTTCAAGTGGTATCGTGTGAAACGGAATTGCAAATTAACTACAATGATATACGCCGTCTGCCATAAGCTTGGGCGGGGGCGCATGCGATTGGAAGGCGTGAAGCTCTCGCTCGGGATCGGGGAGCATAAGCGATGCCGATTTATCATTTCAACGTGCATGATGGCGTGGATTGTCCTGATCGGGTCGGCAGCGACCTTCCCGATCTGGCCGCCGCGCGAACCGAGGCAGTACGGCGGATCACCGACATATTGAATCAAGGCGCGGCCGATTTCTGGACGGGTACGCCGTGGAATATAAACGTATCCGACGCCAACGGACTCACGCTGTTCACGATCATGTTCCTGGCGACGACGTCGCCGCTTGCGCCCGCCGGCTGAGTTTTTTTTCGTCGCATTTGTGCAGGATTATGCTTGCCGAAACCGCCGCTTAGCGGAATAAGGCCGGCCGCGCCCGGCGATCTGGAGCCGCTGCCGGCGTGGGCCGCGTGGAACGTTTCACGCCGGTCAGCGGTTTCGCGACAACGGGCCCCGGACTTGAGCTCGAACATCGGGCGTCGAGCATTGGGGATTCCACAAAGGGATGATGCTTATGAACAAGAAACTTCTTCTCCTCGCCGGTGCCGGCCTGTTCGCCCTGAGCGCGTGCGACCACAAGACGCCCGCCGCCGAGAACGTGGCCGCGGCTGCCGACAACGCCGCAGATTCGATGGACGCAATGGCGTCCAATGTTCATGACGAGGCCGACAATGCCGGCGCTGCCGTCACGGACGCACTGGACAACAAGGCGGAAGCAATCAGCAACAAGGCTGATGCGGTTCGCGAGGCCGGCGAGAACAAGGCCGACGCAATCGACAAGGCCGCCAAGAAATAACCCGAAAATCGGGTCGCACCGAAGGGCGTCGGGCAACCGGCGCCCTTCTAGCATCCAGCACTATTTCCGCGCTTCGGCGAGCGCCTTCATGGTTTCGATCGCGCCCTGGAAGCGCGTGTTGATACGCGTATATTGCGCGCGGCGGACGTCGTCCGAGGACATCAAAGCTGCGTCGTAGACCAAGGTGTAGATGATCCGCGACCTTTTCGGCCCGACCCACTCGACCGCGAGCGTGCCGTGATAGGCGAAGCCCGCCATGCCGCCCGCTGTCTGCGCATAGGTGTAGGAGAGGGGCGTGTTGCCGACCATCGGCTCGATCGTGGTGCCGTTCAGCTGCCGCACCGTGCCGACGCCGCCCTTGCCGGCGATGATCTCGCACTTGACCTTGAGCCACTCGGCGATTGCGCAGAAACCGCCGACCCGCAGCCACACCGCATCGGCCGGACGATCGACCATGATCTCCTTGTGGACGACGACATAGTCGGACGCGGTCGCCGGCGATGCAGCCAGCCCCAGAGCGAGAGCGAACAGGCTTCGAGCTATCCTCATGGTTTCCCCCCGACCGCCGCGACATTTTCGCAGGCAGGCTGCGCGTTACCTGTCCGGCGCCACTGGGAATGTCCAGAGGTGACGTCATGACGCCGCTTCGCTGTTGGGACGAGGAATCGCAACGCCGGGCAATTTGTGTCATCCTGGACACTGCATGACCATGACCAATCCCTATTATCAGGGCCCGCCGAGCGACCATTTCGATGGCACGCGTTTCTTCAATCCAGGCCAGAGGGCCCCAGACGCCGGTTTTGGCGCCTTCATGCGGTGGAAGCGGAGTGCGCAACCTGCACCATGGCCGCAATCGGTGCCGGTGGCCGAGGCAGTGCCCGAGGCGCGGGTGGACGGCTTGCGGATCACCATGGTGGGCCATGCCACGCTGCTGCTCCAGGCGACGGGGCTCAACATCCTGACCGATCCGGTGTGGTCGAACCGGGCCAGCCCCTTCAGTTTTGCCGGCCCGAAACGGGTAACGCGGCCGGGCATCGACTTTGCCACGCTGCCGCCAATCCATGTCGTGCTGCTCTCGCACAATCATTACGACCATCTCGATGTGGCGACGCTGAAGCGGCTTCAGGCCGCGCACCGGCCGCTGTTCGTGATGCCGCTCGGCAACGACGCGATCGTGCGGCGGGCGGTACCCGATGCGCGGATCGTGACGGGTGACTGGGGGGACACGGTCGATCTTGGCGAGGGCGTGGAGGCGCATCTCGTTCCCGCCAATCACTGGTCGTCGCGTGGTGTGCGGGACGGGCGGATGGCGCTGTGGTGCGGGTACATGATCCGCACCGGCACCGGCCTCGTCTATTTCGCGGGTGATACCGGCTATGGCGGCGGCACCATCTTCCGCGACATGCGCGAACGCTTCGGGGCGCCTGACATGTCGCTGATCCCGATCGGCGCCTATGAGCCGCGCTGGTTTATGGAGCCGCAGCACGTCAATCCGGAAGAGGCAGTGCGGATCATGCTCGATACGGGCACGAAGCAGGCGATCGGCATTCATTGGGGGACGTTCCAGCTTACCGACGAGGCGCGGGATGCGCCGGCGATCGGCCTGGAGGCAGCGCTGGCGGCGAACGGGATCGATCCCGCGCGGTTCGTGGCGGGGGTGCCGGGCGGGGTTTACGAGCTGCCCTGAGCTGTCGCCCTGGTGCTGCCGAGCGTGGATGGCGGGGCGTAAATCCATCACGAATACTTGGCGAATGTTGGAGAATCCGGGGCGAAAACGCGCAAAAAAGCGGTGAAACGGGCGTAATTCTCCATCAATTTAGCCACTTTCTCCAAAGATATTAACAGGTTGGAACCTCGCATAATTCGTTCGCAATCGTTCCGAGGGTGCTCTCAATATTTCTGTAACATTCATTTTCCGAGCGCCGGATTTTGATGGCTAATGAGCGCCCATTTGCGACCTCATGTCAGTACCGTGAATGGCGAAACGGCATTTTTGCGAGCCACCGTGTAGGTGTGAATTTTAACGCGATCCGGAGATTTTTCGACGTTATAAGCCGCAACATGTCGATATTCCAACATCTGTTCGTGAATGCATCTCGCACCCCGATGGATGAAAACTGAGTGTTTTCTTGATTCCGAAGTATTGAATTTTGCGAGTCACGTGAATTCTGTCCTTTTTTTCTTGATCCAGCGATTTCGCGCGGTGAGCGCCCGCGATCACCGCTGCCCGAACGGCGGCGTTGCGATCGCCCCGCCAATGAAAAAATCGGGCATCGGATCGGGCAGGAGCATAGCAGAGGCCGGCAAGGGTTGAATTCACTCCACACCCGCCGCCCGTCCCATTGCGAAGATCCGCACGGCCGTGCCAGGGTCCATGCGCGAATATCCAGGATGCTGTGACTGTCAGCTTGGGAGCCGACCCGCCAATGAAGAATATTCAGATTGTCGATGGCGCGCGGAACGCGACGTTCAGTATCTTTCAGGCGACCGATGAAGCGTTCGAAGCGATCTTTCCGGATGGCCGGGACATGGAGGTGGCCGAAGACCTGATCGCGCGACTGGGCGAGGATCAGGCCGGCGCCGTGCTTTCGCCGCTCTGGGATCGGCCCGTGCTGAAGCGAGATGCTCAGGGCATCCACGGCACACTCTTTTACGATTATGCCGAACGACGCGACATATTTCCCGCAACCATGCGGGAGATTGATTGGGATGAGGGTTCCATCAACGCGGCACAACGACGGCTATTCGCTTCGCATCGGTAGCCTTGTGTGATCGGCCGTTGGCAGACACATAAGGCCGAGCAAGGACTCGTCAGTGCCGGCACTGCCCGTCGTCCCACGCCCCGCCACTATCAAGGCACGCGTCCTGTCCAACGAAGGGCGAGAGCCAGATAAAGGCGATCGTGCCGATGCCGGCCAAGAGCACCGTCGCCAACACCACTTGCCTGAACCGGATCCGCATCAGCCTTGCGTATCAGCTATTATCTGATCCGAACACTCATGGCCTCGCTCCGGTGCCGACATCCTCAGCGTAAAGCGCCCAGGCGCTGGCGAGATCCTGCACGACATGGCCGAGCGACTTGTAGACGGTGATTTCGTCGTGCGATGTGCGGCCCGGGATGGTACCGGCAAGCACCTCGCCGATCTCGGCGACGAGATGGGCGTCAGTGATCAGGCCGGCGCGTTTGGCGCGGAGGAATTCGCCACCCTGGGCGAGCACGCCTTCGCGGCTGTCGGCGATGAAGCGGGCGCGGACGACCAGATCATTGTCGACCTCGGCTGGGCCCGCATGGCTCGATCCGACCAGATTGAGATGCGTGCCGGGGCGTACCCAGGCGCCGTGCAGGATCGGCTCGGCCGCGCCGGTGACGGTGCAGACGATGTCCGCCTCAGCGACTGTATGTTCGACCGAAATCGCGACGGAGATCGGCACGTCGAGCTCAGCGGCCATGCGATCGACAAACCCGGCCGCGCGTTCCGACGAGCGGCCCCAGATGCTGACGTGGCTCAACGGCCGGACTTCGGCGATGGCGCGGATATGGGTCGCGGCCTGCTCGCCATAGCCGAGGATCGCGAGCCGCGTCGCATCGGCCCTGGCAAGCGCGTCGGTGGCAACGGCGCTCGCCGCCGCGGTGCGGATCGCGGTGACTTCGCCGGCATGGACGACGCAGACCGGCGCGTCGGTCTCGGGATCGAACAGGACGATCAGGCCTTGGTGGGACTGGAGGCCCTTCGCGAAATTGTCCGGGCTGACGCTGATCAGCTTGGCGCCGTAGGGCCCGTCCGCCGCCATCGCGCCGGGCATGATGCCGAACAGCCTGGGGCCGGAGAGCGGAATGATCGAGCGCAGATGCTGCCGCGTCTCGCCGCGCGAAAAGGCGATCATCGCCTCGCGGACGATCGGGATACAGACGGGATAGGTGAGGCGCTCTGCGACTTCTTCACGATCGATCAGACGCATGGCTGTCCTCCGTTGGTGACGGAGGTTCTAGCAGTGATATGCGCAATCTCGAACGGCGGATTGGCGCGATTGGGCTGAGCGGGAGAGGTCCCGCTCAGCCATGTTCAATCAGCGATTGGCGACCTTCACCCTGGTGTAGGGCACGAACTCACCGAGCCCGACAAAGCCGCGCGAAAAGTTCGAGCCGCGATCGATCAGGTTGACCGTGTCGAGGCTGCACAGTTCGGAGCCATAGGTCTTGGTGACGAGGATATCGTCGCTGTCGAGCGATTCAGCACCGATGCGAGGCCGGTTGACGAACAACCGGCCGCCGCCTGTGTCGTAAACGATCGCGGTATCGTCGATGATCTGGCTCGAGCGGACGTCGCGCAGGTTGATGCAGCTGACCGGCTTGCCGGCGACACGGCCGGCGATGGCGGCGGTGAGCTTTGCTTCATTCTTGCTGTTGTCGCGGTCCGCCGCAAGCGCGGAAGCGCTCGCGCCGATCAGCGCGGCGCCGATAATGAGTGAGGGGAACAGGCGCATGACACAATCTCCCGGTTCAAATGCTGAGGGCGTGCATAGCATGCTCCGGCTGAACGGGATATGAGCGGGCGGGCACCAGTTTCTGTCCCATGCGGCAGTCTTCGACCTAGCGCGCGCCTTTGCATCCAAGCGCCAGTAATTCGGACAGCCGCAAGTCGATGTCTTGATCATTGCCCTTCAGGTACAGAACGTCGTCCACGAGAGGCCGGCCGTTTTCCCGCACCACGACCGCCGCCACACGCCATGTCACTCTGTTCGACGCGTCTTCCCAGGCGAGTTTCACATGTACACGGTAAGAGCCGTCCGGGTCGGATTCGGTTCGCTCGATGCGGAAAGTCTGCGCATCCGAGTCCTTCTTGCCGCCCGAGAAGACGGCATAGTCGGCCAGGTTGACCGGAGGCTTCAGTTTTGGGTCCGGATTCTCGCGTCGCCAGTCTTCGAGACAGGTCCTGGTCAGATCGAATTCGTGAAGCAATTTCTTGCTGAGATAGGGGCCGAAGACGTTCAGGTCCGGTATGCCGGACGGATGACGGGCGACCACCATTTTGTAGAAATGATCGACCACCGCATCGGGCTGATCAGGCAGGGCGGGTGGCGTTCCTTGCGGAGCGCCCTGGCCCCATGCCGAGATCATCAGCAACGGCATAAGACAGACGCACCATAGACGCTTCATATCTCTACCTAAGGGAGCGGTGCCGGGGGCAAACGACGTAAATTCAGCTCATTGTGGACGACTCTATCGAAGCGCAGTCAATACCAACGCAGTCCTGTACCGTCCAACGGTTGTAGTCCGGCCTGCTGGGCGCGCGCCAATCCGATCTGGCGTACCCTGGAGAACCAGATTCGGTAGGCCCGATAGGCTTTGTGAACTGCGCCGGCGTTCGTCACATAGAAGTGACGGGCATCGCTATGAGAAGCATTGTCGCCTCTGAGGGCAATAGCCGACGCATGGTTGAAACGGCCGCTATACACATACGAGATGGCGTATAACGCTGCGAGGTTCGCGCGTGTCGGCGCGAATAATTGCGACACGTCGAGCCGGGTTACGCCGCTGAATGCACCGGGTCGCAGGTCGTGCTCCTCAGCAAGGAGGCACCGGATGGCATCCAATTTGTCGGTTTCGGTAAGCGATGCCACGTTCCACGGATCGGACGCAAAGAGCGCTGCCACTTCCGCGTCCGCAGGCGCTTTTGCCGGCGCTGATTCTTTTGCCGGTGCGGGCTTCACGTCCCGGGCTACTCTTTCCAGCCATTGTCCGCAGCTTGGCGACTCGCTGGCATAGGCCATGTCGTGCGGCCACAGACACGCAAGCATGACGGCCAACAGCCATCCGCCGGGGCGGCGGAGCCCAGGAACGCGCATAATGGACGAGTTTACCATTGGCCCCCTGCTTTCGGACGGTGTCAGTCAGTCATAATCCAGGCTCGGATACCAATGCGGATCGCGCCCCGCAGGCGTCGTGTCCAGCACATTCCACAAGGGAATCATCTCCGGCGCGCCGCGCGGATCCTGGCCGGGATCGGCGGTTTCGCCACTCATTTCGCCGCCCCAGAAATGGCGGATCACGCCGTCGCGCTTCGTGAAGACATTGTAGCCGGGATTGTCACCCTTATCGGTCCAGGCGAGATAGTCGCGGCCATAGTGCTCGGTCTTGTCCTGATAGAGCGGAAGATGCCGCCAGCCACGTTCGCGCTTGAAGGCGAGCAGGCGCTCGATCGGCGCGCGTGCGACTACCGCAAGGGCGACGCGCTGCTGGAGATCAGCGCCATTGGCATCGAGCGGGCCGAGAAAGGCAGTGCACATCGGGCAGGGGCGCTCGCGCTCGGGCCCGAACATAAAGCTGTAGATGACGAGCGTATCGTGGCTGCCGAACAGATCGGCGAAATGGACCTTTCCCTGCTCGCCTTCGAACAGATAGTCCTTCGTCACTTCGCCTCCCGGCGGCAAGGCGCGGCGATGCTCGGCGACGCGCTCGATCTCACGGCGAAGCGCGATCTCCTCAGCCAGCAGGGCGGTGCGGGCGGCGCGGTACTCAGCGCTTTCGTTTGGGAAGCGGTAAAAGCTCCGCGCGGCGAGATCCGCAGGGGTGGGGAGCGGTGGTGCTGCATCGGCCATGGCGAACCTCCTGGCGGGGAAATACCAAGCGTGTCGCATGGCGCAAGGTTCCGGAGAGGGGCGGATCGACATTGCGGGACTCCCCAAAGCGTCGCACCCGTGCCACGATCGGCGATCGATCCAGGGGAGAGATCATGCACGTGTTTTTGACCGGGCGCGCCGCCTGATGGCTGACGATCCGACACCGCCGTCCAATGAGGGGGCGTCCAGTGGCGATACGTCCAGCGCGGGCCGCGAAGCATTGATGGTCTGGGTGAAGATGCTCGGCCTGATCGCGGGCCTTGCGCTGTTCTGCCTGGTGATCTTCCGGCTGACACGGATGCTCGCCTAGCGTTCGGCGCGTGGCGGGGACGTGCTTGTGGCCGCCGAGTCAACGCGGCCCATAAAAAGATGCCCGGCACCCTGAGGGGGCCGAGCACCAGGTTAGCGCATCTGCGCTGATATCCATCGAGGGAATCGGCTAGATATCAACGCAGTATGAGGTTTCCCTCATCGCGCAGCTCGAAAACCTTTCACGCCGGGCCCGGTTCCGTGTGGCCGTTGCGCCCCCCGGAACCAGGCCCGGCTGCGATCAGAAGTCCACCTTCGCGCCGACGCGGAACGAGCGGCCGATGATGCCCGCTTCGCTGACGACCGGGTTGTAGAGATAGGCGCCATAGGTGGCCGCATCGATCGATGCCTTGCGGTCAGCGACATTCAGCACGTCCATGTACAGGGTGAACCTGTCGGCCACCTTGACCGCCCCGTGCAGATCGACGCTGACGAACGACTTCACATTGCACGACTGATACGCGTCGCCGTCATTGTTCGTGGGAACGAGACCGCAATCACCGGCCACATTGCCCTGGTCCTCAGCCGAGTAGTTGTAGCCGCTCGTATAATAAGCGGTTGCCGAAAGTGACCACGGACCCATGTCGAGCGTGTTCTGCCAGCTGCCGCGCCAGCGCTGCGTGCCCGAACCTGCCGTCAGGTTGTAGTTGCCCAGCGTGCCGGCATAATGTTCGACATGCCCGTCCGGGAAGCTGGTATCGAGATTGATGACATAGGTCGCATCCGCCGAAGTGGTGAACCGGACATTGTCGCCCAGTTTGAACCGCCCCTTGATACCGAAATCCAGACCCGAGGTGTTGATCTTGTTGGCGTTGATGAAGGTGCCCTGCGCGAAAGCGACGCGCGCCTGCGAGGTCGGATGCTCCGTATCGACCTGGTCGGGCGTGATGACGACATTATTGTACGTCAGATCGCCAGTGGCATAGTAATTGTTGATCGCCGCCTGGAAGTTGACCGCGGTGATCGCGTTGGTCTTCTCGATATTATAATAATCGACCGTGAAGCTGAGGTTCGGAATCGGCTCGATGATCGCGCCGACCGTGAAGTTGCGCGACTTTTCCGGCTTCAGATTGGGGTTGCCCACCGTGGTTTGACCAATGGTGTAGGTGGTGAGGTACTGGTTTGGCCCGCCGCCGGTGGTCAGATGCGAATTATAAAAGTCCGGTGCGTTTTGCAGCAGCGAGCTTGGGCTCACGGTGACATAGCCCGTCGTCGGCAGCGCGCCGCTTTCCGCGAAGCTCGGGATACGGAAGCCCTTCGAGAAGGTGCCGCGCAATGCGATCTGCTTGATCGGGGTGAACTTCACGCCGACCTTTGGCGAGAAGTTGCTCTGGCCCGAGGAGTAATGGTCATACCGGCCCGACCCGTTGATTTCGAGGACGTTGAGGACTGGTGCGTTGATCTCGAAATAGGCCGACTCGACCTCGCGCTTGCCGATCGCGCCGAACGCGTTGAGCCGGAAGTAGCGCTCGGTCGGGCCGTTCGCGTCCGGGTTGCCGCTCGGATCGTACAGCGACTCATGCCGGAACGCGCCACCGACAGCGACCTGCAGCGGGCCGCCGGGAAGCTGGAATACGTCCTTCGATACGCTGCCCTGGATCTGGTACAGATGCGAGTTCTGCTTCAGCCGCTGAGTGGGCGTCAGATAATCGAGCGCCGCCTGACTGGTCTGCGACGGGTTCACGAAATTATAGGATCCGTCGTTGATCTCGTCGAGCAGGTGCTGGATGTAAACATAGCCCTTCGCGGTCGTCTCGAGGTTGCTGACCATCGCAGTGCCGTCCACCGCATAGTTCCAGCCCTCGCCGAAGGTGCCGTGCACCCCCATCGCCGCGCGATAAACCTGGCTGAGCGATGCGTTGAACTCAGTGCTGGTCGGCAGGCGGCCGGCGATGCGGGCGACCTGGCCTTGCGCCGCGAAGGGGTTGTTCGGGTTCAGCGTACCATTCGCGGCGGTGCAGGCGACCGTGGTGCCACGGGGGCACACATAGACCGGCAGGGTCAGGACGTTGGGGCCAGGCAATGTGCTGTAAGCCGGAAAATTGATGCCGGCCGGAGCGTTGGCGTAGATGATGCTGGCGAGGCCGGTATAGGAGGAATAGCTCCGCTCATAGTTCAGCTCGGTATAGAATTCGGTGTCGCTGCCGAGGGCGACGGTGCCGCGCGCCGAGCCGCCCCAGCGATACTGCCTCGGCAGGATCTGGCCGAAGTCATGGGTGATGTCCTGCTGGCAGACGGTCCGCGCGGCGCCGGCAGAGGCGTTGTTTGGATCGTTATATTCAGCGTCGCTCAGCGTGTAGGACGTCAGGTTGCCGCAGCCGTTCAGCAGTTGGTAGCGGCCCAGCGCGGTCGTGTTGGTCGCATCATAAGGCCGCACCAGCAGGCCGGTCGTGCGGAACGACAGGCCGTTATAGACGCCGTTGGTCACGCCATTCTGGATGTTGTTCGGCCCGCAGACGCCTTGATAGCAAAGGCCGGTCTGGTTGTCGGTGTTGAAGGGATAGTCGCGATCCCGGTTATACAGCGCCGCACTCTCGATATAATGGCCGCTGACATAGACGTTGAAGCCCTGTGAGGCGAGATCGCCAAAGCCATAGGTCGCGCTCAGGCGATAGTTGGAGGCGTCGCCACGCTGGCTGATACCGGCCTCGGCGGTAGCGTGCAGGCCGGTGACCTGCTTCTTGGTGATGATATTCACGACGCCCGCGACTGCGTCGGCGCCATAGGTGGCGGACGCGCCGTCTTTGAGCACTTCGACGCGGTCGACAATCTCGTCCGGGATGGTGTTGAGATCGACGAAGTTGCGCGTGCCGTCATCGGCCAGCGGATAATAGGCGGCGCGCAGGCCATCGAACAGCACCAGCGTCGACGACGTGGTCAGGCCACGCAGTGACACCGATGACGCGCCGCCGGCAAAGGCTCCGTTTGCGGTAAAGCTGTTGGTCAGCGCCGGGCCGTTATTGGAGGAAAGCGTCTGGATCGCGCCCTGGACGGTCTGGATACCGCGCTTCTCGAGATCGTCGCCGGTGAGGACGGTGACAGGCGAGGGCGTCTCGGCGTCGGTGCGGCGGAACATCGTTCCGGTGACGACGATGTCGGGGGTCGAGGTGTCGGCGGCCTGATCAGCCTGCGGGGCGGGCGTCGCAGTCGCTGCCGTGGCCGCGTCCTGCGCGAATGCCGGCGCCGCGGTCAGCGATACGAAGGCGGCAATCGTGGCGGTGCCCGCCAGCAGGCCGGCCTTGCGCACCGATGGATTGAGATTGGTCACGCGAAAACTCCTCACTGAGCCCGGAGCGTCGCCTTTTTCGCGACACCCTCGGGTGTTTGCCAAGTCTCGGGAACCAGTATCCCGGTGCCCCCGAGACTGATGGCGCTGCGATTAATCGGCGCCGTGGCGGTGTAAAGAAGCCGGAAGGGAGGCAGCGCTTTTTGCGCGCAACTGTGTTTAAAAAGCCACGATTTCCAAGGTTTAGGCCGAATCGGACCATTCAGATGAAGGAATGAAAAAGCCGTTTGGAGAGATCTAATAGGCTTGCAAGTTCCCGGAAATTGTCACCGTGAAACGCATCGACAAACCCAAATGTGTTAGAAAAATGGAACATAGCTGCGCTGAAAACTACTCGTTCATTAACGAGATTTCATGAATCGCGCCGTGCAAGATCATACATTCCCAGGGTGAATGCCGAGAAAATGGGAGGGTGTGCAGAACTCGTGGCACGATCGGGGCGTCGCGCTCCGTGTGAAAAATGGACCTGAAAAAAACGTCATATAAATAAACGATTCTGATCGATCGCACCCACACATGGCCTCTGCATTTTTTTGCGGCTGGCGACTCGATCCGGTTCGTTCCGGGCGGGTGCTCTCCACCCGCCAGTTTGAACCGATGATGAGCCGCGTCGGTTCAGCGGGCGTCGGGCGGGAGTGAACGCCAATGCGCCGTCGGAACGGCCAGCCCGATGGCGCGTTCCCCCAAACAGACAAAACAATCGTGGAGGAATGGACATGGCGGAAATCAACAGCGACGAGAAAGTCGTCGTCGCGCGCAGCAGCATCAATGTGGCCAATATCATCGCCGCCATCGCACTGCTGATCCTGGTGATCGGGCTGCTCAGGTTCATCGGCGTCAGGATCTTCTAGGGCGCCCATAGCGAAGCGAGAATCTTAGCCGGCGCGCTTTGTGGAAGGGCGCGCCGGGGCTTCATCCCGCTGTTGCGATTAGCAAATACCGCGCCTAGTCTCGCCCCAAGGCGTGCCGTTCGGCGCGTATTTCCGCACGAGCCCCGCTCGGGGCACACCTAATAAAGGGGGATCGCCGCATGCGGCTCCGGTTCGCGCTCATCGCCACATCGTTCCTGTCTTCAGTCGCCATCGCGCAGGTGCCGCCGACGCCGGCCGCTGCGCCCACACCGAGCGCGACGCCGGCGCCGGCCGCGGCACCGGGTGGCGACATTCCCGCGAAATTCACGCCGCCGACCGCCGAGCGGGATTATGTGAAGCGCGAAGAGATGATCCCGATGCGCGACGGGACCAAACTTTACACCGTCATCGTCTATGCCAAGGGCCTGACCAACGCCCCGATCGTGCTGACGCGCACGCCCTACAACGCCAAGGGCCGAGCGAAGCGCATGGACAGCATGAGCGAGCTGTCGACGCTGACGCTCAGCGACGAGATGTTCGTGAAGGCTGGCTATATCCGCGTCTATCAGGACATCCGCGGCAAATATGGCTCCGAGGGCGATTATGTCGTCACTCGTCCGGTGATCGGCCCGCTCAACCAGACCAAGGTCGATCACACGACCGACGCCTATGACACGATCGACTGGCTGGTGAACAAGGCGAACCTGCCGCAGTCGAACGGCCGCGTCGGCATGATCGGCTCCTCCTATGAGGGCTTCACCGTGGTGATGGCGCTGCTCCATCCGCACCCGGCGTTAAAGGTGGCCGCGCCGCAAAGCCCGATGGTCGATGGCTGGATGGGCGACGACTGGTTCCATTACGGCGCCTTCCGCCTGACCAATATCGGCTGGCTCGGCAGCCAGACCGGCTACAAAGGCGAGGGCAAGGCGCCGCCTTCGGGCGGCTATGACGATTACGAGAATTTCCGGAAGATCTCCGCCGGGGACTGGGCGAAGAAGTCGGGCTACGACCAGCTCCCTTACTGGAACCGGATGGTCCAGCATCCCGCCTATGATGAATTCTGGTCGGGCCAGGCGCTCGACAAGCTGATCGCCGCCAGCCCCTCCAACGTGCCGACGCTCTGGGAGCAGGGGCTGTGGGACCAGGAGGATATGTGGGGCGCGATCAACAGCTATGAGGCGCTGGTGAAGGCTGGCCATGCCTCCAACAACTTCATCGTGATGGGCCCGTGGCGGCACAGCCAGATCAATCGCGAGGGACGGAGCCTCGGCCCGTTCAACTGGAATGGCGACACCGCCGCGCAATATCGCGAGGATATGGTGCTGCCCTTCTTCAACCAGTATCTGAAGGACGGCCCGGCGGTGACTCTGCCGGCGGCTGCGATCTACAATACCGCCCTGAACCACTGGGACCGTTTCAGCAGCTGGCCGCTCGCCTGCGCAAGCGGCTGCGCGACGCCGCTGACGCCGATCTATCTGCAGGCTGATAAGGGGCTTGGCTTCGACAAGGCCGTGGGCGGCGACGACAGCTATGTCTCCGATCCGGCCAATCCGGTGCCGCATCTGCCGCGCCCGGTGAATTTCGACGATGGCCGCTGGGGCGACTGGCTCGTGCAGGACCAGCGCTCGGTCGATGGGCGGACCGATGTGATGAGCTATGTGACGCCGGTGCTGACCAAGACGGTCAAGGTCTCGGGCGTGCCGATGGCGGACATCTTCGCCAAGACGACGGGGACGGACGGCGATTTCGTCGTGAAGCTGATCGACGTCTATCCGGACGAGGTGGCGAGCAATCCGAAGATGGGCGGCTATCAGCTCGCGATCAGCCTCGACATCTTCCGCGGGCGCTATCGTGACAGCTTCTCGAAGCCGACTGCGATCCCGGCGGGCAAGGTGCAGGAATACAAGTTCAGGCTGCCGGCCGTGAACCACGAATTCCTGCCCGGGCACCGGATCATGGTGCAGATCCAGTCGTCTTTGTTCCCGCTCTATGACCGCAACCCGCAGACTTTCGTGCCGAACATCTTCCTGGCCAAGCCGGGGGATTACAAAAAAGCCACGGTCTCGATCGAGCATGGCGGCAGTGCGCCGAGTGCGGTGTTGCTGCCGGTGGTGCCGGCTGGAGAGTGACATCCGTAATAACCTGGGACGCGACTTATACAGATGCCCGCGGGCGCTTTCCCGCGACGATCTCTACTGACGGCATGTCACTCAGGCTGTCGGTGCTCGGCGTCACATTCGCAGGCATCGGCTTTTCCCAGCTTGAACCCGCCTTCGAGACGCCTGCGGCACTGTTGGATGGTTTCGTCCTGAGCGACAGCACGACGTTCAACGGAAGGATGCTCGCAGCCTGCGAGATGGCGCTGACTATTCCGTTGCCGCTCGTCGTCGATGCCCGATCCGTGGAAGGCGCGCTTACCATCGACGTGCGTCTGAGAGAACCAGGCGAGGCAAGTTGGGCTTATGAGGCGTTGATCTTGACGCTGACGTTTGGTGACGGCCACGTCATGGTATCGAGCAGGAAAGATGTGAACCGCTCTATCTGTTTCGAGGATCATCTGCTTGCATTGATCGCCAAGTTGCCGCCTCGGGTATCAATCAAAAGCTGCTTTACCTGCCAGTATGCGGACTACAGCGTCTATGGCAGCGGACCATTTGGCTGCATGCTATGTTTCCGGAATCACAAGGCTGCATATGACCGCGTCGAAACGAAGGACGATTATCTGGAGTTTCACGATGATTACGATCGCATCGTGCAGGAAACCTGGCTCTGTCCGGACTATGCGCCGCGCCGATCCAGCGCCGGCTATCGAGGGTGGCCTGAGATTGCCTCATAAACCCTAACCTTTGCCCCGCCACCACGCGAAGGTCTCCTCCTGCAGCCCCCGCACGAATGCCAGCGCCGGAGCACCCGTCCAGGGTCCGTCATAGCCGAGCCGCATCACGCGCTGCCCGACCCACCAGCCTTGCCCCGGCAACCCATCGGATTCGCGGACGAGCAGTACCGCCAGTTCCGGCTCGCCCGCCGCGGCACCAGCTGCATCGATCGCGTCGAGCGTCTTGCACACCGCGCGCATCTTCGGGCGGGTGAAGCGGTGGCCGAGCTGCGCCAGCAGGTGCGAATAGCTGATCGGTTCGCCCGCTATCGCCGAGGCGACCAGGATGGCGCGGACGCGCGCCACATCGGCGATCGCGCTATCGGGTTGCGATGCCGGCTCGATCGGGCCGTCCATGGCGCCTTTTGTGATTGGGCGTGGCTTGCGCATGTTGCGGGCGGGCCCTCCTTGCGCCTTCGGAGATAGCATGACTGGCCGCCGGCGACAGCCTCGAGCTGTCGCGGCTTCTGGAGGTCAGAGTCCCTTGCGGCCAAAGCCGCCGGCGCGGCGGACGGGTGTCGCTGGCGGGGCAGGGGAAGCATCGGGCGCAGCGTGCGCAGCCTCGCCCGTCGCCACGTCGGGCAGCGCCGAACCCGCTGCCATCGACAGCGGCTCGCCTGCGATGACGCGGTCCAGCAGCTCCGCGAGCTCCTGCGCTGTGAACCAGCTACCGCCGGGGTATAGCTGGCAGCGCGAATCCTGTTCGTCGGCGACCATCAGGGCCATGCAGATGATCAGCGTGATGCGGTCGGCGACGTGGGCGAACTCAGTGGTGGGCGCGCCGACATTGAGATGCCACAGGTGCGGCGGCGCCGCGCCCGGCATCACGGCGTCGACCGCGTGCAATTCGGTGAAGACAATGGCCTCGAACGAGCGGCCGGAGATCAACATATGCTCGTGAAAGCGGGCAACGTCCGTTTTGCTGCCGCGATCATTCTCGCCGCATTGCCATTTATAGCCCGGAAGATGCGTGATCAGCTGCTCGCGCAACGCTGCTGTGGGGAAGAGCGCGGTCGGAAAAGGAGTGCCTCTGCTGAAGGTGATAATCGCCATACCGGCCTCTCCCTGGGCGGAGAAAAACTCTATGTCGCGAGCCTTAAAATGCGGTTACCCTTGAGGCAAAGGGAGTATGTCCATGGCCGAAGAGCGACGGTTCGAGCACGAGAATTTGGCGGGTACGATATTCCGTGATTGCGGCCTGGCGCGGTCGACGTTCGACGATGTGAATTTGTCGGAAAGCGTGTTTTCGAACGTCAATCTTCGCGGCAGCCGGTTCACCGATATCAACATGGCCGGCGTGTCGATCGAGGACGCGAATATCGAGGGGCTGACGATTTTCGGCTATGATATCCACGCGCTGATCGATGCCGAGATGGCGCGGCAAAAGGGCGGGTGACGGACGGCCGGTGCGCTGCCTGCACCGCCTCTCCTCGGTAACTCCATTGTCGTTACGGCGGCGTGCCGGTTAGGGCGGGATCCGTGACGTTTCGCCCCTCCTACGCGCTCGCGACACTCGCTGTTCTCGGCATCGAGATTGCCATTGCGCGGTTCGTTCATGATGACCTTGTTCGGCCCTATCTCGGCGACAGCCTTGCGGTGGTGGCGGTCTATCTCGCGCTGCGGACGGTGACGCCGCTGGGCGTAGTCGCCGCCGTCGCGATTGCCTTTGCCTTCGCATGCGGCATCGAGGTGGGGCAGTTCTTCCATCTCGTCGATGTGCTGGGTCTGGGGGCGAACCGGGTGGCGCGCATCGTGCTGGGAACCACGTTCGGGGTGATGGACTTTGTCGCCTATGCGGGCGGGGCTCTGTGCGTCCTGGCGATTGAGAGGGCGCGGCTGCGCTGATTGCGGGCCAAGGATCGGTGATCGGAATTTGAACGCAACCTGCGGGGCGCTTCGCGCGTCATCCTCTGCCATCCCGTGCCGGCAACGCATCTGAGGACGGATCTCATGGCAATCGAAACAATCATCTATGGCTTTGGCGAGACGAAGCTCGGCTCCATCCTGGTCGCGGCGAGCGGCGTGGGATTGGCTGCAATCCTGATCGGTGACGATCGCGGCCGGTTGCGGCGGGAGCTTGGCGAGACGCTGCCCGACGCGGAACTGGTCGAGGATCAGGCCGGGCTCGCGGAACGGATCGCCGTGGTAGAACAGCTTGTTGAGACGCCGAACACCCATCTCGGCCTCCCGCTCGACCTGCGCGGCTCCGATCTCGAGCGGGCCGTGTGGACCGCGCTCACCCGCATCCCGCCCGGCGAGACCACCAGCTATGGCGCGCTGGCCAAATCGCTCGGCATCGCGGCGACGGCGCAGGAGGTTGGGGCGGCTTGCGCTGCCAACCGCCTCGCGGTGGTGATACCTTGCCACCGGGTGGTGAAGGCCGATGGCGCGATCTCGGGCTATCGCTGGGGTGTCCAGCGCAAGCGGCGATTGATCAATATGGAGGCAGTGGCGTGAGCGATTCTGCCGCACGCGTGGCCGCGATCGACTGGGAGCGGGTTCGCGCCGATCTCGACGCGGCGGGGTTCGCCGTGCTGCCGGGGCTGCTCGCCGATGCCGAATGCGATGCGCTGGCCGCTGCCTACGGTCCGGGCGACGCATTCCGAAGTCATGTCGTGATGGCACGGCACGGCTTCGGGCGGGGCGAATATCGCTATTACAGCTATCCGTTGCCGTCGCTCATTCAGGGCTTGCGAAGCGCCTTTTACCCGCGCCTCGCGCCCATCGCGAACCGGTGGAATGAGCGGATGGGGATTGCGACCCGCTATCCGGACGATCATGCCGCCTGGCTCGATCAGTGCCATGCCGCAGGCCAGAGCCGCCCGACGCCGCTGCTGCTCCAATATGGCGAGGGTGATTATAATTGCCTCCACCAGGATATGTACGGCGATCTCGCCTTCCCGCTGCAGCTCGCGATCCTTTTGTCCGCGCCTGGTGCTGATTTCACCGGCGGCGAATTCGTGATGACTGAACAGCGCCCGCGGATGCAGACCCGCGTTGAAGTGGTGCCGCTGGGCAAGGGCGATGCAGTGGTGTTCGCGGTGAACGAGCGGCCGAGCAAGGGCGTTCGCGGCGATTATCGGGTGAAGCTGCGCCACGGTGTCAGCCGGCTGCGTTCGGGGCACCGTCACACGCTCGGTATCATCTTCCACGACGCCCGTTGAACGCGCGGGCGCGACACGCCGCGACGGAGCGAGGCTCGCGCTCGATCAGCGGTGCGCGGACATATTGACGCGCGTGCCGGGCAGGAGGAGACTCTATGTCCATGATGACGCTCAGGATATTCAGCGCGGCCCTTGTGCTGGCGGCGGGTGCGGTTTCGTGCCTGCCGGCGCAGGCCGACACCGCTTCCGCGCCTGCAAAGGCCGTGACCGACCAAGAGGTGCGCAACTATGCCGGCGCGATGGCCGCGCTGCAGCAGTTGAACAACGCGGTGGCGGCGCGCACGGCAGCCGCGACGCCGACCGAGCGCACCGCGATCGAGCAACAGGCGAATGCCGCCCGGCAGACGATCCTCGGCCGCTATGCGCTCGATCCCGCGAGCTTCAATGCGATCAGCAAGGCTGTCGAGGCCGATCCGGTCTTGGGCAACCGGGTACGCAAGGTGATGATGGACACAGTGTTGGGAGGGTAGGGGCGAGAATTCGCGCTCCTATTCGGATAATTACGAACTTGGCGGCTTCGACCAATATGGTTGAACTGAGTGGCCGACCGATTTTGGCCTCGGTATTTTCGATGGCGAGCCATTTTCCGGTGGTGGGGCAGGCCGGGTATCAGCGATGATGCCCGGCCTGTCTTTGCTCAGCGAAAGTTGCTGCACAAAAGACCCCAGATGCGAGTTGCCCCGCCAGCGGGGGGATGCTGGCGGGGCTTTTTAGCGCTGAAGCGGTGAGGGGGGACACGCCGCTTCATCCGTATAAACACGCCTGAGCGATTCCGGTTCCATCCGGGCGTGCTTGGGATCCGCCCGGATGGATTCGTCGTCAGTAGCCGGAGCGGCGGCCCTGATAGCCATCGCCGTAATAGCCGCCGCCATGGCTGCCACCGTCATTATAATAGCCGTCCCGCCCGTCGCGATCGTCCCAGCGACGGTCGCGATCGCGGTCATGCCGGTGATGACGATGGTAGTGGCGATACTGGTCGTAGCCGCGCTGATCATAATAGCCGCGGTCTTCATAATAGCCGTCGCGGCGATTGTTGCTCGAAGCGATCGCAGCACCGATGGCGAGGCCGGCGATCCCCGCGACGATCGCGGTGCCGGTGCCGTCATTGTGGCGATATCCGCCGCCGTAGCGCTGTGCTTCGGCGGGTGCCGCGACGGTCAATGCGGTGGCGCCGAGCGCCAGGGCAAGGGCGGCTTTGGTGAAAAGGGTCTTCATGTCTCGCTCCTTCATCTGCAAGGCGCGGGACGTTCCGATCGAACGCGTGGCCGTGCCGGCTTGAATGCGGTTATCGGCGAGTCGCGGTGAATGGGTCCGGAATGGGCCTTGCAGCCTCCATTCATCGTCGGGGTATGCGAGCGGCAGGGGCTGGCGCCCCGATGAACGGCCGGGCCAGCGCGAGTTCAGGAACGCTGTCGCATCTTGCGCGCTCTTGGGGGGCATCGAGGAGTAGATGCCATGACCAGTCGCTTTCGGTCGCGCCTTTGCGGGGCCAGCACCTTCACCGCCATCGCCGCGGCTCTTGCCCTGGCCGGCTGCAACCCATCCGGCTCAGTCGATCGCAGCCAATCGGCCACGCTTCCCGCATTGCCGGCGACCCTGCCTCTGGCGCCCGGCGACGTCACCGCGCCCGCTTATGCGCCAGAGGCCCAAATGCTGCCAGCAGCCCGTCCGATCCGCACCGTCCGCGTCGCTGATCCCCGCGAGAGCTACGCTTATGCGGAGGACGCGTGGGACTTCGCCGACGCGCTCGGCGATGCACCGCCGGATTACGGATTCTATTATGGCGATGCGCAGCCCTGGGCATGGCAGGGCTATGACGATTCGATCGCGTTCGTCGAACCGCTCGATGACGGCTATCGCTATTATTATTATCGCCCCGGTGCCGACACGCCCTATTTCGTGCGCGATCCCGATTACGGCTATGGCTATGACAATGGACGGCTGGCGGTAGTGTATGGCCGCGACGGCGGCCTTGTCCCTTATACCGATTACGGGCCGAGGCTCGATTACGCCTCGCGCTATTATGTCCGTGGCCGCGATCTTTATCAGGCATCGCGCCAGCGCAGGCCGGTGATCGCCGCCAATTGGGCGGCGCGGCGGGAGGCGATCGTCGATGCGCAGCGCTGGGCTGCCGCCCGTGCCTCGCAGCGTGCGTGGCAGGACTATCATCAGCGGACCGAAGCCCAGCAGGCGCAGCATTGGCGCGAGGAGCAGGCTCGCCGCCGGGCGGACGCAGTGCGCTTCGCTGCATGGCAGGGGCAGGATTTCCGGACCCCGCCGCCGCCCCGCGCAATCCMCGCCGCCTGGACAAGGGCGAAATGGGCGAAGGACCAGAACCGTTTCGCGCCGCCCGCTGCTGGCTTTGACGGCGATGCGGCGGCACGTCAGCGGGCCATGATGCAGGAGCGCGAGCGGGTCGCCCGCGCCGCGCGCGAGGGTGATCGGCAGGCTCCGGGCGCGTTCGTCTCGGGACCAGGCATCGAACGTCAGCGACCCCAGCCCCAGGAACAGCAGCGCACTGACTTCGCGCGTCAACAGGCGGTGCGTGCCCAGCAGGCGCGTGCGCTCGGCGACCAGCAACAGGCGCGGGAGCGGGACGCGGCCCGTCAGCAGCAACAGGCGCTACGTCAGCAACAACAGGCGCAGGCAAGCCAGCAGGCGGCCGCCCGCGACGCGCAGATCCGCGCGCGGCTACAGGCCGATCGCGCGGCTGGTGAACAGGCGCGGCAACGCCAGGCCAATGAACGCGGGCAGGCCCAGCGCGCTCAGGCCCAGCGTGCGCAGGCGGACATGCAGCAAAGGCGCCAGGAACAGGCACGGCAAGGCCGGGAACAGGCGCAGCAGCGGCAAGCGGCAGCTCAGGCGCAACAGCGCGCCCAAGGTCAGGCGCGGGCGCAGGAGCAGGCTATCCGCGCCCAACAGCGACAGGCAGCGCAGGCGCAGCAACGGGAGTCGGCCCAGGCGCAACGGCGCGCTCAAGGGCAGGCACGGGCGCAAGAGCACGCCGTCCAGGCACAGCAGCGACAGGCTGCTCAGGCCCAGCAACGCGCTCAGATGCAGGCGCAGGTTCAGCAGCGACAAGCTGCCCAGGCTCAGCAACGGGCCCAGATGCAGGCGCAGGTTCAGCAGCGGCAAGCAGCGCAGGCTCAGCAGCGCGCCGAGATGCAAGCGCGCCAGCGGCCGCCATCAGCGCCACCGCAGGTCCGAGCTGCGCCGGTGGCGCGTCCACAGCCCGCTGCGCCACGCGGCAATCCGGGCAATGGCGGCGGCCACAAGCACGAGCCGCACTGATCGGCCGCGCGCGCGTCGCTAGGGTAAAAGATCAGTGCGCGGCGTCGACGATGATGTCCTGAACCACGACCTTGCCGTGCCGGACCACGAAGACGTCAGTGCCCGAGACCTGCTTTGGCGTGCCGCGGAACTGCATCCAGTGGAGCAGCGCGACATCGCCGCCGAGCGGCTCCACCGTGGTTTCCATCGCGCGGATGCCGTCGATGCTGCCCTTGCCCGTGAGCACCACGAACACCTTGCGGGCATTGGCGATGCCTGAATAGACCCCCGGGCCCGTGGCGGGCTTCTGATCAGGCACCAGGCCTGGCGGGGTGATGACGACAGTATCGGCGGCATAGTCGCGCATCACCGCATCGACATTGCCTGTCTTCATCGACACGACATGGTCCTTCACGACCTGCTCGGGCGTGCGATCAGCGGCCTGAGCGGCGACTGTCCAGAACAAGGAAACGCCCGCAGCCAGCTTCACCCATGTCGCCATCTTCATCTCTCCGCCTTTTCGGGCTTTGCCCGATTTGATGTCGGCGAAAGGGATAGCTCAACCGCAGGGGCAGCACAACGGATCATATATGATATTTGAAGCGGCGCGTGTCGGATCAGCCTGATCCAGGAAACCGCACGAAATCCCCGCCGGTCGCAGCGTCGAGCATCTCGCGATAGCCGGCATAAGCCGGCGCGTCGGCGGTAATCCGGCCGATGACCGGATCGTCGCTCTCCAGCCGGGCGAGGGCGATCGGGCAGGCGACGGGGACGAGCTGCGAACCCTTGCCGACCTGCAGCGTCGTCAGCAGACCGTAGAGCGCGCCTTCGATCGTCGGGCGGCCCAGGATTACCAGCCGGTGCTGCCCCGATACATTGGTGACGAGATAGATATGGCCGGAAAGATTGGGCATCGAGACATGGCCGGCCTGCTCGAACCGCTCGTCCATGCGCTGCGATTCAGAAAAGCCGAGATGCCCGGTCTCGTCGACCCAGCGGATCGTGGTGACATAAGCGAAGATGTCGCCTGGGCTGCCGAAGCTCGGCCTGAGCGTTAGATAGCGGCCTTCGATCCACCGCACCGCGGCGCGGGCATAAGCGCCCATATTTTCGGGCGCGAGATCATTCGAGACCACAGGCGCCGGTGCAGGCCCCGGGCGCAGCGCGACCCCGAGCGCCTCCTCGAGCCGGATCGTCGTCGCGAGCGTGAAGGGGCGGGTGCCCGACAATGATTTTTCGAGCGTCGACAGGCTGATCTTCGCCATGTCGGCGAGCCCCTGACGCGAGATGCGGCGCCGCGCGAGTTGCTCACGCACGCGGTGGCCCACCTCGCGGGTCTCCGCCTCCAACAAGTCCCGATCCTGCATCCTGTACGCACTCCCCGCGCACTATCCGCACATTTCCGCAACATCCGTCAACTGGCCCGGAAAAGATCGTACAGCGCGGGCCTGAATGCCGGAAAATCGCGGGGAATGATGATGGCTGTACGGCGCTTTGCGCGCCTAACGGGAAGGCTCCTTATCGACACTGGAGCCGATCAATGTCCGCCTCTCTATTCCCCTCGAACGCCCTTTGCCTGGTCCCCGCTGCTATTCTGATGGCCGTGCCTGCCGCGATCCTGCTGCCGGCGCGATCAGCCGCCGCGGACCAGAACGCGACCGCCGACGCCGATGATGCGGGGCCCACCAGCGGCACGTTGATGCTGAGCGCCACAGGCCCCGGTGTCGCAACCGCGATGCCCGCGATCCGGCTCGGCACTGATATGGACGTGACGGTCAGCGGATCGGTCGCCCGGGTCCGCGTCACCCAGGCGTTCCGCAACACTTCGGACCGCTGGATGGAGGCGCATTATCTCTATCCGTTGCCGCAGGACGGCGCTGTCGACAGCCTCAAGATGGTGGTCGGCCAGCGCGTGATTATCGGCAAGATCGAGAAGCGCGAGGTAGCGCGGCAGATGTACGAAAAGGCGAAGGCAAGCGGCCGCAAGGCGGGGCTGGTCGAGCAGCAGCGGCCCAACATGTTCAGCACCAATGTCGCCAATGTCGGCCCCGGCGAGACGGTGCTGATCGCGATCGAATATCAGGCCCCGGTGCGGCAGGCCTCGGGCGCTTTCTCGCTCCGCCTGCCTTTGGTCGTCGCGCCGCGCTACACGCCGCCGCACGCCCAGACGACGGCGCAGGGTGTGGCGGATGCACGGGCGGTAACCTCGGCGCCGGTGCTTGACCCGAAGCTGGGTCAAACCCTCAACCCGGTTTCGATCACCGTACATCTCGCGCCGGGTTTCGCGCCTGCCAACATCATCAGCCCCTATCATCATATCTCGGTCAGCGGTCGGGGCGAGGATCGCACCATCCGGCTCTCCGACGGCACGGTGCCGGCTGACCGCGATTTCGAGCTCGACTGGCGGTCGGCTTCGGCCGACCCGACCATCGGCCTGTTCCGCGAGCACAGGGACGACGGCGACTATGTGATGGCGACGGTCGTCCCGCCCGCCGACACCGCCCGCCTTATCGTGCCGCCGCGCGAGATGGTGTTCGTGATCGACAATAGCGGGTCGATGGGCGGCAGTTCGATGGAGGAAGCCAAGGCAAGCCTGGTCCATGCCCTGTCGACGCTCAGGCCGCAGGACAAGTTCAACGTGATCCGCTTCGACGACACGATGACTCAGTTGTTCGAGCACAGCGTGCCCGCCAGCGCCGATCAGGTCGCGATCGCCACCCGTTTTGCCCAGGGTCTGCAGGCGAATGGCGGAACCGAGATGCTGCCGGCGCTCAAGGCCGCGCTCGCCGATGCCGCTGCCTCGGACGATCCCGGCATGGTCCGCCAGATCATATTCCTGACTGACGGCGAGATATCCAACGAAGCGGAGATGCTGGCGCTGCTCGGCCAGGACGGCGGGCGTTCCCATGTGTTCATGGTCGGCATTGGTTCGGCACCGAACGACTATCTCATGTCCCGCCTCGCGACGATGGGGCGCGGCACCTACACCCATGTCGGCACACCCGCCGAAGAGCCGGCGAAGATGACGTCCCTGCTCGAAACCCTGCGCCGCCCAAGCATGCAGGATGTGCGGGTGACGGTGACGGGAACCGATCTCGACCTGACGCCGAAACTGCTGCCCGATCTCTATGTCGGCGAACCGCTCGTGCTGCTCGGGCACGGGAATGCGGCGAGCGGCACGATGACGATCAGCGGCACGATCAACGGCAAGCGCTGGTCGCAGACGGTGAAGCTCGCCGATGCGATCGCGAGCCCGGCGGTGGCGAAATTATGGGCGCGTCGGCGGATCGACGATATCGAGGCGGAGCGGGCAATGAGCAAGATCGACGGCGACGCAGCGGACGCACAGATTGCGGAGATCGGCATCCAGCACGCGATCGTCACCAGCCAGACCAGCCTGGTTGCGATCGACGAGACGCCCGTGCGGCCGGCGGGCGAGACGCTCTCTCGCGAGGATCTGCCGGTGAACCTGCCAGCGGGCTGGGATTTCGACACGCTGTTTGGTGGTGCGGCGGCACAGGCGGCGCTTGCCAACAGCAATACGATGGCAGCGCGTGCCGCCGAACAGCAGGCGAAGGGGCTCGATCTGCCACAGACCGCGACTGACTTCGAGGCAACGCTGGCGAGCGGGCTGCTGATGCTGGTTATGGGGTTGGCGGGGCTTGGATGGCTCCGCCGCGGGCGGGTGGCGAAGTGATGGGTGGCGCACGCTCTTCTTCCCCTCTCCCGGCGGGAGAGGGGCAAGCTGCGCAGCAGCGCGGGGTGAGGGTGATGGGCTGCGTCACCCTCACCCTTCCGTCGCTGCGCTCCTCCCTCCCTCTCCCGCTGGGAGAGGGACGAGGGCGTCGGTTCTTTCGCGGGGCTCTGCTAGCCTTGTGCATTGCCGGTCTTGCCCAGATCGCCGCCGGCGCGATGATCCCCGTTAAGGCAGCGGTCGCGCAGATGCTGCTCGAGCGCGCCTTCGATCGCAGTGTCGCCACGGGCCATCCACAAAAGCCATGGGGCTGGGCTGACATGGCCCCCGCCGCCCGGCTGAGCGTCCCGCGATTGGGCGAGACGCGGATCGTGCTGGACACCGGATCGGGGCAGGCGATGGCATTCGGGCCGACCCTGCTGCCGGGCGCCGCCGCGCTCGGAAAGCCCGGAACCACGGTGATCGCCGCACACCGCGACACGCATTTCGCTTTCCTGAAGGATGTGCGGATTGGCGATGTGGTGCAGATCAAAGGGATCGACGGCGTGATGCACCGGTACCGCGTCACGGGCGCCGAGATCGTGCGGTGGGACCAGTTCGCCATAACCGAAGGCGAAGGCAGGGCGCTGGCGCTCGCGACCTGCTATCCGTTCGGTGCGATCGGCCACGGTCCGCTCCGCTATGTCGTCCACGCGACCGAAGTTGCCGCCGCGCCACGAGCCCGATAGAAGCGCGCTGAGCCCGCAAAGGGCAGTCGGGGGATGCATGGAACAGCAACAATCGCGCCTTGAGCTGGTCGATTCCCTGCGCGGCTTCGCGCTGATGGGATTGTTCCTGGTCCATATGGTCGAGCTGTTCGAGCTCTACTGGGTGCATCCCACACCGAGCGCAGTGCATGACTGGGTCTTCGGCCTGTTCGCGGGCAAGGCGTTCGCGCTGTTCGCTCTGTGCTTCGGCCTCAGCTTCTTCATCATCATGGATCGCGCGGCCAGGCGCGGCGTCGATTTCAGCGCGCGCTTCGCCTGGCGGCTGGTGATCCTGTTCGTCTTCGGGCTTCTCCACGGCATCGTCTATCGCGGCGATATCCTGCAGATCCTGGCGCCGATGGGGCTGCTCCTGCTGCTGTTCCATCGCATCAAGAGCCGCTCGGTCCTGCTGGTGATCGCTGCCCTGTGTTTCGCCGAACTGCCGCTGCTGATCCACGCGGGAAGTGCTTTTGCGGGTGCTGAATGGGCGCAGCGGCTGCCGCACTTCTTTGACGATTCGAGCCTGAAAATCGTGGCTGACGGTTCGCTGAGCCAGGCCTTCAACGCCAATCTGGTCGACGGTGCGCTCTCCAAATGGTGGTATTACATCGAAACCGGCCGGCTGAGCGAGATTGCCGGGCTGTTCATTATCGGCCTGTTGCTCGGCAGGATCGGTTTCTTCGCTGATCCGCGCCTGTTCGTCCTGGAGCGTCGCTTCGTGCTGGGCGGCGCTGTGCTGACCTGGATCGCGCTGTATTTCATCGGCCCAGTCTTTCTCGATCTCGCCAATCGCCTCGGCGACGCCGGGGGCTCGGCACAGCGCAATATCGGATTTGCGCTCGAGAGCTGGAGCGCATTGGCGGCGATGACGGCCCAGGTCGTCCTGTTCGTCGAACTCTATCAGACCGCCGCGCAGCCGGTCCTGAAGCTGCTCGCGCCGGTCGGGCGGATGACGCTCACCTTCTATGTGGCCCAGTCGCTTGTCTTCGTGCCGCTGTTTTACGGCTTCGGCCTCGGCATGCACAGCTGGATCAGCCAGGGTGAGGCGCTGGCGATGGGAATCGTCGCCTTTGCGCTCCAGATCGTGATCGCCCGGCTGTGGTTCCGCCACTTCCTCTACGGCCCGCTCGAATGGCTGTGGCGCGCGCTGACCAACACGACGCTCGCCATTCCCTTCGTGCGGCGCGGCCCTTCGGCTCAGCGCGCCTGACCGGAGGCAGCCCGCAAGCCTTTTTCCGAAAGACTGCGAAAGGTCACTGACCAGCGCCGCACGTCCATGGCTGCAATGCTGTGCTCCCAATCATGCCGCGCCTCGCCGCTCAGATGATAGATCGAGCGCGGCGCCAGCGGCAGCGCGGCGCGATCGAAGCCGCCTTCACGGCGGCGGCGCAGGCGCAGCGTTGCGGGGGCTTCGAGCGAGATGCCGATGACATGCTCGAACAGGGGCCGATCACGGTGCCAGCCGATCCCGGCGCCGGGATCGTAGCGGACGATCAGCGAGTGGACGAGGTCCTCAGGCGAGAGGCCAGCAAAGCGAGCCGCCCGCTCGCGCAACGAAAGCAGGAAGTCGGGGATCGGTTCGGCTGTGCTGAAGCTGCCATTGTCGAAATCATAGCGCCAGCCGAACGAAGCCGTCAGCCTTTTGCCCAGCCAGCCCTGGAAGCGGAAGGGCGTCACCTCGATTGCGTCCAGTGCCGCGATCAGGGCCTCTTCCGCGGCTGCGCTGATGATGTCAGCCGCGTACGATATCCCGGGAACGATCGGCGCGGGTGCGGGCGCGAAAAGGTCGATCTGCGTGGCTGGCATCGCGTCTATATGGGCACGGCATCCCTGAATTCACGCGGCAAACCGCTCGGCTCGCCGCGCGAATAGGTGCCGACCAATATCCCCGCCGCCAGCACCTTGCCCGCCATCGCCTCGACGATCGCGGCGCGGCCCGGGTTCGCGCCCAGCTCCGGCGTCGCCGACAGTGCGAAGAGCTGGAAGACATAGTCATGGCTGCCATGCCCGGTTGGCGGATCGGGTGGCAGCCAGCCTTCGCTCAAAAAGCTGTTGCGGCCGACATCGCGCCCGTCGGGGCCGCCATCGCCATCGCGTAGGATCGCACCCTCGGCCAGCCGGTGTTCGGCCGCCGGGATGCCCCAGACAATCGCGTGGACGAGCGGCGCAAGCGCAGGCGCGTCCGGATCTTCGACGATCAGCGCGAGGCTCTGCGTTCCCTCCGGCACCTCGCCCCAGATCAGCGGCGGCGAGACGCCGTCGCCATCCGCGGTGAAACGCTCGGGCAGGCGAGCCCCGTTCGCGAAGGCAGGGCTCGAAAGATCGATCACGGCGTCCGTCGCCAGCGCGGGATCGACCACGACCAGCCTGGCATGCCCGGCCCGGACGCGGTGCAGCATCTGGCCGAGCCACTCTGGAACATGTTCGAGCATCACCCGTCTCCTGTTTGGGTTGTCGCTGCTCAACCCGCGAACCATCCGCCGGTATCCGAGGGCCGCCAATGAAGATCGCGACGTACAATGTGAACGGCATCAACGGCCGCCTGCCCGTGCTGCTGCGCTGGCTCGGCGAGAGGCAGCCGGATGTGGTGTGCCTCCAGGAGCTCAAGGCGCCGCAGGAGAAATTCCCGCTGAGCGCGATCGAGGATGCCGGTTATCACGCGATCTGGCACGGCCAGAAGAGCTGGAACGGCGTCGCGATCCTGAGCCGCGCTGGTGCGCCGGTCGAGACGCGGCGGGGATTGCCGGGCGATCCCGACGATCTCCACAGCCGCTATATCGAAGCAGCGGTCAACGGCGTGCTCGTCGCCGGCCTGTACCTCCCCAATGGCAATCCGCGGCCCGGGCCCAAATTCGAATACAAATTGGCCTGGTTCGAGCGCCTGATCGCGCATGCCGCCGAGCTGATGGAGAGCGGAATGCCGGTGGTCATCGCCGGCGACTTCAACGTGATGCCGACCGAGCGCGACGTCTACAAGCCCGAGCGGTGGCTCGACGACGCCCTGTTCGCGCCCGAAGTGCGCGCCGCCTTCTTCCGCCTGCTCGATCAGGGGTGGCTCGACGCCCTGCGCAGCCGCCACCCGGACGAGACGATCTACACATTCTGGGACTATTTCCGGAACGCCTATGCCCGCAATGCCGGCCTTCGCATCGATCACCTGCTGCTCAGCCCCGCGCTCGCCCCGCGCCTCCTGGACGCGCAGGTCGATATGCATGTTCGCGGCTGGGAAAAGAGCAGCGACCATGCGCCGGTGTGGATCAGCCTCGCTGAAGACTGAGCTTTATATCGGGTCCTGCGGATGATGCGGGACCAGCACGAGGACGCCGTCTTCGACCCGCCATGATTTCAGCCGCGACAGGAAGTTCATGCCCAGCACATCGGTGTCGCCGAACGCCGGCGACACCACGACCGAGAGATCGCGCGCGGTGATGTCGCCGAGCCGCAGCTCCTCGATCGTCGAGGTCTGCGCTGTAATCTGGCCGTTGGCGGTGTTGAGCACGATCGGGACCAAAGCATTCTTCACTTCGAGCCCGGCAGCCGCCGCCGTATCGGTCGAGAGCGCCGTCACCGTCGCGCCGCTGTCGATCAGCATGCGGCGCTCCACACCGCCGATCCGTACGCGCGCCCAGAAATGGCCGTCGCGCGACATGCGGATCCGCACTTCCTTGCCGACCACCTCCTGGCCATCGAGCTTGAGCATCCGCGCGAACTGGCCGAGATAGGGATCGAAGCGTTCGCGCTGCCCGACCACGACCACAAGCAGCGCGATGATCGCGCCCCAGGCGGCGAATGACAGCAGCGTCTTGAACACGGGCGAACGCCGCGCGAACAGCACCGCGATCAGCAGGAAAAGCAGCACCAGATAAAGAGGGGCGTTCGGGCCCATTGCGGCAGTCATTTAGCGGTTCCATCACTCCGGACGAAGGATGGCAAGGGGTTAGCCGCGCGCGCCTGTACGAAGCCTGACCACGCGGTCCGCTCAGGTCGCGCTTCGAAACCCGCGATCCGGTGGCATCCTGTCTTGCCTAACGGTCCCTCAGGGGTAAGCTCCCGATCGGGGAGAATGCCGCATGGACGTGACCGAGCTCTTCGACATCATCGACGAGGCATTTGGCCGCAGCCGCTTCCTGCAGCATTCGCCGATCTCGCCCGACGTCTGGGAAGAATATATCGACGATTCCCACGGCCCGCTCACACCCGATCTCCGCTGCGATCTGTTGCTGACCGCCGCCAGTGGCTCGGAGCCCGGCCAGATCGCCGGCGCCCTGCGCAGCGGCATGGAAGCGATGCACCATCCGTCCGATGCCGCTGACGTCGCCGCGAACGTCAACAGCGTGGTCGCCCGGCTGACGCTTGATGAACTGATATGCTCCGCAGCGCCGCTGACCGCATGGTGGCAGGCATTGCCGCACGACCTCAAGCAGATGTCGAGCGTCAAACAGGCGCTCAGCGACCCGAATCACCGCTTTGCCAGCTCGAACGAAGTCGAGTTCTTCGCCTTCGCGGCAACCGCCGGCCTCGTGCACCTGCTGATGACCGGGCGCGGCCAGCGGCTCGTCGGCGAGCGCACCCACCCAAGGGGCCGGGGGCGATCGCCCGCAGCCCCGAGGCGGCGTCATGCCGCGCACGGCGTCAACCCTGACATCATGGAGATGCTGGGCGCCTTTGACGAACTGTGGATCGGTGTGGAGTTCATCCATGGCGCGCCAGCAAAGGCGGCGATCGACCATATCTACCCCAATCGCCGGAGCCAGCTCTCGGTCGCCTTTTCGCGGCGGACGATCAAGGCCGATGCCAGCGAGAACCTGTTCCATGCCTCGACCGCAAAGATCACCTGGGCAGTGGTGGATAGCGGGATCGACGCAACGCATGCGTGCTTTGCCACGCAAGACCCGCCCATCGCGCCCGATACCTTCTCCTCGCGCGTCTATGAAACCTATGATTTCACACGCGTGCGCTCGATCCTGAGCAACCCGGCCAAGGCTGGATTGTCGCAGAAAGTGGCGGACACTCTGCTCGACCGGCTGGGGCAGGGGCTTGGCATCGACTGGTCCCTGCTGCGCGAGGAGCTGCGCGTACCGCATGATGCCGCCTATCCCGTTCCGGTCCAGGAACATGGCACGCATGTCGCCGGCATCATCGGCGCCAACTGGCCCTGTCCGCCGGCGCCGGCCGCGGTGCTTGGCGTCTGCCCCGATATCCGGCTCCTCGATATCCGCGTGTTCGATGCCGAGGGCACGGCGGATGAATTCACCATCCTCTCGGCGCTGCAATTCCTCGGCTATCTCAACACGCTGTCTTCGGCGCTGATGGTGCACGGGGCGAATCTCAGCTTCTCGCTGGTGCACAAGGTCCGCAGCTTTGCCTGCGGGCGGACGCCGGTATGTGACGCCTGTGACCGGATGGTGAAGGACGGGATCGTCGTCGTCGCGGCGGCGGGCAATGCCGGCTATACCGGCAATAGCCGCCAGGCGAGCCTGGACGATCGCTACTCGACTGTGTCGATCACTGACCCGGGCAATGCCGAAGCTGCGATCACGGTCGGCTCGACGCACAAGATCAGCCCCTATGGTTATGGTGTCAGCTATTTCTCGAGCCGCGGGCCGACTGGGGATGGGCGGGCAAAGCCTGATATCCTCGCGCCCGGCGAGAAGATCCTCTCGGCGCTTCCCGGCAATCGCTATGGCGAGATGGACGGCACCAGCATGGCAGCCCCGCATGTCAGCGGAGCGGCGGCGATCCTGCTGGCGCGCTATCCCGAATTGATCGGCCGCCCGGCGATGGTGAAGCAGATCCTGTGCAAGACGGCCGTCGATCTCGGCCGCGAGCGGGCGTTTCAGGGCGCCGGGCTCGTCGATGTCCTCCACGCACTGCAAGCCTCCTGGCAAAGGACTGACTGATGCTGAGATTCGAAGTCCTGCAGGCGCAATATGGCGATTGCTTCCTGCTGCGCTGGGGTGACGGCGACGACACCAGGGTGGCGGTGATCGATGGCGGGCCGGCCGGGGTCTATCAGGCTTCGCTGAAGACCCGGCTCATGTTGCTCAAGCGCTCTGACCCGACCCTTGCGATCGACTGGGCAATGGTCAGCCATATCGACGACGACCATATCAATGGCCTCGTGGCGATGATGACCGAGCTGCGGAACATCGCCGACCAGAATGAGGTCCCGCCGTTTCGCGTGCGGCGCTTCTGGTTCAACGCGTTCGAGGATCTGGCCGGGGTGAAACCCGGCCACACCGCCGGATCGGTGGCTGCGGTCGCTGCGGTCGCGTCGCTCGGTGCCTTGCTGCCGGGCGGTGCGCTCAGCCATGAGACGCAGGCGGTGCTCGCAAGCGTCGGGCAGGGCAGGAATCTTCGCGACGCGCTCGATGGGCTCGGCATTTCCGACAACGCACCGATCGGCGGCTTCGTCAGCGCCACCAATGCGGCGGTGGATATAGCCGGTCTTCAAGTCACAATTGTCGGCCCGCTCGAGCAGCAACTCACTGATCTCAGGGAGAAATGGGCGAAGACGCCGCTGCCGCATGCCAAGCCGGACGCGAAGGCCGCGAGCTATGCCGATATGTCGGTGCCCAATCTTTCCAGCATCGTATGCCATGTCGCGTTCGAGACCGGCGGCGCGACCCGCACGATGCTGCTCACCGGAGACGCGCGCGGCGACTATATCCTCGATGGCCTCGAAAAGGCCGGCCTCATGCCCGGCGGCACGCTCAAGCTCGATCTCCTCAAGGTCCAGCATCACGGCAGCGACCGCGATGTAGTGAAGGCGTTCTTCGCCCAGGTGATCGCCGATCATTATGTGATCTCGGCGAACGGCAAATACAACAATCCTGACCAGGACACGCTCAGGTGGCTGATCGAGGCGCGGGGCGCCGACGCTTATACGATCCACCTGTCGAACGAGCTTGACTGGATGGCGGATTTCTTCGCGAACCTGCAGCCCGGCCATGGATTCAAGATCCACTATCGCGGGCTGCCGGCCGACAATGTTTCGATCGACGAGATCAACCTCGATTGATCGGCGGCCGGGCTCCGTGAAGCGCCAGGCTCAGCCGATCAAGCGCGGCCTGCCAATAAAGTCGCGCTTGCCGAGCGGCATGCCCTTCCAGCGCAGGATGTCGTAGGCAGTTGTCGCGTGAAAATAGAAATTGGGCTGCGAGAAGGAGAGGAGGAATTCCTCCGCGACGAAATCCATCCGCAGATCGGTCATCGCAAAGCACATCGCCTGGCCGATAAAGCCATCAACCTCGACCGGGTCGATCGCCGCCAGTGCTTCGAGCGCATCGGCGACCAGCTTTTCCAGCCCCGGCAAATCCTCAGGCCAGGCGCCGCGATCCGGGCTGAACACGCCCTTGCGCACCCCCTCGACGGCGCCGACCGAGTGGTTGACCACTGCTTTCACCTGATAGCCGAAGGGCAGCATGTCCTCGGCCAGCCGCGCGCTGACGATGTCGCTGCCAGGGATGCCCTGCTCAGCGGCAAAAGCGTCGGCCTTTTTGATCAAGGCAGCGAGCGCGGCCAGGATCTGGCGGCAGGACGGGATGGTCGCGGCGTAGAGCGAGAAGGCCATGCGGATTCCTTTGGCGAGGTGATGGATCGAAACGGCTCTTCGCATCTTGCCGGGCGCGTCGCAATCGGCGCGGGCCAACGCTGGAGTGAGCAGGCCCGAAAACGAAACTGCCGCGCCTGAAATTCCTGTTCCGCCAGCGATAACAGGGAATCTGGGGCTTACCTATGTCGGCCCCTTACAATTCAGTTCTCCTTACAAGTTTATCAGATTATCCAACTGATTGGTTCCGGGGCCCCCCTTTGCGAGATGAACGTAGAGGTCGCTGCCCTGTTTGAGCAGACCACAATTGTATTGGCCTGGTTCGATCTCGCGGAACTCCCCGCCCCACTTGACATCGGGTTGCAGACCACCGCCGCTCAATTGCTCGCCCTGACCGACAAAGAAGCGGCCAGATGGTATCCGCAACGCGAACTTTCTCATACCTTTCCTCGGCGATTCTTCAAAATAGACATTATACGAACCGTCGGAACCGACATTTAAGATCAGAGCGTTTCCTGCGTTGACTTCTGCCAATTCATCTCTTGGAATGGACCACCAATCCCCGGCGTCGTCTATCCTATGGCGCAGACATGCCGGGTCGAACATACAAATCGTTGCCGTATCCGTTGTGATCTTTACCATACCCGCTCCAATATCATTTAAAATGCCACGCTGAGACTTTCGTTTGCCGAGCAAGTGGTTGATGACTACTTTCAGCTGATAGCCGAGGGCAGCATATCATCGGCCAGCCGCGCGCTGACGATGTCGCTGCTCGGGATGCCTTGCTCGGTGGCAAAAGCATCGGCCTTTTTGAGCAAGGCCGCGAGCGCGGTCAGGACGATGCCGTTGAATCGCGCTCGTACGCCTGTCGGGTGGAATATAGCAAAAATGACGACCAGAAGACGAATAATGTCGTTAATATGAAGATGATCCACATCACCCACGTCACAAAGAAGCCGATAGAGAAAGACCAAACCACGACATATGATAGAGAGGAAAGTGCAGATATGATCGCAGTTGGCATTCGGCCGAGTTTGAAAGCCATCCTGCATATGAATAGCGGTATAAGCATTGCAGCAGGGTACAGAGTAAATAAATTGAATACTAATACGAATGCGAAGCTCGCTACGATGGCATCAAGCGGTGTAGGGGAGCTGTAGAGTCCGTAATATTCCGGATTGGCGGAATATTTCAATATTAAACAATAGGATATCGATAATATCACCGAACTGAAAGCAGCTTCCAGGACCTTTTGCGCAACATATCCCGGGATGAGGCCTTTGCTTCTTATATTTTCGGCAAATGTCATGACGGTCCCCCAAAATTCTATAACGTAGAAACAGTGATATCGTTTTGTCTCTGCAGTTCGTTCGCGGCCTCCGTCATCATCCTCATTTCTTTGGTCATTTGATTGCCCATGGCAATCCTGTCCTTGATGTTGGCAAAATCGATGGGCCTGCCCAAGCTCCGCCGGGTCGCGTCTGCAGCGCGATGTATCGATTCATCTGTGATGCTGTTGGCAAGAGATTTCCACCCCGTCACATTGGCATTTCTGTTTATTCCCGCGATGACGTCATCATATAAGGGCTTGTTGCTTTTCCGCAGGCTGTCCAGCCTGGCTTGAATGAATTGCTGTTCGTCGACAACCAGCTTGCTATCCAGAGCAGGGCCGCGCTCGGGGATTTTACCCGCTAATATTCTGGCGATCTGGCCGTCGTTGAAGGCGGCGATAGCCTGGCTGAGCTTCTCGCTATAGGCCCGGACCTGAGGGTCGAGGTCAGCCAGCCCTCCATAAGGCGCATCCATATTGGCGAGATTGGCCGTCATCTTGGCAACGGACTTGAAATAATAACTGTCGTGATCGCCCGCATTTTCCAGCCGGGTCTGAAGTTCCCAATAATGCTTGGAGCGCTTGACATAGGGTGACCAGAAATCGAGTGGCCGGAAATCGACCTGCTGCAGCGCCGGGTCTTCCTGGGCCGCTTCGACCAGTTTCGGCTGACTGCCCATGCCGTTGATGGCCTTCGGGTCAGCCGGCGTGAACGCAGAGCGCCAGTATGTGGCGCTCTGCGCATGTGGAGCATCGAAAACTGTCCGGCCATCGGGGAGTCGCGATGCCGGAAGGGCTTCGTCCGTGGCGGTAGCGCCGTGTGGGTCGCCGTGCTGATCGGGGCCCTGGTCGCGTGCGCCTGAGCTATCGTTGACCGTTGCCGCCGCCTCGGCTGGTTGCGGCGCATGTGTCTGGGCGGCGATCGCGCTACGCTCGAGTTCATGCTCTGTCCTGATGGCGTGACCGACATACGCATTGACTTCGTCATAGGTCGCGGCACGGGTGCCGCCGGTCACGACGTCGAGGTCCTGCATCGCCCGGCTGAGCACACGCATGAACATGTTGCCGCCGCGCACGCTTTTTGCCCCAACCGGCGCGGCGGGCGCAGGGATGGTGCCGGGCGCGGATGTGGGTGCCGGCGCCTCGGCATCGTCGGCGTCGGTAACGGGCTCGATCGGATCTGGTTCGGCCGAGGGCTCTGCTGGAATTTCGGAAGTTGGCACCGCTGATGGGTCAGTAGCCGACGAGGCGGTTTCAGTCTCAGGCGCCGGCGCGACGTCGGGCGGCTGTATGTCGTCGATCGGATATGGTGGTTGGCTTGCCATTCACGCGTCCTTGAGTGGGGGCGCTGGCTAACCATGGAATGTCTTGTGGTTGAATCGAGGCAAGGCGCCGCAATGCCCTTCGGACCCAGTCACGGGCCGCAAGCTGCAGGCAAGCCTGTACAAGGGATTACCAGCGCATTCAGCAACCAGTGCGGCGGAAACGCGTATTTTCCCTCTCGCCCGATCCCCGGGCGGAAAGGAAAGGACGATGAGGATTCCCCATATCTTCGCCGCAACCGGCCTTGTGGTTGCCGCGATGACTGCGAGCACGAGCGCAGAGGCGCAACGTTGGCATGGCGATGGCGGCCGTGGCTGGCACGATGATCGCGGATGGAATGGCGATCGTGGCTGGCGCGGTGACCGCGGCTGGCATGGCGATCGCGGCTGGCGCGGCGACCGTGGATACGGCTATCGCGGCTATTGGCACAGACCATATTGGCGGCATGCCGATTATGGCTGGCGCTACCGCTGCTGGACTGAGTGGCGCTGGCATCACCGCGTGCGCATCTGCCGCTGAGCCTTTAAGCACATTCGGGGCGGCGGCTGCGGTCGCCGCCCGTCTTTCCATTCGAATTCAATTGCTTGAGCGCCCACTTCGGGCCTGCTGTGCCTGGATGTCAGTGTCTACCTGTACAATGTTCTGTACAGACAGAAAACTGTCAGGACCCTCATGACATTTCCAACGGCGCGTTACCGCCGGCGCTGCCGTGATCCTTTGGATTTTCGGAGTTCCGCCTCTTCGCGCGGGACCTGGTGTCGCAACAGGCCGAGAAAGCTCGGTGTCTCTGGCGAATGGATGTCCGCCACCAACCAGTGACCGCGCGAGCGGATCAGATCGACCGTAAAGCGCCCGGTCTTTTCGTTCCGCAGCATCACCGTGACGACCGCTCCGGTCGTGCGGCTCGCCGCCACGCTGATGCTGACGATCCGGTAATTCGGCGCGGTATCCTGGCAGTCGCAGAACATTATGCCGTCGATGACGCCGACATCCCCACTCGCCCGAGACCAGGCGGCGTCGCGATCGACCAGATTCTTCAGCTCAGGCGCATAGTGCACCGCCGCATAGTCGAAGCGCCCGGGAATGGCGCGATAGACGCGCTCGACATAGGATTTAGCCGCCTTGAGCTCGGCGGGTGTCGCCGCTCCGGCGGGTACGGCGGAGGCCAGCGCGCCGGCCAATAACCCGCTCAGTGTCAGGAATTTTCGCATGCCACTTCCCCTTCCGAATGCTCCGGCGGAATCTATCGCAGATGCGCCGTGGCAAAGCGACAGCGCGGCGACTGGCATAGGAAAAATCCTAGACAAGTTGGATTCAAGTGATCAGAACAAATAAAGAACATTGCACGGAGTCGCGCACATCCATGGAACGCACCACGCTCGACAGCCCGGAATGCGTTAAGGGCTGCTCGCCCTGTTATCTTGATTGCGCGCTCTGCCGCGTCACGATGCTATCGCTGTCTCGCGAAATCGAGCGGCTGCTGCGCGAGCAGCCACCTTTAGCGCATCCGGGCTGGCCTGACTGGCAGACGGCGCTCCTAGCAGCTCGAGACCATATGACAGCGCTTCGGCTAAGGCTCGCCGCGATTGATCCGTCAGCTTTCCCGGGGGCGCGAGCGGGAGCAGGGCATCGAGGATCGGCTCGAGTGTCTCTGCATTAGGGGTTTGCGCCGCGCCTTCGAGCCCGAAATGCTCGACCATGATCTTCATCTCGTCGATCGTCACCTGGCGCTTGCCGGCGAAGATCTCGGCGATCCGCGAGGAGGGGAGTTCGAGCAGGCGCGAGAGCTTCGCGTTGGTTGTCAGCCCCTGCGCCTTGAGGCGGTTGAGCTCAGTGAGAAGCGCTTTGGATCCAAGCATCAGGGCCGCCAATTCCGGTTTATCGTTCGCAACGTATAGCGTATTTTTCTTGCCATAAAGCTACAAATATCGTAGCATCTCTTTATGGCGGTGATTCGCGAAAAAATGTCGAGCGCGAGCGGCTCCGCTCCGCTGGCCCATGCGGCACCGCCCCATCATCAATCGCGATCGCCGGCTGGTGATCCGTCATATGAGGAGAGCATGATGGGCGTAATCGCCACAGCGCTGCAGCACATGATCGCGGCCGGCATGCCGGGTGAACAAATCGTCAGCGCGGTCGCCGCGATGGAGGCTGTAGCCGATACGAGATCGGCTGGCGCGAAGCGTCAGGCACGCTACAGGGAACGTAACAAGGATTCGGCGGCGACGGCCCGGGCGCGAGCGGGCGATGTGGAGTCCGCACCGCTGCTGCCGCTCTCCTTCGAGGCGAATGCTCCTGGCCTGGCCGATCGCACCGTGAAGGCGTGGAACGCGGCTGCGGCGAGCGCAGGGCTCAGCCAGGCCCGCCCGCTCGATGCCGGCCGCAAGGCAAAGCTGGCGCAGCGGGCCAGGGCGCATGGCGAGCAGGCGGTGTTCGATGCGATCGGCAATATCGCGGCAAGCCGGTTCCATTGCGGCGGCAATGCGCGGGGCTGGAAAGCGACACTCGGCTGGATGCTCGAAAGCCCGGGGAATTTCCTCAAGGCGCTCGAGCTGGGTGAGGGCGCGGTCCGGGCAGCGCCGGCGATGTCCGAGGCGCAACGCGTTGCATATCTCGCGCAACTCGATGCCAGGCCCTGGGCAAAGGGGGCACCGACCGCGTGGCCGGCACGGCGTGGCAGCGGTCCGCCCGTGCCGATCGGCGCGCCGGCTCGCCAGCTAGCGACGCAGGTGGCGGCATGAGCAGGACCGAAGGGCTCACCGAGATGGAGCGTGCAACGCTGGCGCTGATCGCCGAAGCGGCCGAGGCGGGGCGCCAGGCCCCGACCGCAGACGACATCCAGGAGCGGACTGGCTGCAATTCGATCTCGACGACCGTCAATCTCGTGCGCAGGCTGGAATTGCGGGGGCTGATCGAGGTGGAGCGTTTCCAGCGCACCCGGCGCATCACATTGGTGTCGACCGGCAAGCGCACGGCTGCGGTCAGCAACGAGACGCCGCACTGGCGGAAAGGTACGCGCCCGCGATCAGTGCCGGCGGTACCGATTTCCTATGTCCAGCAGCGCAAGCCCGAACTTGCCCGAGAGATGATCGTCGCCGCGCGGCGCGAGGGGCTGAGCGTGCAGGATTTTCTGGGAGAGCTGGTCTGGGCGGGGTGGAAGGCCCGGCTGCGGGCGATGAAGGAGGTTTCTGAATCCCCCCTCGCAAGCGGGAGGGGAGAATAATGAGCGCGCCCGGCAAACGCACCCGCACACGTCCGCGGCTCCTAACCCAGGAAGGCACCGTGCCAGCCCAACCCCCCTCCGCCTCCGCTACGCAGTTCATCGACCGCGCGAGCGTCACAGCGGCCCGCTCCCGCATGCCCGGTCGTGAACTCAGCAGGGACCCAGTGGTCTTCGGGGTAGATTGCGCGCGGCTCGATGAGGATCATTCGGCGCTCGCCATCCGCTGCGGCCGCGATGCGCGCTCGCGCCCCTGGCAGCGCTGGCAGCGGCGCGAACCGATGATGCTCGCGCATGATATCGCGCTGGCGGCGGCGCGGTGGAAGCCGGATGCGGTCTTCGTCGATGCCGGCAATATCGGCGCTGCGGTGGTCGATCGGCTGCGGCAACTCGGCGTGGAGAATGTGTTCGAGGTCTGGTTCGACAGCAAGCGGGTCCGCGAGGCGCAGGGAGAGGGTGGCGCGTGTATTTCCGCCGCCAACAAGCGCGCCGAGATGTGGATCAATATGCGCCGATGGCTGGAGGGCGGCTGCATCCCGGATCATCAGGGGCTCGAGGATGATCTTGCCGGCCCCGGATATTGCTTCGATGCCGATCGGGCGCTGCGGCTCGAGGAGAAAAAGGACATGAAGGGCAGGGGCCTTGCCTCGCCCGATGATGCCGATGCGCTCGCCTGCACCTTTGCCGAGCCAGTTTTGGCGCGGGCAGCGCCGGCATGGCTCGATCCGTCGCAATATCGCGCCAGACGTGGATGACGATGCGGAGATGTGTTGCCGCAAACCGCGGCAGGGTGCGTGCGGGCCGCTGCCCGGCGCTTATTTCCTGAAGATCGAGCCCTCGCCCCACTCTGCGACGGTATGCCCGGCGCGAGCGCCCATCTGAACGACGCGCTTGGTTTGCTCGCCATGGTCGATCGCCAAATCGCCCATCACAAGAAACATGGTGGCAAAGAGCAATGCTTTGAACATAAATGGCTGTATACGGCGTGAGCGTTAACGGAACGTTGCGCCCGCGCATGCGTTCTGGGAGTAGAGGGCGGAGTTTGCGCCGAATTGGCTGTTTTTATTCTCCACTGGGAAAGCTGGAGTGGAGAGGCAGCGTATAACCAGTCGCAACCCCTGTTCGGCATGTCCCGGGAGCCAGTCACTGATGACCGATTCGACTGACGATCTGATGATCGACACCCCTGACGGCCCTATGACCTTTGCCGCGTGGAAGAAGAAGAATCCGGTCCAGATTCCGTCGCGGCGAACAAAGGGAAAGGATCTGCCGGTGAAGGTGAAACGGTTCACTGAACCCAAATAATCAAGGCCTGTCGGGCATTTGCGGCGTTAACCGGTCTAAAAGAGATGAGTCGCTACCATTCTCCCGGGGAGCGCATCCGGCGCCGGGCAGATCTCGATGACCGCAACAAACGAAGACCGCATCAGAAACCAGAAGCAGATCGACCAGATCCAGTCGCAGGCGCGACGGGACGGCGTTTATGATCTCCTCTTCAAGCCGCGGCCCGAGAGCACAGTGCCGCTCGCCAAGACGGGGGACGAGCTCGAGGTTCGTCTGTCCGAGGAGCTCGATTATATTCGCCGGCTGCTCGACAGCGTCGGCAACAATCTCGCGAACGATCCGGAGATGCTGCAGCGCCACGCCGTCACGCTCCAGAGCTTCGATCTGATCGGTCAGATGATCGGCCACGTATCGAGCATCGTCGCCGCCGCCAATCGCAGCGAGGCGGTCGAGCGGGTGGGGATCGAGGAGATGAAGAAACGCTTGGAGCGCGGGCGGGACTGATCCTGTCCTTTTCGCTGCTCAGACGCGCTGATCATCGCAAGGCTCGCGTTTAAAGCTCCAACGGCAGTTGATCCGCATCATAAGCCGGTGGCGGATTTTCCAGTCGCTCCACCACCGTGACCGCCAGCGCCTCGAGCGCCTCCTCGCGCAATCGCTGATTGCCGAAAGTCAGGCCGACCCTCACCCACCCCGGCGATTCAGCGATCGCGGCCTTGGCGGTGGAGATGCGGGCGGGGTCTGGAGCGAATCGGGGCATGCATGCAGTTTAGAACGAAAAGGGAACATAATGGAAGGGGCATGTCTTGCCGGTTCGGCGCCTTGCGGTGCGGCCGCGCGGCCGTTCGGGACAAGCCGACGCCTCTGGTGCGAGTCAGTCGGATTGATCCGTAATCCAGGTCGACATTCCCGCTTCAATTCAGCGCTTTCGTTGCAGCCACTGCGGGGACATCATTGACGTCTTCGTAACCCCGGCACGCCCAATGTGTCGCGTAGAGATTTTGGTGGCATTTTGACGGGAGGGGCCCGTTGAGATCGCAGATCATCGCAGGGAGTCTGGTGATGTCCGGGAATGCCGAAGGCGAGCGCTGCGATTTGCCAGAGGGCGACACCGTCGCGGATCAGGACCGTCGTCAGGATTCGCGTCAGCCGATCGCCCATCTCGTCGCGAAGCTGCGGACGATGTCGGGGGAATCGCTCTGTCTCGTCCGCAACATCTCGCCCGGCGGCCTGACGGCGCATGTCTATTCGAGCCTGGATATCGGCGGAGCGGCCACCTTCGAGTTCACGTCCGGGGCGGTTGTCCGCGCCAGCATCATCTGGCAACGCGACAATGTGGCCGGCGCGCAATTCGCCGATCGCGTCGATATCGCAACTGTGTTCGGCCTGCGCGATCTGTCGCCGCCCGCGCCGGAACCCCGCTCGCCGCGGATCGAGCTCGATATCCCCGCGACAATTCGACTTGGCGCGACGCACCGCGCGATCACGCTCAGCAACATCTCGCAGGCCGGTGCGAAAATCCACTGCGCCGACCCGCTCGAACCCGGACTCAAGCTGACCCTTCTCGTCAACGGTCTGCCGCCGATCATCGGTCAGGTGCGCTGGAATCGGGACGGTTTTGCCGGTGTGGCATTCTATACGCCGGTGTCGTTCGACCTGCTGGCACAATGGCTTCCCATGGCTCAGGCTGAATAGCCGCTGAGTAATGACACCGGAAAGCTGCCCGGTGCGGTCGCCCTCCTGGCGCACCCCGGTTTACAACGACGTGCGCCTCAAAATCCTTCAAATCTCCTTCTTTCGGCATATGCACAGGGCAGTCGCCGTGCTAATGCAGGCTTGTAAATCAGGGGCTTGCACATAAATGCGGAAAAAATATTGGTTGCCGGCGGCGGCCTGTCTGGTGGTGCTTGGTGGCTGCAGCGGGGGAGGTGGCGGTGGTGTCAGTTCGACGCCCACTCCCACTCCCACTCCCACTCCCACTCCCACTCCCACTCCCACTCCTGTGCCGACAAACACTGCAATCAACGATCTCCATGTCGATCAGAGCTTCACAGGCGACAGTGCTTCGACAAACGTCGTCTTCAACACGGCGAGCAGCACGGTTACCTCTGGCAGCACTGCGCCATCCACGATGCAGGTCCAGTATAATGCCGCGGCGCACAGCTATACGGTGACGACACAGGGGCGCAGCCAGGTTTTCGCGCCCGCTGACGTGCAAACCGATCCCTATCCCGGCGAAACGCGCTACAGCAAGACTGACGGTACGACGCGCGACTATCTGACTTTGGTGACGACGCCTTACACGGGCCCGACGAGCAACCGCTTTGTCGGTCTCGGCTTCTGGCAGCGCAACACAGGCGGTTCCGGAACCCAGACCACGTTGTTCGACACCTTCACTTATGGATTCGATACGCCTGCCACGGCGGTTCCACGCACGGGATCCGTGGCTTGGAAGACCGATATTTTCGGTCTCCTGACGATCCCGGCGGCGCGGCCGCTCACCATTCAGGGATCGGGCTCGTTCAATGTCGATTTCCTGTCCGGACTGTTCTCCACCACAGCTTTTGTCGACGAGTATGATTTCATCAACGGCGGCGGCACCGCCGGATCGCTTGAGCTTACCGGAGGCGGGCATCTTTCCAGCGGCAACGGCTTTTCTGGCAACATCTTCTATGATGACCGAACGGTAGCACTGGGCGGTATCATCTCCGGCAAGTTCTACGGTCCCGCCGCGGATGAGATCGGGGCAAGTTTCAGTGCGCATGATGCGCAAGGCAATGCGCTGACGGGTTCGATGACGGGCCAGCGCGACGCGAGCCAGCCGGCTGCGAACCTGGCACTGACCAACATCATCACCTCCCAGCGCGTGACGTCGTCGGTGGCTGGTACGGTCGCGACGCAGAACGACGGCGCCACGGGCTATGCTGATATCAAGTCGTCTAATGGTAGCGGGTTGGTGACGATCCAGCCGGGCGGGCCGTTGCTCGATTTCCCTTTCGGTAGCACGACGTTGGCCACGGCCGACCAGGTGGCGGGGCGAGCGAACTTCACGACCTACAGCAAGACCATCGATGGCCAGCCGGTGACCGTCGAGCTCTATCGTCCGGGCAGCGCCAATACCCAGCTCGCGCTCACCTATGCGAGCTTCGGCACGTGGAGTTCGAGCGTACATGGCGCCGTGCCCGGTGGCGGCCAGACCATCACCAGCCGCACCTTTTTCCTCTACGGACTGGAAACGCCGCGCAACCAGCTTGCGCAGCGGACCGGTACCGGGCGCTATGACGGGGTAGTCTATGCATCGGGCGCCAGTGCGGACGGCCATCTTTACGATGTCGGCGGCACCTCTCGCTTCGATGTCGATTTCAGCGCCTCGCGCTACACAGGATCGCTGGTGCTGAATGGCACCCAGGCTGGTGGCGCTCCCGCGTCGCTTGGCACCTGGACGTTCGGCGCCACGATGGGATATGGGCAGATGTTGCAGGCTGGGTTCAACGGAATCGCCGCCAACTCCGCTAATTATATCCAACCGCATTTCTACGGCCCCGATGGGGAGGAGATCGGCGCAACATTCGCGCTTTCGACCGGCACGCCGGGTGCCGCGAACTCTGTGCAGGTCTCCGGCGTGACTGTTGCCAAACGCTGACGACCCAAAGGTCGTGCGAAAGTTCCTGATTGGCAATGTCCGCCGACTGTGCGGCGGCGTCGTAACGGCGGCACTGTGCGTGGCGCTAACAGGGACTCACGCCTTGGCGCAGGAAACCCGCACTGGCTTGTCGGCAACGGATGTTTTTGCCGCGGCCGAGCAAGCGAAGGCGGCTGGCCGAACCGCCGAGGCACTGACGCTGTACGACGCGCTAGCCCATGATCCCGACGCCGAGGTCCGCGCTGAAGCGCGGTTCCGCAAGGGGATGCTGCTCGCGGACGGCAAGCATTATGCCGAGGCGGCGGTCGCCTTTCGCGCGCTGCTCGATGAGAAGCCGGGCGCGGCGCGGGTTCGGCTCGAACTCGCGCGGGTGCTGGCGGCGATGGGCGATGAACGTGCCGCCCGCCGGTCGTTGCGGCAGGCACAGGCGGCCGGCCTGCCGCCCGACGTGGCGCTGGTCGTCGATCAGTTCGCCAACGCGCTCCGTTCCACCCGCAGGATCGGCGGGTCGTTCGAGGCTGCGTTCGCGCCTGACAGCAACGTCAACCGCGCCACCAATGCGCGGACCCTCGACACCATCATCGCCCCGCTGACGCTCTCGGACGACGCGCGCGCTCAGTCAGGCGTCGGCATCAAGCTCGCCGGCCAGGGCTATGCGCGCATTCCACTGAGCTCCAGGCTGGCTGTACTGCCGAGACTCTCCGCCCGGGGCAATTTCTACCGCGCGGGCGAATTCAACGACGTCTCCGGCTCAGCGCTGATCGGGCTCGAATGGCAGGGCAAGCGGGATCGCGTCACCCCATCGATCGGCCCCACCTGGCGCTGGTATGGCGGCAAGCCTTATGCGAGCACCCAGGCGTTGGCGATCGACTGGCTCCACGCCGCCAGCCGTCGTACCCAGATCACCATCAGCGCCAGTGCGAGCCGGTCGCGCTATTCGTTGAATACGCTGCAGGACGGCGGGCTGTTCGATCTCGGCATGACGATCGAGCACGCCACGAGCGCCCGGAGCGGTATCGGGATGAGTGCCTCGGCAACCCGGCAGACCGCGCGGGATCGAGGCTATGCAACGATGTCCGAGGGAGCCGCCATCTTCGGCTGGCGCGAGATGGGCAAGATGACCGTCTTCGCTTCGGCGGGGCTGCACCGCCTGGACGGCGACGCACGACTGTTCCTTTTCCCGGATCGCCGTCGCGAATGGCTTTACCAGGTTTCGGGGAGCGCAACGCTGCGCCAACTGACCCTGTGGGGTTTCGCGCCGCTGGTGCGGGTGGGCTGGGAGCGTAATGTATCGACCGTCGGGATCTACGACTATCGACGCTTGTCTGCTGATTTCGGGATTACGCGTGGGTTCTAAGCAGGGAGCGACACCCGCAAGGGATCGTACCGAAATGGCATCTCGTACGTAAAAGACCTGAAATGCGTGGGATTCACACTAAGCTATGTTAATCTCCCGTTAACCAGACTTTCCCGAACTTTTGAGTGGCCGCGAGGTTGCTGCGAGTCCCGAGATGGGCTGCGGTGGAGTGTAACCATGCGCTTTGTGTATTTGCTCGATCAGGATCCCGAAATCCGGACTTCGGTCACCTGGCTTCTCGGTAATCGCCCGGACATGATCGTTCGCACCTTCAGTACCGGTGCTTCCTTTCTCTCCGTGATTGACACGCTCGACCCGGGCGTTCTGCTGCTCGAGCTCGAAATGCCGGATATGAGCGGCATGGCGGTGCTCGATGCGCTCCGCGCCCGGGGCGACGACCGGATTGTGCCCGTGCTGCTGACGGGCGCGACCACCGTGCCGCTCGTGGTGCGCGCGATGAAGACGGGCGCGGTCGATCTGGTTCCGAAGCCCTATAGTGAGGATGTGTTGCTCGCGATGGTCGAGACAGCATTCACCCGCCTTGCGACCAGCCAGGCGGCGGCGGTGGCCGAGAATGAGGCGCGCGTGAAGATCGAGCATCTCTCCGGCCGCGAGCGCGACGTGCTCAGGCGCCTCTTCGAGGGGCAGGCCAACAAGGTGATCGCCCATGATCTGAGCATCAGCCCGCGCACAGTGGAAATCTACCGCGCGAACATGATGAAGAAGCTTGGCGTGCGCAGCCTGGCTGAAAGCGTTCGGGTCGTTTTCGCCGCGCGCTGGGAGCTTGGCGACAGCGATGAGCAGGAGTGGCTTGAGGCCGGCCATCTGCCGGCATGGCAGCCCGAGAGCCGCGGCGATTACGGAAAATCAACGCTGGCCTGACACTGCAGCGGGACAGGGCGTAATTTGCGCATTGCGACTTTGAGATTTCATCCTCGCCGCGTATCGCTCTGTACAAGATGCTTCGGGGTGGCGGCGGATAGTGAAGATCGATCTTCAGGCAATCGAACGACTTGCCACCGATCAACCGTCCCTCAAGGCGGCTGCAGGCCTCGCCAAACCGGGTAAATGGTCCGGGGTTGCCGCAAGCCGGGACGGGGCGCTGATCTGGGGTGAATGCGCCGGATCTGGAGCCAATCCGTACCGCGTGATGGCGGACCTGCGTGATCTCGGCAATAAATGCACCTGCCCGTCGCGCAAATTCCCGTGCAAGCATGTCCTCGCGCTGTTGTGGCTGAATGCGGAAGCAATCCTTCCCTTCGCGCCCGCCGACACGCCCGACTGGGTGACTGACTGGCTCGGCCGGCGGCGCACCGGCGTTGCGGCGAAGGCGGCGGCCCCGACCGTTGCCAAGGACCTGCGCGCGGCGCAGGAGATCGAGCCGGAGGCGCCTGAGGACCCAAAGGCAGCCGCCCGCCGCGAGGCCGCCGCGGTGAAGCGCGCCGAAGACACCGAGCGTGCTGTGTTGGACGCGCTCGATGCGCTTGAACAATGGGTCGGCGACCAGCTCCGCCAGGGCCTCTCCGCCTTTATCGACGATGCGACGGCACGGTGCCGCCGGATCGGCGCAAGGCTCGTTGACGGGAAGGCTGCAACGCTGGCCGGACGGGTCGACGAACTGCCCGCGCGCTTGCTGGCTTTGCCGGCTGCGGCTCGCGTGCACGGGGCGGTCATGGAGCTCGGCAAGCTGGTGCTGCTGGCGCGTGCCTTTCGTGCCGCGCCGCGCGATGCCGATATCCGCCGCGCAGTCGCCTCGTCCGAATCCCGCGAGGCGGTGATGAACGACCCAGCCGCGTTGCGGCTGACGGCGAACTGGGAGGTTCTTGCAGAACAGGTCCGGACGCGCCGTGACGGTCTTGTCTCGCAGACCACCTGGTTACTCAACCTCGGCGAGAACGGGCCACGTTTCGCGATGCTGCTCGATTATTTCCCGGCCAGCGCAGGGCGCCGCGGATCGGTCTTCACGCCCGGCGAGCAGTTTGCCGGTGAGTTGCTCTTCTATCCGGCCCGCGCACCGCTCCGGGCGGTCCTGATAAACCGCGCGCCAATCGCGGATCTGCCGGCGCTTGGCTGGCCCGCGACCGAAGATGCGCTTGAGGAGGTACTGGCCGGTCCGCTACTGGCCGAGCCTTGGGCGCTCGACATGCCGATCCTGCTCCCTCCCGGGCGCCTCGCGATGGACGGTGCCGGCCAGCCCTGGTGGCGCGCCCACCAGGGCGACGTCGCGCTCCCGCTTGCCGGCCAGGCAGAGGGACTGTTCCGAGGCACCGATCTGACTCGAACCGCCGCCATCTGGTCAGGCAGCCGGCTCGAGATCCTCGCAGCGCAAACCCCCTGGGGGCGGATCGCCGGCGATGACTGAGCCGGTGCAAGATATCTTCGACACGATTGAGCCGGTGTTGACGCGCTGGACGATGGGTGGCGCCGCCGCGCCTCTCGCTCCGGCTCCCTGGAACGCCGTGATCGGCGCGGAGCCTGTCGAGGCCGAACTGCGTTTGCTGGCGTTGTCKGGCCAGTATCTCAGCGTGCTGGTGCAGGCTGAACCAGCGGACGCTTTGCGCGCGCTTCCCGACCTCCCCACGCTTGCGATGCCGTCACTCACCCAGCCCCTGCGGCCGCTTGCGCGCCGTATCCTGCAGGCGATGCGGGAGGGTCGGCAGCGCCGCGACCTGATCCAGTTCGTCGCGCGCCGCGGCTGGACGCTCCACCCAGGCGACTGGATGCCGGCCCCCGGCGATGACGACCTGCCCGACGTCTACGCGCCGTGGCGCGACTGGGCTGAGGCGGCGGCCTCGCTACAGGCGGTGACGGGAAAGCCCGCCCATGGCCTTACCGCGGAAAATTGGGAGGATTACTGGCCCGCCGCGCGCGGCGTCGCGCTGGCTGAATTGCGGCGCCGCGATCCTGCCGCGGCGCTGGCGGTGCTCGAAGCGAAGTTCGCGGACCAGAATGCCGATGCGCGCGTGCGCCTGCTCGCGCTTCTGGCGAACGGGCTGTCGGATGCGGACCGCCCATTCCTCGAAAGCCTCGCGGGCGATCGCGCGCCCCGGGTCAAGGCGCTCGCCACGTCCTTGCTCGGTCGGCTTGGATACGGCTCAGCGGTTGGCGAGGATGCCGTGGAGCTGGCTGGCTTTTTCGAGGTCAAGGCCAAGGGCCTGTTGCGGCGGGCCCAGGTCGTGGCGCCGTTGCCGCTAAAGACCGCCGCGCAGACCGGGCGCCGCCGCGCGCTGATGGCGGAGACCGACATCACTGCGTTCGCCGCGGCGCTCAAGCTCTCGCCCGACGATCTCGTATCATCCTGGTCCTGGCGCAACGATGCCGGCAATGACCAGGAGCTGATCGCAATGGCCGAGCGATCGGCCCCGGAATCCGTGATCACGCTTTTGTACGAAATGCTAGGTTCGGGCGACACGGTCAACGTCCAGCACATGCTCGCACTGCAACCCCGCCTGACCCCGGCCCAGTGCACCGCGCTTGCCGAGCGCGTGCTCGGGGCGAACGGCGGCACTTTCCAGATGGCGCTGGCGATTGCCGGCGGTGGATGCGGGATCGACAGGGCAATCGATCTTGCCGCGGGGCGCACCCTCGTCGCGGCGCTCCAGACCAGCGAAGACGGCGCGCGGCGGCCCGACCAGCTCGCCGAACTCCAGGCGCTCGGGCTGGTCGCCTCGCGCGGCGCTGCTTCGGCGGCGCTCGACCGGCTGGCGGCCGGCGGCATGCTGGCCGCCGATCCACGCCTCGATATGTTGCGGTTCAACGCCGCGCTTGAAAATAGGGGAACAGAATGAGCGACAAATTGCGGATGCCCGCCGAGGAAAGCCATTCCGGCGAGCTGAAGGCGCTCATCGCCGGCGACAGCGACGATCGGCCGCGCGGCTGGGCGCTCTCGCCGCGCCGCGTCGTGACCTATCTGATGGGCGGCAAGGCGGCCGACGGCACGGTCATTTCGCCTAAATATGTCGGCGACAAAAGGCTCATCGAAACCGCCGTTTCGACGCTCGCGACCGATCGTGCGCTCCTGTTGCTCGGCGTGCCCGGGACCGCCAAATCCTGGGTATCCGAGCATCTCGCCGCCGCGATCACCGGGGATTCGACGCTAGTGATCCAGTGCACGGCGGGCACCGACGAGAACCAGATCCGCTATGGCTGGAACTATGCCCAGCTGCTTGCGCATGGTCCAAGCCGCGAGGCTCTGGTCGCGACGCCGCTGATGCGGGCGATGGAGATCGGCAAGCTCTGCCGCTTCGAGGAGCTGACCCGGATGGGCAGCGATGTGCAGGACACGCTGATCACGGTGCTCTCGGAAAAGATGATGCCGATCCCGGAGCTCAACAGCGCTGTCTATGCGTCGCGCGGCTTCAACATCATCGCCACCGCGAACAATCGCGACAAGGGCGTGAACGAGATGTCGTCGGCACTGAAGCGGCGCTTCAACGTGGTCGTCCTGCCGTTGCCGGACAGCGCGGCTGAAGAGATCTCGATCATCGTCAAACGCGTCGGTGAGATGGCGCAGAGCCTCGACCTGCCGGCGCCGAAGAATGTCGCCGAGGAAGTGGCGAGGGTGGTGGCGATCTTCCGCGAGCTGCGCTCGGGATCGACCGAGGACGGCAAGGTGGCGCTGAAATCGCCGTCGGGCGGGCTCTCGACGGCCGAGGCGATCGCGGTGATGGTCGGCGGCATCAGCCAGGCGACCTTCTTCAATGGCGGCACGCTGACTCCCGAGACGCTCGCCAGCAACATGATCGGCGCGGTGGTCAAGGATCCGGTGCAGGACCGCGCGGTGCTCGGCGAATATCTCGAAACCGTGCTGAAGAAGCGGCGCGGTTTCGAGGGCTATTATGCCTCGTTGACGGACCTGATCTGATGATGGGGCGGAAACAGCCCCTCCCCTTCAGGCGCGCCGGGTCGGCCATGCCCCCGGCATGGCCTGAAGAGCGCGGGGCGCTCTTCACCCGGTGCGGGGTAGGGGGTGGGGGCGTGCGTCTGCACGCACAAAAAGACCCGCCTCGCCAAGCGCCGAAGCGTCGATCGGGGCATCGAGCCCCGCTCACCGCTGCCCCACCCCTTACCCCTCCCCTGAAGGGGAGGGGCTTGAAGTTGTACTGATCGTGGCGGCCCAAATCTCCCTGTTCGGCATCCGCCACCACGGCCCGGGCTCAGCACGTCGGCTCGTCGCCGCGCTCGACGAGCTCGCGCCGGCGGTGGTGCTGATCGAGGGTCCGAGCGACGCGTCCGCGTTGCTGCCGATGCTGGCCGATCCCGATATGCTGCTGCCGGTCGCGCTGCTCACCTATGCCGAGGACGATCCGGCCCACGCGACCTTCTTCCCCTTTGCCGAATATTCGCCGGAATATCAGGCGGCGATCTGGGCGGTGCGGCACGGCGCCGAGTTGCGCTTCATCGATCTGCCCGCATCGGATCGCCTCGCCGGCTCGCATGATGACGATGAGGGCCCCGAAGCCGCCGAGATCGAGGACCCGATCGCCCGCGACCCGATCGGCGCGCTCGCCACCGCCGCGGGCTATGACGATGGCGAATCCTGGTGGTCCGATGTGATCGAGGAGAATCCCTCGTCGGGCCCGATCTTCGCCGCCGTCGCTGACGCAATGACGGCTCTCAGGGCCGAGACTTCAACGCTCACCACGCGCGAAGCGGCGCGCGAGGCGCATATGCGGATCGAGATCGCGCGGGCGGCGAAGGAGAGTGACGGCCCGGTCGCGGTGGTGTGCGGCGCCTGGCACGTGCCGGCGCTTGCCGCGAAGTCCAGCCTCGGTGCCGATCGCGACCTGCTCAAGGGTCGCGGCAAGGCGAAGATCAAGGCCACCTGGGCGCCCTGGACCACGCCGCGCCTCGCGCGCGGCAGCGGCTATGGCGCCGGCGTGGTGGCGCCTGGCTGGTGCGCCCATCTCTGGGCGACGCGCGACCAGGCCGACCGTGACGTGGTGTGGCTCGCGCATATCGCCCGCACCCTGCGCGAGCGCGGTCATTTCGTCTCGACCGCCTCGGTGATCGAGGCGCAGCGGCTCGGCACCGCGCTGGCGGCGTTGCGCGACCGTCCCGCACCGGGGTTCGAGGAATTGCGCGAGGCGGCGATCTCCTGCCTCTGCTTTGGCGAGCGCGCCGTCTGGGACGATATCGCCGCAGAGCTGCTGATCGGCTCGGATGTCGGGTCGATCCCGGCATCGACGCCGCTCGCGCCGCTGCTCGAAGACCTGCAGCGCCAGCAAAAGGCGACGCGGCTCAAGCCCGAGGCGCTCGAACGCGCCCTGACGCTCGATCTGCGCAGCGAAAGCGGCCTTGCCCGCTCGGTCCTGCTCCACCGCCTCAACGCGCTCGACGTGCCCTGGGGCAGGCTGGCCGATGCCGGCCGCAGCCGCGGCACCTTCCGCGAGAATTGGCAGCTCTGCTGGCAGCCCGAATATGCGGTGCGGCTCGTCGAGAATCTGGTGCACGGCTCAACCATCGCCGAGGCGGCGGGCGGCCGTACGATCGAGGCGATGCGCGCCGAGCCCGATCTCGGCAAGCTGGCCGAATTGCTGCGGACCGCGATGGTCGCCGATCTCGGCAAGGCCAGCGATTACGGCATTGCCGCGCTCGAGGAAAAGGCCGCGCTGACCAGCGATTGCCAGTCGCTGCTGACCGCCCTTCCGCCAATGGCGGATTCGCTGCGCTATGGCGAGGCGCGGGCAGGGGCGGCCGAGCATCTCGTGCTGTTGATGCCGCGCATCGTCGTCCAGGCCGCGCTCGCGCTGCCCTATGCCGCCCGCAATCTCGATGCCGATGCAAGCGCAGCGCTGCAAAGCGCGATGCTCGCCGCTGACGGCGCGATCCGCCTCGCCGAGCTTGGCGCCGAGACTGGCGGACAATGGCACCACGCCCTGCAGCGCCTGCTCAGCGATGACCAGGCGACCCGGCTGATCGCCGGCGTCGCGGCGCGGCTGCTCTATGAGGCGGATCTGCTCGCGGCGGGCGAGGCAGCCGACCTGCTCTCGCGCATGCTCTCGCCTGGAACGCCGGTCGCTGAGGCGGCGGGTTTCTTCGAGGGCTTCTTCGCCGGCGCGGGCCAGCGGCTGATCCATGACGCGCCGCTGCGGGGCGCGGTCGATGCGTGGCTGATCGCGCTGGACGAGGAAAGCTTCACCGCCAGCCTGCCCCTGTTCCGCCGCGTCTTCGCGGTGCTCGATCGCAATGAGCGGCGCCGGTTGATGGATGCGGTGTTCGAGCGCCGACGAGCGGGCGGAAGCGGCTACCGGCTGATCGAGAATGCGGCGACGATCTGGCCGCACCACGAGGCGCGCATCCTCGATCTGCTCGACAAGGGAGCGCCGCGATGAGCGAGGCTGACGACCGCGTCCGGCGCTGGACGCTCGCGCTTGGCGTGGACGACGCCGATGAGGCGCTGTCGGAGAGCGATCGCCGCATGTCGGCTGCGCTGACCGCGCTTTACGGCGATGGCGAGGACGAACAGAAAAAGGGTCGCGGCGGCCTTGGCGGCTCGGCGCCGCGTGTCGCCAAATGGCTCGGCGACATCCGCGATTTCTTCCCCGCGGCGATCGTCCAGGTGATCCAGAAGGACGCGTTCGAGCGCAAGGGCCTGCGCCAGATGCTGCTCGAGCCCGAATTCCTCGCGACCGTCGAGGCTGATGTGAACCTCGTTGCCGATCTCGTCTCCCTGCGCGGCGTGATGCCGGAAAAGACGCGTGAGACCGCGCGCATGGTGATCGGCAAGGTCGTCGCAGCGCTGATGGAAAAGCTCGAGCGCCGCACAGCGGATGCCATTCGCGGCGCGCTCGATCGCTCGAAGCGCACCAGCCGCCCGCGCTTCGCCGATATCGACTGGCCGCGCACGATCCACGCCAATCTGCGCCATTACCAGGCCGCGCACCGCACCGTGGTTCCGGAGCGGCTGATCGGCTTCAAGCGCCACCAGCGCCGCATCGTCGATCTCGATGAGGTCGTGCTGTGCGTCGATCAATCAGGGTCGATGGCGACCTCGGTGGTCTATGCCTCGATCTTCGCCGCGGTGATGGCGTCGCTGCCGGTGGTGGCGACCAAGCTGGTCTGCTTCGACACCGCCGTGGTCGACCTGACTGAAGATCTCGCCGATCCGGTCGAGGTGCTGTTCGGCATCCAGCTCGGCGGCGGCACCGACATCAACCGCGCCATTGCCTATTGCGAAGGCCGGATCGAGCGGCCGTCAAAGGCGCATTTGGTGCTGATCTCGGACATGTACGAAGGCGGCGACGCAGCCGCCCTGGTCGACCGGATCGCCCGGTTGGTGGTGATGGGCGTCAATGTCATCGTCCTGCTCGCCCTCACCGACAGCGGCAGGCCGTCCTATGATCCGCAGCTCTCAGCCAGGGTCGCCGCCTTGGGCGTGCCGGTATTCGCCTGCACGCCCGATCAGTTCCCCGAGCTGATGGCCACTGCGCTCCGCCGCGAGGACGTCCATGCCTGGGCAGCGGACCGCGACATCAAGCTGGTGCGCTCGGACGGCTAGGTGCGGACGCCCCGCGCAGCATAGTCCGTAAGGCTGTAGGTCAGTTCGAAGCCTGTTCCTTCACCTTCTCCAATAGCCGCTGGGTTTGCTCGACCAGCAACTTGCTCTCCTCGATATTCTCGCGGAGCTGCTCCTGCGCCTTCTCGATTTCGGCGAGCGGATCGGGTTTCTTGGATTTCGGCATGTCACCCCTTGCGAGGTTATCAACCTTGATCGAGATCAATCGTTCCGCCGTTTTGGGGGAAATTTCGCCAAACCGTTCAAAAACTTGGCCGCGTAGGGAAATCGGTCAATCATCGCCTTCGCGCTTAATCCCGTCCAGAAGCTTGTCGGCGCGCCGGGCTTCAGCCTCGCTGGCCTGTTTTTCCTGCGCGGTGCGGCCGAAGCGTACCCGATTGGCGGCGGCCCTGGCTTCAGCGTCTATCCGCGCCCGTGCCTTGCGGGCCTGACGCAGGTTGATGATGTCGGCCATTGATCCTGCTCCCTGACGCTACCCGCGCCACATTCCGCATGCGCGCGGCAAGGGCAAGCCGCGGCCCTGCAAAATCCACCGCTGGTCACGCGCGCGCGGCTCGCTAAAAGCCATTATGCCCCCGCCCGAAACCCCGCTCAAAGCCATCGTTGCCGAGATCGCCGAAGAAATGGCGGACGCTGCGGATCGTGGTGTGGTCGCCAACTATATCCCGGCGCTGGCGACGATCGATCCGGCGAAGTTCGGCATTGCGGTGGTCGAGGCGGACGGCACCTGCCACATGGCCGGTGACGCCGAGGAACCCTTCTCGATCCAGAGCATCTCCAAGGTCTTCAGCCTGACGCTGGCGCTGGGCGCGGTCGGCGACAGACTATGGGAGCGGGTAGGGCGCGAGCCCTCAGGCACTGCGTTCAACTCGATCGTCCAGCTCGAAACCGAAGCCGGCATCCCGCGCAACCCGTTCATCAATGCGGGCGCGATCGTGATCGCCGATATCCTGCTCGGAAACCATGAGCCGAAAGAGGCGATCGGCGAGATCCTCCGCTTCACCCGCTCGCTGGTGGGCGAGGAGGGCATCTTCATCGACGGTGCCGTTGCGGCCGCGGAGCAGGAGACCGGATTCCGCAACGTCGCGCTGGCCAATTACATGCGCGCCTTCGGCAATATCCGGCATCCGGCGGAGCGCACATTGGGCGTCTATTTCAACCAGTGCGCGGTGGCGATGAGCTGCCGCCAGCTCGCGCTTGCCGGTCGCTATCTGATGGCCGGCGGCATCAATCCTGGGACCGGCCACTCAGTCATCTCGCCGCAGCGCGCCCGCCGCATCAACGCGCTGATGATGACCTGCGGCCATTATGACGGCTCGGGCGAATTCGCCTTTCGGGTCGGGCTGCCGGGCAAATCGGGCGTCGGCGGCGGCATCCTCGCGATCGCGCCCGGCCGCGCGTCGATAGCCGTGTGGTCGCCAGGGCTGAACGCGCGGGGCAATTCCCAGCTCGGCGCGCTGGCGCTCGAGCGACTGGTGCACCGCACCGGATGGTCGGTGTTCGAGCCGGTTGTGGGGACTGAGAGCAAGGGCTGATTGCCGCCAACAAAAGCGGGTCGAGCTGGCTGTTACTGGCTGTTCCGGAGCAAAGTTTTTTTGCTGGCTGTTATGTTGGATTTGGAGCCGTAATTTTCCGCTTTGGTTCAATGGCTTGAGACCATGCTGGCTGTTATTGAATAACAGCCAGCTAACAGCCAGCTAACAGCCAGCAAAACAGCCAGCATGCTGGCTGTTTCCCGACTTAACAGTCAGCGCTGATCGTCCATAAGATTCAAACTGAGAAAGAGCGGAGCGGCGCCTCAGGGATGATGCTCCGCCCGATCGCACCCTGCCATCGTCCGTGGACATGTTGAATCGAGGCCGGCGTCATTGCGAACGCAGTGAAAGGATGCAATCCTCGCAAGATGGCAGTCGCATCGAATTCCCGGTTCTTAAGGATCGCGGTAAATGCATTGCTTCTCACAGCCGCCATCGGCCTGGTCTTCCTGCTCTTCTGGAGCAAGCCGCAAGTCCATTTGAAATGCCGCTTCGCGCAGTCGCTGCCCGCCACGAATCCTGCGCCGCACAGAGGCTTGGTCGGTCAGATCGAGGGGCACATCGGAAATGGCTCAAATGACAAGGGCATGGCTGAGTTCGACGGCGTGGCATCCGGTGGAGAACGGAACGGCGGAAGAGTATCGGGCGCCGTTTTCCTGGACAAGGCCGGCTCGGTTCGCGGGCTTTTTCTTACCGTCGAGCATGCCGACTTCAGGGGAAATGACCTGCGTATCGCGACCCTGAATCGCGACGGAAAGCTCGACGGGAACAGCTCCGAAGCGTTTCAGTATTTTCACGATCAGCCCGACAAACGCTCTTATCCGGTGCGCTACAATTGCACGGAAAACCGCTGACGACATTCACCGAGCCAGGCGGCGACCCCGAAACCCACTGCTGCCGAACGCCAGCAGCCAGACCGCAAGCGCCGCCTCGCCAATCAGCGTTGGGTCCATCAGATGTGGTGACAGGGTATTCGCGAAGGCCGGCGCGGCCAGATCCGCCAGGCTGTTGATGAGATAGCAGACGCCCGCCAGCGCCATCAGCGCGCCAATCGCTTTGGGCACGAAGCCGCTCCGCCACACCAGCCAGCCGAGCATCAGGCAATAGACGCCGAAGAAGACGAGGCTGAGGTCATAGCCGTCGCCGTGCAGCTTGAGCGACAAGAGGGCCAGTGCCTCCCGCTGCGGCGCATCAAACGCCGCCGCCAGATAGGCTGGCGCAGCCAGCAGCCGCAGGGTGGCTAGCAGGAAATAGCTGTCGACGGCGAGGACAGCGATGCCGATCATGCTGAACGCCGCCGCCGTCAGCGAGACCCGGCGCGACACCGGCGCGAACATGTCATGGAACAGCGCCGTCACGCCGACATAACAGGCAAGCATGACCAGATCGCCGACCAGACCGGCGCGGAACAGCGCCTGATTGGCGAGGATCGATGCCGCGGTGGCTGCGGCGTCGTCGCGGACGATCAGCGAGCCGCGCGAGACCAGTTCTGCGAACAGGCCGCCGATAATCGTGCCAAGATAGAGTGCGCCGGCGAGGCGCGCGACCGGTGCCCGTGGGGTTTGAATGGGCGGTGCCTGGTCAATCATGGCCGGCCGCGCGCGGCCAGCGAAAGGCGATGATGGCGATCGTCAGCGTCAGCGCGATCTCGATCGCACCGAGCGTTTTGTAGAAAGGTTGAGAGCCCGGCAGGCTGATGGCCATGATCCCGCTATAGGCGATCCCGAGGATCATACAGGCCCATTTGCACGCGCGAGCCGGCAGCAGGAGCGACAGCGCCACCATCAGGCTCGGCACCGCCATCATCAGCGACACGCCGATCAATACGCCCGGCGTTGCGTGCCCGAGCGGACCCATCTCGCCCCGGTTCATGTCGGCGAGCGTGCCCGGGACGTAGAGGCCGAAATAGTCGCCATAAGCGTAGCAGAACATGGTGGACGCCCACAGCGCCGCCAGCTTCACCTTGGTTGGTGGCCGATAGTCTTCCAGTGGCACTTTTCGCCCCCTTATGTGTGTTATCCAGATAACACAGTTAGTCGGGAGGTGCAACAACGCTCGCACGAAGTACCATTGCGAAAGCCCGTCACGAGTTGATATCGGTGCAACGGGATCGACCAGATCGAGCGGCGGAGGATATCGTCGATGAGCTACGACTTGATGGTTTTCGAGCCGGGATCAGCACCGAGAGACCGCGCGGAATTCATGACCTGGTACAATGATCAGACCCAATGGACTGAGCCGCACGGCTATAATGATCCGTCGGTTACCAGCGCGAGATTGCGAGCCTGGTATGACGAGATGACGATCGAATTTCCCAACATGAACGGGCCCGGCATAAGCGACGATGATTTCGATAATCCGAAGCTGACTGACTATAGTATCGGCCAGTCGGTCATATATGCGGCGTTCGCGTGGTCGCAGGCCGAGGGAGCCTATAAAGCCATGCGAGGCCTTGCCGTTAAACACGGCGTTGGATTTTTCGATGTCAGCGCGGATGAGGGTGAAATCTGGGAGCCGAGTTGATGAGCTCAACCGACGGGCAGGAAGGGTTGGGAGGTCTCATGGCAAACGCTTTCCCCCATGGCACTGTCCACGAAGCAGGCGCCGACCTGCAGGCAGCCATTCGGTCCGATCCCGAAATCCTTGCGCTGTGGGAAAGCCTGACGCCGCTCGGCCGGAATGAATTCATCTGCTGGGTCGATGACGCGAAACAACCAGCAACGCGCCAGCGCCGCATTGAGCGGACTTGTGAGGAACTGCTGGAGGGAAAGAAGCGGCCCTGCTGCTGGGTAGGTTGCATCCACCGCACCGACAAGGCGCCGAGCCGATGGCAACAGGCGGTTCTGATCGATCAGAAGGGAAAGGGTCGGCCATAAGCCGAGCTGCGCGGCGACCAGCCAGCCTGAAAGCCGATCGGAATTGAGCGAAGAAGCTCCTACTCTGAAACCGATCCAGTTGCGGAAGATCGGGGTGGCGTGCAAACCTCACTTTAAATGACCTGACAGCGGGCGAAACCGATCCGTGAACAAGTGCAGCATCCTCCTCCCGCTTCTGTTGGCGTTCTCGGCAACAGGCTGCGGGCTGCTGCCCGCGCCAGTCCGCGATGGCTGCTACAGGTTTGATGACGGCACGCCCCTGTTCACAATTGTCGGGAAGCAAGGTTTCATCCAGCCCAAGGGCCAGGTGAAGGCATTCAGGATTGGCGGATGGCACGATCTGGCGCGAAAATATGTCGAAATAACCCCGGCCTTCGATCTTCCCGGACTGGCCACGGGCGACCCGCAGCGCGGATACACCGAGCTGATACCGACGATCTCCTATTCGCGGTTCGCGTTCGACTCAAAGCGCGACGCGTTCATGGTGCCCATCGCCGCCTATGGTGAACAAGAGGTGCGGTTGGGCGCCCCCTGCTGAAAGCGTTGTTGGTGGGCGTTGGCGCGTCGATCGCAACCGTTACTTTTCGCGGTCCGCGGGGTAAGCGGCGATCGTCGGACCCGGGGCTAACGAACCGGCCGCGAAACGGACTGCAGACTTTATGTATTTCGGCAGAATCGGACAAGCCGCTACTTCACCGCTGGCGGGCATGAGCGGACCTAGCTGCGGGCGCCAGTGAATTCGCGGATGAAAATAACAGGACATATTTATGGTTTATAGTATGCGCGTATTTCAACATGACCTTGACCTGATGTAGTTTTTTGCGGTGTCAGGGTCAGGTACGAGCCCGCTAAGTCGCCATTTTTACGTGCAAGAAATATTTGTCCGCCATCGGCGTGTCGCGGATTCATCTCAGGGAAATCTTTTAACTGCTGAATATACTTTGCCTCAATTGAAGCGATAGGCCCCTCAAACGAAGCCGTATATCCAAAACCTTCCGCGCCTTTGGTCAAAATTACGTTGGTGGACTCAACTTTAACGTCAGCTGGAACTTTAGCCCATGCCGGCATTGCCGCAAGTGCCGCAGGGTCGCCGCCCGTGCACAACTTTTGCCCCATAAATGTTTCCTCGTGCTCTTTCGGGCAATTAGAAACAAACTGCTTGGTGCTTGGAGAAGTGCTGCACGCCGATATCATGATTACTGACAAGACAGAGGTTATATCACGTGAATTCATTAGCCAGAACCATTCCGCATTGGTTGGGTGACACTTTGGCTCATATATTATTGAACCTTTCAAATAAGCTAAGTATTCTTGGATACCTGCAAATAATTTAGCCCGTATATCCGCTTAGGATGCGCCATTCTTGTCAGGGCAGTTCGCCGGGGATAATATCGAGCAGCAGGCGCGCCTCTTTCGGCCAATGGTTGTGGCCAGACTCCATATGCGCGCGAAGCGCGTGGGCGGGCCCAGCGACCTTTGATCCATCCGCCTCATCCGCTACGCTCGCCCTGTCCCAGCAGGGGAGGCGCTGTTGCCAAGCTACCATACGGATTGGACCGGCACCCGCCACCGCTTCGGGGATCTCCGCGCGCTGCTTGCAGCCGCGACGCCGCTGCGGTCGGGTGATGTTCTCGCTGGTATCGCGGCCACTAGCGCCGAGCAGCGTGTCGCCGCGCGCTATCTGCTGGCCGATCTGCCACTGTCGACCTTCCTGAATGAGCTCGTCATGCCCTACGAAGCGGACGAGGTATCACGTCTCATCATCGACACTCATGATGCCGCGGCCTTCGCCCCGATCTCCCATCTGACGGTCGGCGCTTTCCGCGAGTATCTGCTCGACAACGCCACCGACGGCCCCGCCATCGCCGCGCTCGCTCCCGGCATCACCCCCGAAATGGCCGCCGCCGTCTCCAAGCTGATGCGCAACCAGGATCTCGTCGCGGTCGCGCGAAAAATTCACGTCGTCACGGCATTCCGCGACACGATCGGCCTGCCGGGCCGCTTCTCGACCCGCCTCCAGCCCAACCACCCGACCGACGACCCCGCAGGCATCGCCGCGTCGATCCTCGACGGGCTGCTGCTCGGCTCGGGCGATGCGGTGATCGGCATCAACCCGGCCGGCGACAACATCGCCTCGGCCGCGTCGCTGCTGTCGCTGGTCGACGAGATCCGCCAGGGCTGGGCAATCCCGACCCAAAGCTGCGTCCTCACCCATATCACCAACACCATGGAACTGATCGAGCGCGGCGCGCCGGTGGACCTGACCTTCCAATCGATCGCCGGCAGTGAGGCGGCCAATCGCGGCTTCGGCGTCGATCTCGCGCTGCTCCGCGAGGCGCATGCCGCGACGCTCGCGCTCGGCCGCGGCACCACCGGCGATAATGTGATGTATTTCGAGACCGGCCAGGGCTCGGCGCTTTCGGCCGGCGCGCATCACGGCGTCGACCAGCAGACCATGGAATGCCGCGCCTATGCGGTCGCGCGCGCCTTCCGGCCGTTGCTGGTCAACTCCGTCGTTGGCTTTATCGGCCCGGAATATCTTTATGACGGCAAGCAGATCCTCCGCGCCGCGCTCGAGGACCATTTCTGCGGCAAATTGCTTGGCCTGCCGATGGGGCTCGACATCTGCTACACCAACCATGCCGAGGCCGATCAGGACGATATGGACACGATCCTGACCATGCTCGGCGTGGCCGGCGTCACCTTTGTGATGGGCGTGCCGGGCGCCGACGACATCATGCTCAACTATCAGTCGACCAGCTTCCATGACGCACTCTATCTGCGCGACGTGCTTGGGCTGAGGCCGGCGCCTGAATTCGAGGCCTGGATGGAGCGCGTCGGCCTGCTTGGCATCGATGGCCGCATTCGCGATCAGGCGCGGCTCTCGCATGAGGCGATCCCGGCGCTGGCCTTCCTGAATGGCTGAGCCGCCGATCCGTCTGGATTTCGCCGCCCGGCTGCGGGCAGTGACTCAGGCGCGGATCGCGCTCGGCCGGGCAGGGCAGGCGGTGCCGACCGCCGCATTGCTCGATTTCCAGCTGGCCCATGCAAGGGCACGCGATGCGGTCGGTGCGGCGCTGGATACCGCCGGGTTCGGCGCAGCGATCGGCGGACGCGAGGTGATCGAGGTCTGGAGCCGTGCGCCGGACCATGCCGCCTATCTCCAGCGCCCGGATCTCGGCCGCCGCCTCGCCGAGGCCGACGCTGGCAAGCTGAATGCGGCCGGCGACGAGATCGCCTTCATCGTCGGCGACGGTCTCTCGGCCACTGCGGTGCAGGCGCACGCCCCGCCCTTGCTGCGGGCCCTGTTCGACCGTCTCACCGGCTGGCGGATCGCACCGGTGATCCTCGCCCGCCATGCCCGCGTAGCGCTCGGCGACGAGATCGGCGCGCTGCTCGGCGTCGATCTCGTCGTCATGCTGATCGGCGAACGCCCCGGCCTCAGCGCGCCCGACAGCCTCGGCGCCTATCTCACCTGGCAACCGCGACCCGGCCGGCTCGACAGCGAGCGCAACTGCATCTCCAACATCCGCCCGCCGCACGGCCTCAGCTATGCGCGAGCCGCCGATGGCATTGCATGGCTGATGACGGAGGCGCGGTCGCGGCGGCTGACGGGAGTGGCGTTGAAGGACGAGAGCGAGGTGTCAGGTTCGGATCCAGGGGAACGCCGTTTGACTTGATGCTGGACGGAGCGCCTTCCGCGATAGTGAGGCACCTCAACCGTCACCTTCCCTCATCGATGTTGGAATATCGCGCTGAGCGTGGAGCACACGCCATAGATCCACATGATCGTCCTGCTCGATATAGAAGACGAGATAGGGATAGCGCCTGAGCCTGCGACTACGAAGGCCGGGCAGATTCAAATCGTGAGCATAGCGTGGCGAACCGAGCGCGGGATTGGCGCCAATCGAGCGCGAGGCGGCTTGCACCGCGTCGACGAAGGCGATCGCGACGCTCTCTCCCGCCTGACCCCTGTACCATTCGGTTGCCTGCTCCACATCTTGAACAGCTTGCGTCCTGGGAACGACGCGCTTCGCGGTCACCCTGTCTGATGGCCGCGAACCCGCGCCCGCAGAGCGTCGAAATAGGCGTCGTCAAGCGGTGCTGCCGGTGCCGAAGACGCGCCTTCGAGCAGCAACCCGCGCAGATGCTCGCGGTCCTGCTCTCTGCGGATCAATGCGCGCATATATTCGCTACTGGTGCCGTAGCCTCGGCTCGCGACCTGCTCGTCGACAAAAGTCTTGAGCGTATCGGGCAATGAGATGTTCATCGTGCTCATGGCTCGAAAATAGCGATGATGGCAAAAATTGGCAAGATGAGCATTCGTCACCCGTCAAGCGAAGCAGTATGCCCGATCATGTCGGAGGCTGGATCGCCCTGACCGCATCATCCACACTGTAGCTGCTCCGCCGCACCAGCGCCTCGGCCCCCGCCACCGCCAGCAGGTCCCGCACCGGATCATGCGCCCGCGCCAGCTGCAGCGTCATCCCGCTCTTGCAGAGCCGCGCCTCGAACTCGATCAGCGCGTCGAGCGCGGTGCTGTCGAGGTCGAAGCTCTCCTCCAGGCTCAGCACCACCGCGCGCAGGCCGGGCTCGGCGCATAGCCGCTGCTCCAGCGTGCCCAGCACCTGCTCGGCATTGGCGAAGAACAGGGGCTCGGCCGGCCGCCAGATCGCGACACCCGGCGGCACCACGGCTTCGGGATGGCGGGCGATGTCCACATAATTATGGCTGTCGCCGAGCCGCCCGAGCTGGATCAGCGGCGGCGTTGCGAACCTGTGGATCAGCGCCACGATCGACAGCGCGATCGCGAGCAGCATGCCGTCGAGCACCCCGAACATCAGCACGCCGATCGTCGCGGCGAGCCCGATATACTGGTCGCGGCCGAGCCGCCACAGCCTGAGCAGCGGCGCCGGATCGAGCGCATGGGTCAGCGCTGCGATCACCACCGCTGCGAGCACCGGCCTTGGCAGCTCGGCGATCAGCGGCGTAGCGGCAAAGGCAAGCGCCGCCAGCCCGAGCGCGGCGATCACCCCGGTCCAGCGCGTCGCCGCACCCGCTGCCTCGCTCGCCGAACCGGCGGAGAAGCCGGCCGCGACCGGCATTCCCTGGACCAGCGCCGAGGCGAGATTGGCAAGGCCGAGCGCGCCCAGCTCCCGGTTCGGCTCGATCATGTCGCCGTGCCGCAGAGCCAGCGCGCGCATCGTCCCCCAGCTCTCGGCAAGCAGGATCAGGACCAGCGGAAAGACGAGCTGGAGCAGATGCGAGAGCGTGTTGAACGACAGATGCGGCACGGTCGGCAAGGCGGGCGCGACGTCGATCATCCCAATCACCACGACGCCGTGTCGGGGCAGGTCGAACGCATGCGAGGCGAGGATGCCGATCGCGAGCACGACGAAGGCGCCCGGCACTTTCGGCACCCGCCTGAGCGCGAGCAGCACGACCAGCGCGATAAGCCCGGTCGCCACGCTCGTGAAATGCCATTGCGGGATCGTGCGGACCAGTCCGATCGCCAGCCGCCCAATATCGGGCGCCTCTACCCCGACGCCGGCCAGCGCGGGCATCTGGCGCAAGATGATGGTGATCGCCAGCCCGAAGGCAAAGCCGCGCAGCACCGGCCGCGCGACGAAACCAGTCAGCCCGCCGAGCCTCAGCGCGCGTGCCACCAGGAACAGTCCGCCCGCCATCGCCACCGCGACCGTCGCATAGACCCCGTGCGCCGCGGCATCGCCCGGCATCGCTGCGAGCGCCGCGGCCAGGATCGCAGCCGAGGCCGAGGTGGGGGAGACAATCGCGAACCGGCTGCGCCCCGCCATCGCATAGACGAGGCAACCGACAATCGCCGCCAGGATCGCCCGCCCCGGCGCCAGGCCGGCAATGCTCGCATAGGCAACCGCCTCGGGCAGCATCAGCCCCGCTATCGATATTCCGGCGAACAGATCGGCGCGACGCATCGGCCGATCCTAGGCGGAGGCAATGGGGAAAGGAACGGGAAGATGCCGGGGCGCTCGAACTCACCGCCATCCTGAACCAACGGGGCAGGGCTTTACCGAGGCAAAGACCAGTTATGGGGACAGGCGTTCCGCTGCGGTGATAGCGTCCACCCATGGGCGATGCACTACCTCCCGCGTACGAGATCCTGCTGAGCTGGTGGCAGTCCACCCAAGCCGGCATCGAGACACGTCCAACTCCAGCGGCGGAAATCGATCGGCTCGAGGAGCGATACGGCATGCGCTTGCCGGAATCATTCCGCGCCTATTTGCGCAATGCTTCCCCTGTGTCCGATCCATCATGGGATAGCGAGCTTACGAACTGGTGGCCCTTCGAGAACATTAAAAGCATTGCCGAATATTATAAAATGCCGCTGGTCGGAGCCGTGGCGGAAAATGAGGGCAAGCTGATCCTGTTCGCGGATTTCTCGATCTGGTGCTGGGGTTGGGCCGTCAACTGCGCGCCAGGCATCGACTATGGGAGGGTCATGGTGATCGGCGGTAGCGAACGATATGTTGCCGACAGCTTCGATGAATTCGTCGCTGCGTACATCCGCGACTGGACTTCAGTCGCTCCGCGAGCGTGACGAACGGCACCTGAGCTACCCCGTAACGCCACTGAGCAACATCAGGAGCGTTGAGCCCCAGCCCGATCATGATGGCCAGGCACGAGCCCGCCGCCCTGACATTCCCATTTCTGCACCTATATGGGCGGTAACCAAGCCACAGGGTGCCCGCATGACAAAGCCGCTCAAGATCGATTTCGTCTCCGACGTTTCCTGCCCATGGTGCATTATCGGCCTGCGGGGGCTCGAGACGGCGCTCGATCGCACCAGCGACCTGATCGCCGCCGACGTGCATTTCCAGCCCTTCGAGCTCAATCCGCAAATGCCGGCCGAGGGGCAGAATATCGTCGAGCATATCGCCGAGAAATATGGCTCCACGCCCGAGCAATCCGCCGCCAACCGCGAAGCGATCCGGGACCGTGCCGCGTCCGTCGGCTTCACCATGGCGAGCAACGACCAGAGCCGCATCTACAACACCTTCGATGCGCACCGGCTGCTGCACTGGGCCGGGATCGAAGGGAGGCAGAGCGCCCTGAAGCATGCCTTGTTCGAGGCCTATTTCACGAGGGGCCAGAGCCCGTGCGATTATCATGTGCTGGTCGAGGCGGCGGAACAGGCCGGCCTCGATCCGGTCGCCGCGCGCGAGGTGCTCGAGTCCGGCGCCTATGCCGCCGAGGTGCGCGAGGCCGAGAAGCTCTGGCAATCGCGCGGGATCAGTTCGGTGCCGGCGGTGATCATCAACGACAAATATCTCATCTCGGGCGGCCAGCCACCCGACGCGTTCGAAAAGGCCTTGCGCGCCATTGCGGCTGAGGTCTGAGCGCGCGGCGCGATATCTGACGCCGTCATTGGTGGCGCTGGCTGCTGGGTTGGCCCGCTGTCATCGGAGCATCCGAAATCTGCAACATGACTGCAACGCTAGCGGGTTAGACCGGAGTCGCTGCCAAAGCCTGTTCAAGCAAGGGTGTTACCGTCATGATGAACCAGATCCTCACGGGAAACAAACCTTCGACGATATTCCGATCGATCGTCGATGATACGCCAGAGATCAGCAATATTGATCTTGCCTCTTCCTTCAGGGAGGAGTTCGGCAAGGTCGATCCCCTGGCGATGCAGGTCATCTGGCGCTGGCGTAATCCAGGGCGGGACATAAGGGAGGATGACGATCAGCTCGATACGTTGCTCCTGTGCCTGCTGCGCATGGCGAAATATGTGCATTAGGCTTGAGTTGACGTTCACGACGCGGGCTGGCGCGCGGATCCGCCGCACGCCTTCGCCAGAAACGCGCTGACGCGGTCGTCATCGCTCATCACCACGTTGAATCTGCAATAATCGCCCCAGGTGCCGCTCGGGCTGAACACATTGCCCGGCGCCAGCACGATATCCTCGGCCAGCGCGGCGCGGGCGAGTTCAGTCGCATCGAGGCCGCCCGGCAGGCGACCCCAGAGGAAAAGCCCGGCGGCCGGCTCGATCCACGGCTCGATCCCGACATCGCGCAGCCGTTTCATCGTCCGCGCCGTCGCCCGGGCGAGCCGGGTGCGCACCCCCTCGATATGCCGCCGATAGCCGCCATCGGTCAGCACTGCGTGGAGGATCTCGGCTGACAGCGGATTGCCCGACATCGAGGTCGCGATACGCAGATCGGCCAGCGCTTCGATCCAGTCGGGCCGCGCCGCGATATGCCCACAGCGGATCGCGGCGGTGACGGATTTGGAGAAGCTGCCGATCCGGATCACCCGGTCGAGCCCGTCGAACGCGGCGAGGCGCGGCGCCTGGACATGCTCGAAATCGGCGAAGATATCGTCCTCGACGATGACGAGGTCATGCGCCTCGGCGAGCTTCAGCAGCCGGTGCGCGGTGGCGGCGGAAAGTGTCGCGCCGGTCGGGTTATGGATCGCCGAATTGGTCAGATAGAAGCGCGGCCGATGCTCGACGAGCGCGGCGGCGAAGGCGGTCATGTCCGGACCCGTCGGCGTCATCCGGATGCCGATCACCTTCGCCTGATGCGCGCGCAGCAGGGCCAGGAAGTTGAAGTAGCACGGGTCATCGACCAGCACCGTATCGCCGGGTTCGAGCAGGAACCGGCTGACGAGATCGAGCGCCTGGGTGCTGCTGTCGGTCAGCAGGATCTGATCGGGCGCGGCTCCCACGCCCTGTTCCTCGAGCCGCCGCGCGAGCAGTGCCCGCAGCGGTGGTGCGCCAAGCGCCGAGGCATAGCCGGTCAACGGCCCTTCCGCATCGCTGCGTGCGACCGCCCGCAAGGCCTTGCGGATCGGCGCACCCGCCAGCCAGCTATCGGGGAGCCAGCCGCAGCCCGGCTTCAGCATCTCGGACTGACCGTTCAGCGACTGGCGCAGCATCCATAACGGATCGACCTCGCGCTCGCCCGAAGTGCCGATCCGGTCGAGAGACAAGGGCGAGAGCGGGGCCGCGACATAGAAGCCCGAGCCGGGCCGCGCACGGATCGCGCCGTCCGCCGCCAGCCGGTCATAGGCCTCGACCACCGTCGACTTCGAGAAACCAGTCGATTCAGCCATGGCGCGCACCGATGGCAGGCGCGCTCCCGGCGTCAGCAAGCGCCGCTCGATCCGATCGCGGATCAGCTGCATGACATGGCCCGTGCGGGTGATATCGAGATCGATTGTCGCCATTGTACTGCTTTCTTGACCGGTACAGTTTCTCTATATTGTATCGATCCGTTCCTGTCATGGCCAGCGCCTTGCGCGCATCTGGCGGCCCGACAGGAGGTAGAAGACGATGCGCACCCCATTTCTCACTGGCTTCGCCCTTTGCGCGGCGATCGCGATCCCTGCGGTCGCGCAGGAGAAGATCGGCCCCGATCGGTACGCCGTCGTCGTGCACCGGGCCGGGCTGCACCCCGCAACGCCAGCGGCGGCGCGGCGAACGCTTGCGCGGATCGAAGCGGCGGCCCTCTCGGTGTGCGGTGGGTCCGAGACCAGCCTCAGCGCGCTGAAGCTCGCGATCCAGCATTCTCCCTGTTGGCGCGACGCCATGGCCGATACGATGGCGCGGATCGATGACCCGCTGCTGCTGGACGCCTATCGCCATCGTCACTGATCAAGAGGAAATCGCATGACCCGTCCCTTCAAGCTCGTCGACGTGTTCGGCACTGAGGCTTTCACTGGCAATCCACTCGCGGTCATCGCCGATGGGGAGGATCTCGGCACTGAGGAGATGCAGCGCATCACGCGCTGGCTGAACCTCTCCGAAACCACCTTCCTGCTGCCGCCGACGCACCCGGATGCCGATTACCGCGTCCGGATCTTCACGCTCGCGCATGAGCTACCCTTTGCCGGCCACCCGACGCTCGGCACCTGCCACGCCTGGCTCGAAGCTGGCGGCAAGCCGAAGCGCGAAGGCGTGGTGGTGCAGGAATGCGGCGCCGGTCTGATCGAGATACGCCAGGGCGAGACGCTTGCCTTCGCCGCGCCCCCGCTGATCCGGAGCGGCGAACCGACCGAGGCGGAGATCGCCGAAGTCGTTGCGGCGCTTCGCATCGAACGCGGCGCAATCGTCGCGGCGCAATGGGTGGATAACGGCCCCGGCTGGATCGCGGTTCTGCTTGAGTCAGCCGAGGCAGTGCTCGCGGTCGAGCCGGTGCGGCATCACGCAGCGCGGATCGATATCGGAATCGTCGGCCCCCACGCACCCGGCAGCGAAACCGCCTTCGAGCTCCGCGCAATCTTCAGCGGCCCGGATGGCGGCATGATCGAGGATCCGGTGACCGGCAGCCTCAACGCGTCGGTGGGCCAATGGCTGTTCGCAAGCGGCCGGACGAGCGGCCATTATGTCGCCGCGCAAGGCACGAAGCTCGGCCGCACCGGCCGCGTCGACGTAACCCAGGACGAGACCGGACAAGTCTGGATCGGCGGCCGCACGCTGACGCTGTTTTCAGGCCAGGGCTGAAAGGAACCACCATGCAAATCGCCATCCTCACTTTCGACGGCTTCAACGAGCTCGACTCCTTCATCGCATCCGCCATCATCAACCGGATGAAGCCAAAGGGCTGGACAGCCCACATCACCGCGCCGACGCCCGAGATCACCTCCCTCAACGGCGTCACGATCCAGCGCCAGAAGCCACTCGCCTTCGCGCTCGAGGCCGATGCCGTGCTGATCGGCAGCGGCATCGGCACCCGGTCTGTTGCAGCCGACCCCGCCATGCTCTCCCAACTCGCGCTCGACCCCACGCGCCAGCTGGTCGGCGCGCAATGCTCGGGCACCTTGCTGCTGGCGAAGCTTGGCCTGATCGGCGATCTGCCCGCCTGCACGGATCTGATGTCGAAACCTTGGGTGGTCGAGGCCGGCGTCACCGTCCTCGACGCACCCTTTGTCGCGCATGGTAATGTCGCGACGGCGGGCGGGTGCCTGGCATCGCAATATCTCGCCGCCTGGACGATCGCCCGCCTCGGCAGCATCGCCGACGCCGAGGAGGCGATCCATTACGCAGCACCGGTCGGTCAGAAACAGGCCTATGTCAGGCAGGCGATCGATGCGATCGCGCCGTTCCTGGCGGCCGAGGCGCAAAGAGCGGCCTGAGCGCGGGAAAGGCAGCTTCATTGCGATCGTTGCGGCCATGATATAATCCGGCGAGGACCCACCATCTTCGCCTCGGGAGGCCCTGATGATCGACCTGGTAGCCCTGCTGATCGCCGCCCTGTTGGGGACCGGCGCCGCGCCACAGCCCCAGCCACAACCACCACAACAGCAACAGCCGAGCTTCAACTGCGCCAAGGCAGGGCACCCGCTCGAAAAGACGATCTGCAAGAGCGAATCCCTGTCGCTGCTCGATAGCCTCGTCGCCGAGAGCTACCGCGAAAAGCTCGCCATCGTCTTCGACAAGGTCGCCTTCCGCGGCCAGCAACGCGACTGGCAGCAGGTCCTGCGTGCCCACTGCGCAAAGACTTGCAGCGCTGCGCAGGTCGAGCGCGAATACACCCAGCAGCGCGCCTTTCTCGACGAGTTCCGCGAGGAGGACTGGTCCGCCAGCTACAAGACAGCTGACGTCGCCTATCTCCATATCGCCCATGAAGGCCCGGAGCAGTTCAGCTTCACGATCAAGCGCGATCTGGAGAACGACCCGCCTGAATCGCTCTGCGCGCTGACCGGCGCCAACCAGATCGCAACCTTCGTCGCGGCGCAGTCAAAGGCGCGCTGGGTCGGCGGCGGAGCGTGCACCGTCGATTTCGCCTTCCAGCGCGACAAGACCGGCCATGTCACGCAGATTTCCGTCAGCAGCTCGCCGAGCTGCAAACGCTATTGCCCGAACAAGCGCTATTCGATCGACGACAGCTATTCGCCCGACAATGCGTGGGCCGCCGGCAACCAGTGAGGGCAGGGCTGCGGGAGAAAGGCTTCGCCACTATCCGGGGCGCTTTCCGCGGAAGCGAGCTGGAAACCGCCATTGCCGCCTATGACCGCGCCGTCGCGACCGCTCGTCCGGAAGATTGCAAGGAGGGAGCGACCAGCATCCGGGTCAACGCGCTGCTCGATCGCGCACCGGAGTTGGCCGCTATCCTCACGCACCAGCCGCTGCTCGATGCGGCAGCGGCGCTGATCGGCGGCCCGTTCAAACTGAGCGCGTTCCACGCCCGAAGCATCCGGCCCGGCGCAGCCGCGCAGGCACTGCATCAGGACGTAGCTCCCGGCGAAGACGGTTGGCCGCTCCTCGGCTTCATTCTCATGATCGACCCGTTCCAGGTCGAGAACGGCGCAACCCGGTTCCTGCCGGAATCTGCCCATCGGCGCGCGCTGCCCGAAGAACCTCCACTCTCCGGCCTCGAATATGCCTGCGGCCCTGCCGGGTCGCTCCTGCTGTTCGACGGCTCAGTCTGGCACGGCCATAGCGCCAATATGACCGCGTGGTGGCGACGCTCGGTACAAGGCGCGCTTATTCCGAGGGGCGCGACGGCGGCCGTCGATCACCGAATCTATCTACGGCCTGAGGTCTGGTCGGCACTTCCGCAGGAAGCTCGCTCGCTGATGAAATAGACTCAAACGGACGGTCCGCGCGGGCCACTCCTTTCAGGCAAGCGACGGGCGTGTCGTCCCGTGCCGTCAGTCATTGACCGCAACCAGCCGTCTCCTCAGTTCGAGGCCCGAGAGCAGCATCAGCCAGAGGTTGGCGCCCCACCAGACGGGATCGAACTGCAAATTGATCGCCCAAAAGGAGATGGCCATGGTGCCGGCACAGAACATCAGGGTGAGCGCGATCATCGACACCATAGAGCGACGGCGCGGGTCGAGGCTTCCGAACCGTCCCCAAAGGCCAAGCGTCGCGAACAGAATGTCCACGGGCAGGAATGACCAGTTCCAGGCCATGACCAGCTCGTTCCTGTAATCGGAATACATCAGTTCCGGTGAGACGGACACCACGCCGATGCAGATCAGCGCCGCCGCAATCCAATAGGCGAGCATGCCAATCTCTGTCGCCGTGAGCAGGGCTGACCTCACCATGTCGTCACCATGTGTCCGGGGTGAAAGCGATACCCCTCGGGCGCTCGCTGTCTGCCTGTTCGAGGCAGTGCATCAGGCCCCCGAGCACCGCCGGCGCGGGCCGTTTGGCACAATCGTGGTCGATCTCGGTTAGCGGGCATCTTCAATCCAATCATCAATATCAGCATTGACTTATATAAGGAGTAACTTATATATTCCACGCGCTTTCAGCAATGGAGTTTCGCTATGACCTTTGATCTCGGCGCGCATCTGAACGCCATGTCCCGCGTCGTCCGCAATTTCGAGCGCGACGGCAAGCCCGCCACGGCAGTGATCGCCTCCTGCGTCTACGACACCGACGCAGCCGATCTCTGGGATGCGCTGACCAGCGAGGATCGCATAAAGCGCTGGTTCCTCCCGGTGAGCGGCGATCTCGAGCTAGGCGGGCGCTACCAGTTCCAGGGCAATGCGGGCGGCACCATCACCGAGTGCCAGCCGCAAAAGCGGATCGGCGCGACCTGGGAATTCGGCGGCACCGTCACCTGGGTCACCGTCACGCTGACCCCCGATGGCGCGCGCACACGGCTCGAGCTCGAGCATGTCGCGATCGTCGATCCGAACTTCCCGCCCTTCGGTCCCGGCGCTGTCGGCGTCGGCTGGGAGCTCGGTTTCATGGGGCTGGCGCKGCACATCGCTGATCCCAGCGCGGCGATGGATCCCGCGGAGGGAGCGGCATGGCCGACCACCCCCGAGGGCAAAGGCTTTGTGCGCACCTCCGCGACGGGCTGGGGCGAAGCTGACGTGCTTGCCGGCACCGATCCGGCAAAGGCGCGCGCCGGTGCCGAGATGACGCGGCAATTCTACACTGGCGAGATGGAGCCTCCCGCGTCGTGATGCACGCCTTCGATGTCCTCGGCGATCCGGTTCGCCGCCGCATCCTCGAGGTGCTGGCCGAGGGCGAGCATTCTTCGGGCGAAGTGGTGGCGATCATCGCGGCCGAATTCGGCATCACCCAGGCGGCGGTCTCGCAGCATCTCAAGGTGTTGCGAGACTCCGGATTCGCACATGTGCGCGCCGAAGGCACCCGCCGGCTCTACGCCCTCGACACCGCGCCTCTCCAGCAAGTCGACGCCTGGCTCGACCATTTCCGCGGCTTCTGGACTCACAAGCTGGCGGCGCTTGAAACCGAAATCGCGCGCGGCAAGAAGCATCGCTGAAAAGATTTTGGATTTTGATGACAGATTAAATAGCGGCTCAATTCAAAGCGCCCATTCATCGCCGGAAAGAAAAAGGGATTGTTGCGCGTTTCACCTGAAGCACCGCCGAGTCTTGCAACCTTGCAGTCTTGCACTTGTCGGTGAGGAGGGCATTGCCATTAAATGGCTCTGAGGCCTTTTACCAAAAAATTCCTCAAACAACCGAAACGGATATAATTCCATTGGGAAAACGCTGGAATATCATGTAAATTTCCGCAGACAAAAAATACTGACACTGAAATGGTGAAACCAAACTGTCATAAAAACTTCACGAATTTAAATATTTTACTACAAAGATATCGCATATAGTTACGAAATTATAGTATTTACTGGTAGATGTGGGGAAATATATGCCGCGACTGCGTGTTTTGTGGATAGCGATGATCGTTTCCATCATTGCTTCGATCTCGCCAGCACATGCCAGCGCAAATCCTGAGCTTCTCGATTACCTCATTCAGGATGTTTGTACGAATTCGTCGGATCAAGCGATCCCCGGCGATCCTGCAACCTGCATTTCCCATCGCAACATTCGCATTGGTGAGGCATCACCTTATATTGTCACTGATTTCGATCAGAGTGACGGTGCGACTTACTTCGCCTTCTCCAGCTTCCCTGTGCTGGGAATGGATGGCACCGTGAAAGTAATGCATGCGAAGAGCGGGCAAGGCATTTTCGATGCAAATTTCGTGTTCGGTTTCAACGTAGCCCGCGACGGCTATGATTTCACGGACACGACGAATTCGGCCTTCGCATCGTTTGTGCGCACGTCGGATGGCGGCTGTTATGATCAAGGCTGGTCTCGCAATGGCAGCATGGCAACGATGGCTGACCGGGCCGGAGGCTGGGTCCTTTTTCCGTTTGCCGGATCGCCGAGCACCTGGGCGGCTTCGAGCTCGACGGGTGTAACCACCCATCATGTGCAGATTACGCCAAATCGGCCAGGCTGCTCAAACAATTCTTCGTCCGGCAGGACCTTCTGGAATGCTCCGGCGTCCTACCAGTTCGAAACCCTCAAGGCTCTGACCGCGATACGGAGCGATCATTTTGCCAATACCAACCTGTCCCAATCAAATAATGCGCTGGAGCGCTATTATTTTACCAAGGAATATGGCCTCACCCGGTGGGAATCTTGGCTTCCGCAAAGCCGCTGTTACAGCGAAAGGGGTTCGAATAATCCCATTTGTCACCCGGAAAATAGTGCGACATATCCGCTTCAGAGTCGCTGCAGCGTTCTAAACGTCACTGCGACAGGCCTGGCCGGGCTGGATATATGGGGAGGCCAATATTGGGTCCGCACCGACTGCCGCGACGAGACAAACTATATCGCGCTCAACACGCCGCAGATCATGCTCGACAGCATCATGGCCCAAAATGACGGCTATGTAGATCTCGATCATATGGCGGTTACGAATCCAGCACCCTTGGGTTTCTGGAACGCCAACGGGCCCCAGAGTTATCATGGTTCGGGTTTGGCGAACGGCACTGGCTGGAGCATCGCTGCCACAGGTAGCTATTCCAACTTGACCTTTGGTCCCTATATCTCGGGTCTCCCTGCCGGGCATCTAAATGCGACGTTCACGCTCATGGTGGACAACAACACGGCAGATAATAACGGTCTGATCGATATCGACGTCTATCGGAACTCCGACAATAAATTCTTTGGGAAGATGACGATTTCAAGGATGCAATTCAATGCACCATATACCCTTCAGCGCTTCACCCTGCCATTTGACTATGACGGGCAAGGGCAATTAGAGTTTCGCGTGAGTGTCTATGGTCGTTCCTATGTATATCAGGCATCAAGTGAGGTGGGATACTAGGATCGCGACCCAGAACGGGTTACGATGCATTTGGCGACGCTATACTTGATGGGCCTGAATACACGACAGACGGGGCCAACTTTGCGTCATCGCGCCCCTATCCCGTCAAACCCTTCGCGAACGCCTGCCAGGCCGGCGTCATGTTGAGCAGGACACGAACCACCTGCGTCCCAAGGAAGAAGCCGCCGCCCCACAGGGTTGCCGGATGCAGCCTGCCCTTGGTTCGCACGTCATAAGCGGCCAGGCCGATCAGCAGGAGATCGCTCAGGATCATTCCGCCAATGGGCGGCGGCACCCCGAGATGCGAGAATTTCGTGATCCGCGCCAGCGGCGTGGTCACGATCGCCGCCGTGCCGAGCAGCATCAGCCTTTTGTGCCAGGCCGATCGCCCGCGCATCGCGATGCCGGCGCCGACCAGCACCGCGAATGTCAGGATCGCGCCGATCGGGAAGATCAGGGGAGGGCCCGGCGGCGGCAAATGGCCGGCGGCCGCGACCTGCTTGGTGACGATCGCCGTCGCCATGCCCAGCGGCACCATCACGATGGCAAGCGTCAGGCCGGCCGGCCCCACCAGCCGGTGAATGTCGGTACGGCGGGCGGATATCAGGCCGGTCTGGGCGAGATACAGCAGCATCCACAGGGTGAAGACCACGCCGTGGACATGAGCCAGCATCGACAGCGGCTTCGCGCCAAAGGCCGGCCCGAGATAATAGGATGGTGCGAACCCGACAAAGGTCGCGCCCACCATGATGAGGGCCATCGCGCCGAAAAACCTGCGCTCGTCGCTCAACCTGATCGGGACTGGATTCGCCAGCGTCGCCACGCGCCATCTCCCATGGAGGTCGGGCGATATTATGCCGTTCGTAGCTCCGATATAGGACCAAAGCGACGGCGCTGTGAGCTGAAGGCCGGATATGGTGACGGTGATGGGTGGGTCGCGGACGAGTGCAGGGGCTAAGTGAACTGGCACCGTAATGGTGGCACCTCGCTTGCGGCCCGGAAAAGATCAGTTCACCTCAGCGGCCTGAAGCGAATTGCAATCGTGATGGGGGAATCCGTGGATATCAAACTCAATTTCATCAATGAGTCGAACGAGCGCAATGAGTCACAAATCGTCATTTTCCAGAAGAACGTCGCTGCCGCGTCCGAGACGGAGACGATCGCCTGGCTCGTCATCCAGCATTGCGGCGTAGGCGACAATCATCCCTTCACCTATCCGATGACCATGCAGGTTGCGGGCGGCGACAGCTGGGGTAATTTCACGCCACGGCTCGATGCCGAACCGGGCCTGATGTATGCAATGACCAGGACGTCCAGCGGCGACACGCTGCGGTTTCATGGCCCTGCGACCGACCCCGCCGAGGTTCAGGTGCTCAACGCCCTGCCGCAAGGCGCGATCAGCGCGAACATCTACAGGGCGGACAGGCTGCTTGCCTGCAAGACGTCGATCGTTCCACAGCAGATCGCTGCCTTCGAATTCGAGCCGACCCTGTGGATCGGCGTCGCCTCCGAGGTGGTCGAGGGCGAGGTGATCGATGCGGCCGTCCTTTCTGAGGTGAATACCCAGATTTCACTGCTCGGCATCAGCAGTGCCGACATCGTGATGACTGGCGGCGGCCCCGGCCCGGAATCGCCTCCCTTCATCTTCTCGCTCGCGAATGTCGAAATGGCCTGATCGCCTCTGCGAAAAAAAGCGCACGACAACCCGGCGTTCCGCGGAGCTGACTGACGGCAGGGCTTAACGGGAAATTGTACCTGTCAGGCTAATCTCCGGGAATTGAGCGCATCGATTCAGCCGACGGGACGTTGATCTACCGGCGGCGCTTGGTTGCCAAGCGAGGGAAAAGATTATGAGCACGGATACAGTGGTTGGCGAAGGACGCGATCTGGCCGGCAAGATCGAGGAGGGCATCGGCAACGCGACCGGTGATACCGAGCTGCAGGCCACCGGGATTGCCGACCAGCTTGGCGGCAAGCTGCAAAAGACATTGGGTGAGACCAAGGAAAAGGTCGGCCCACTGGTCGACCAGGCCAAACAATTCGCGAAGGACCGGCCCTGGACCACGGCCGCCCTGGTCGGCACGATCGGCCTCGCGCTGTTCAACACACTGCGCGGGAAATCCGTGCGGAAGTGAGCTGCGGCAAGATTCGGGGACACTATACTAAATATAATGAGTATAGTGTCCCCAAATTCTTCCCCTGACCAGTACGCCGTCCATTGCGTTGCGCGCCAATCTCGGCTTTCTGTGTGCGACATCAATCGATTGAGCGGGGGATGATCGCCACATGGAAGTCCACATGCCGAAAGCCGTGGAGAACTGGCGCGAGCTGGCGAAGGAAGTGGGCATCATCGTGATCGGGGTGCTGATCGCGCTCGGCGCCGAGCAGGCCGTGCAGGCAATCGAGTGGCGTCACAAGACCGAGGCGGCCGAGAAAGCGATGCGGTTCGAACTGTCGCGCGACGACGGGCCGCAGGTATGGGGCCGCTACGCGCTCAATCGCTGTATCGATACCGCTCTGAGTGCGATCCGGGATGGTGTCGAACGAGGCGCGAGCCGTGCCGACATGATCGGGCTGATCGCGCGGCACAAGACGCCGTTCTGGACTTGGGATTCGCTTGCCTTCTCCTCGGCCAATGCCTCCGACGTCGCGCTGCACATGTCGGGTGAGACGATGCAGCGATGGACCCTGGCCTATGCGACGATGGCAGCGCTGAACCAGGCGAATGCAAAGGAGTTCACCGATGGTGCTGATCTCGTCGCGCTGAGCCATACCGGCGGCGCGCTAAGCGAGGCCGAGCGCAACCAGGTGCTGCGTGCCGTCGAGCTCCTGCGCCGCGACAACGCAACCATCTACGCCAGCGTGCGCGTAGCTTTACCCTCGATTTACGCGACAGGCGTGAAACTCGACCCCGCGATAGTCAGGAAGGTCGAGGCACTTGGGCGGCGCGATTACGGCGCATCATGTCAGGAGACGCCGCCCGCGGAGTGATCCATCACCTGCCCCCAAAATTCCAATAAAAGGGGTCAGAGTGATTTATGGGTCGGTAGAGGCCAAGCCGGTCACCTCCGATCGGCGCACGGTGAATAAATCACTCTGACCCCTTTTTCATATAATCGTTCTCGGACTGCAGCGGCCGCTAGAGGGCGATGTCTGCGTTTTCTGCTTCGGAAGTCATGCAACTGGTCTTGTAGGTTGCAGCCATATTCGTTGCTTGTAGAGCCAGTTTTTGGGCCTGTTCGTACATCGCCCCCCATCGCTGCGAATGCAGATCCTGACTTAACAGGGTTCTCCCTTTTTCATTTTGAGCCACAAGGAAAAGCTGGTCGCTGCCGCGCGCCATCGCGAGAATTTCGTCAGCCTTGGCATTAAACGAGGGAGAGCCGGATTGCTCATTCCATCTCACGGGCCGGCGAACGAGATCCATATATCCCCATTGCCAATCGGCCGTCGGATCGGGATCAATCGACAGCCTCAGCCGAAATTTGCGTTTCCAGAGCGCATCATGATCCCGTTGACTGGTCAGATTTGGACTGAGGAATATCAAGCGCCCATATAATTTCGTTGGTGCATCCTTGTTGAACCACCAGGAGGCGCTGGCGCTGGCGGATGGAGCCTGCGCGGTCCCAAACACGGTATCCCATGTCACCTCGCCACCATCGAATTTGCCGTGCGGGTCCACCCTGACGACAGCCTTGATTGCGCCGAGCAATAGCTTGGGATCAGAATCCGCCTCGCATTTCCATGGTGGATTTTCGCTCTCGGTCTGCGGCACCGCTTTGCCTGCGGGCGTTTGGGTCAATCCGCCGACCAGCGCCGTCAGTGCAGCCATCAACCTCAGCACCATGCTATCCTCCCTTCGAGAACTCTACCAATCATTGAGGTGCCGCCCCTCAAAATTATTACAGTGCCAGGTGCAATAACCCCTTAATTCCGTGTACTTGTGACCGCTCGAAAAAAAAGATCGTCGCAGGTGTGAAGGAAAAGCGCTGAACCTGCGGCGCCTCGGCAACTCCACGGGGTCACTCGCTGAGCTTGTCGAACGCCCGAATGGCAGCTTTACCCCGCTTCACCGTACAGCGCCCTTTGAAGATCGTAGTGTGCCCGGCCGGAGGTTTGCGAAAATGGGTGATGGTGATCGCCGCACGCGACTTGGCGGCGTTCAGATAGGCAATCTCGATCTTGCCTCCTGCATCTCCGGGGTGCTCTAATTAGTATAGGCCGCGTTCCGAATTATCCGAATTATAGTCTATGGTCACGCCGGTCGGTCCGACATATTCCCTCGCATCTGCATTTGAACAAGGAAGTCAGTCACAAGATCCGCAACAAAATCAGACATCGGCAGGTTGTTAATTCGTTTGACCTCTTTCGAAAGGGGCCGACCGATTGTTCCCGGAAATCCTGAGCACCACTCCTCGGCGCGTTCACGCAATTTGATGCGCTGGGCGATCCACTGTGGCGCTTGCTGCTCTACCTCTGCCGTTTCAGCCCTGATGTTTCGCAAGATAGTTCTCAAAGCATCCCCGTCACCCGCAGCCGAGGCTTCTCCGACTGGGCGGATGTATTTGATCCACCTTTTCATCATGTGAGCCTCGACGAGGGGACTTGGCAACTGGCTGACAGCGATCTGCGCGCGCAAATCCGGAGAAATCGGGTCTTCCATGAACCCAACGCCATTGAGAATCAGAAACAGGCGGCAATGAGGCTGGTAGGAAAACGCCTTAAAATCCTGGGTCAGCCCAAGCGTAAGATACTCCGGGCCATTCTTCCCCTGATAGACGATGCAGTCGGAAAGCAAACTTCCCACCGATGGGGGAACCAGGCCCCGGATGGCCAGTCCGCCACAATCATGGCCCGCCTGGTCAAAAGCTTGGGTGAACAACCGGATCGTGGCATCCAACGCAGTATCCATCTTTTGAAATGGAGGCCATACATCGGACTGAGGCGGAGGTGGTGATGGCGGTTTCTGTCCAAAACCAGCGGCGCGACGTCCAAACATTTTCTTCCTCCCAAGTGATCTTCATCCGTCACCAGCTCACTGCTTGGCAGCACGGTAGAAATTTGGTCCAGCATCGGATTGGGACTACGACCAAAATCACTCCGTGATTACGGTGCCGGGTGCAATAACCCCTTAATTCTGGTGTACGTGTGACCGCTCGCAAAAAGATCGTCGTAGGTCTGAAGGAAGAGCGCTGAACCTGCTGCGCCTCGGCAACTCCACAGGAGTCACTCCCCGAGCTTGTCGAACGCCCGAATGGCGGCTTTGCCGCGCTTGACCGAACAGCGCCCCTTGAAGATCGTAGTGGGCCCGGCCGGGGGTTTGCGAAAGTGGGTGATGGTGATCGCCGCGCGCGACTTGGCGGCGTTCAGATAGGCAATCTCGATCTTGCCTCCTGCATCTCCGGGATGCTCATAATATTCCTGATGCGGCCCTTGGGCCAGATAGAGCGGTACTTCGATGGTGGTCGTGTCGCGCGTCGTCGTTATCGCGAATGCCATGGATCCGTCGTCGAGCGGAATAATATCTTCGGGATCGCGGGTGTCGAGAACGCCTCCCCCATTCTGCAACATCGCGAAAGGGATGACTCGCGCATCGGCGCCGGCAACATGACAGTTATGAAGGATCGGCCGGAAGCAGAGATAATCCGAGACCAGTTCTCCATTGGTCTCGGCGCGACGCGATGTCTGGCCGGGGCAGGATGCCTCGGCTTGCGCCTCGGCACGATCGACTTTCGCGGCATGGTCGTCCTGGCTGCCAATGAGGCTCGGGGTCGCCGACAAAGCAGGGGCCGGGCTGGGGGTGGGGGCGCATGCCACAAGAGTGTTGATCGCCAGGAGTGCGACGACGGACCGGAGTAGCTTCGGCACGACATTGGTCATTCCCGGGGGATGCCTGACTCGCCCGAGGCTTGCAATCCGCGCGCAACTGGCCGCGTCGTCTTAAAGTGCAAGTGATTCTCGTGGTAGCGTATTCTATAGTGCTATGTTGTTGAGTTATAATAATAATTATTCAAGACATGCCCCGCCAAAACAGTCAGAACCCTACTGACATTTTGCCCACCCCGCCCTTGATTCAACCCCAACCGCGCCCGCGCTATCCACGGCGCCATGATCTACAAACCAGAATTCGTGGAGCAAGCCCGGACCATGTGCCGCCTCGGCGCCACAGACGAAGAGCTCGCCGAGCATTTCGAGGTGTGCGTCCGCACCATCTATCGCTGGCGCAACACCCATGAAGAGTTCGCCGAGGCCGTGGTGGTCGGCAAGGAGCATGCCGATGCCCGGGTCGAACGCGCGCTCTATTCCCGCGCCGTCGGATGCAGCGTCGAGCGCACCAAGGTCTTCAAAAGCGCGAGCGATCCCAAGCCGGTCTACGCCACCTACACGCACCATTTCCCGCCCGATCCCAACGCAGCGCTGCACTGGCTCCGCGTGCGCCAGCCGAGGAAATGGCAAATCCGCGAGGAGGTTAAGAGCGATCCCACTGCCAAAGAGATGATCGAAAGGGCGCTCGCCCGCGTCGCGGATCACCAGCCGCCAGTCATACCGTCACGCCAGCCGCCGCCACAGGCCGCCACGTCGGAGCGTCCGCCAAAGCTGGAGCCACCACCCGAGCCGGAACCCAGGCCGGCGCCACCGCCCGAACCACCGCCCGAGCAGGACCCCGCGCCGGAGCCTCTGCCCCCGTCGGAGCCTGCGCCCCTGTTCCCCGGGACGACCTCGCCCACCTCCGCCCCGCGGGCTGGCTGCGCCATTATCTACGCCCCCGTCTACGCACCGATCCCCTAGGGTGACACGCGCACTCGTGCCCGGCGCAATACCCTCGTGTCACTCAGCCCGCTTGAGTTCCCCGGCCACCACCGGCGTCACCCGGTCGGCAATCACCGTCACGCCTGCGATATTGGGATGGACATGATCGCCCTGGATCAGCTTCGGCTGCCCGATCACCCCGTCGAGGACGAACGGATACAGCCCGACCTTGTACTGAGCCGCCAGATCGGGCCAGATCCGGTTGAAAGCATTGCCATAATCAGGCCCGAGATTGGGCGGCGCCATCATCCCCGTCAGCAGCACGGGGATATGCTTTTTGCCCAGCATGTCGAGCATCGCCGCGAGGTTGGCGCGCGTCTCGGCCGGGGATATCTGGCGGAGCACGTCGTTGCCACCAAGGCCGAGCATCACCAGGTCGGGCTTGCGCGCCAGATTGTCGAGCGCGAAGCCAAGCCGCGCGCGGCCATCGGCGCTGGTGTCGCCCGAGACGCCGGCATTGACGAAGGTCGCGTTGATCCCCTGCTGCCGCAGCCGCATCTGGAGCGCATCGGGCAGGCTCTGCCCGCGCGGCAGGCCATATCCGGCATAAAGGCTGTCACCAAAGGCAAGCACCAGCCGCTCAGGCCCCACCGGCCGCGGCGCATCGAGCGGCGCAACCACCTCGGCGCTGTTGGCATCAGGGGCAGGGGAGGGCGCGGCCGCCGGCTCGCTATTGCACCCCGCCAACAGCAACACTTGGAGAAGCAGCGCGGCCACCCCATAACGTATCGGTCCACGCTCCAAGGCGATTTTCCCCTTCATGCCGAATGATCTCAACGCCGATATGGTGATTGCCGCGCGCGCTGTCACGCTCACCCTCGGCGCCGCTGCCGCACCGACCGCCATCCTGCGCAGCATCGATCTCGATGTCGCGCGCGGCGCCAGCGTCGCGCTGCTCGGGCCTTCCGGCTCGGGAAAGTCCTCGCTGATGGCGATCCTCTCCGGGCTGGAGCGCGCCACCTCGGGCAAGGTCGAGGTCGCCGGGCTCGATTTCGGCGCGCTCGACGAGGATGCGCTGGCCCGTGCCCGGCGCGGCCGGATCGGCATCGTGCTCCAGGCCTTCCACCTCCTGCCGACGATGACCGCGCGCGAGAATGTCGCCGTCCCGATGGAGCTGGCCGGCATCCCAGACGCCTTCGCCCGCGCCGATGCCGAGCTCGAGGCGGTCGGCCTTGGCCACCGGCTCGATCATTATCCCGCCCAGCTGTCGGGCGGCGAGCAGCAGCGCGTCGCCATCGCCCGCGCGCTCGGCCCGCGTCCGGCTTTGGTCTTCGCTGACGAGCCGACCGGCAATCTCGATACCAGGACCGGCGCCGCGATCATGGACCTGCTGTTCGAGCGCCAGAAAGCCGCCGGCGCCACGCTGATCGTCATCACCCATGACGCGCACCTCGCCGAACGCTGCGACCGCATCGTCGAGCTCGCTGATGGCCGGATCGTAGCTGACCACGCGCCCGGCGTGCCCGCGTGAACGACTGGCGCATGGCGTGGCGCCTCGCCCGCCGCGAGCTCGACCTGAAGTTCCGCGGGCTGCGGCTGCTGCTCGCCTGCCTGTTCCTCGGCGTCGGCGCGCTCGCCGCGATCGGCAGCCTCACCCAGGCGATCCAGCGCGAGCTCGCCTCGCGCGGCGCGATGGTGCTTGGCGGTGATCTCGAATTCGCGGTGTCGCAGCGCCCGGCCACCTCGGACGAGCGTGGCGTCATGACGTCACTCGGCAGGGTGTCGGAGACAATGCGGATGCAGGGCACAGCCGTCGGCGGCACCACCGCCACACCGCTGATCGTGCCGATCGAGCTCAAGGGCGTCGACAGCGCCTATCCGCTCTACGGCAGCCTCAAGCTCGCCGACGGCCGCGCGGTGCATGCGCCTGACGCAACCACCGCCTGGATCGCGCCGGCGCTGGCCGAGCGCCTCGGCGTCCACCCCGGCAGTCAGTTCCGGCTCGGCTCGGCGATGTTCAGGGTCGGCGGCATCATCGCCGACGAGCCCGACCGGCTCGGCGAGGGCTTCACCCTCGGCCCGGTCGCGATCGTCTCCACGGCCGGCATCGCCCGCACCGGGCTGATCCAGCCGGGCAGCCTCTACAACAGCAAATACCGTGTCGCGGTGCGCGGGGGCCGCAACCTCCAGACGCTGTCCGACCGCTTCAAGGCCCGCTTCCCCGAAGGTGGCTGGCAGGCCAAGACCCGCGACCGCGCCACGCCCGGCGCAGCGCGCTTCGTCGAGCGGATGGGCCAGTTCCTGATGCTGGTCGCGCTCTCGGCTTTGGTGATCGCCGGGATAGGCGTCGGCAACGGCGTCTCCTCCTATCTCGCCGCGCGCCGGCCCGGCATCGCCACGCTCAAGATCCTCGGCGCGACCTCGGGCATCATCGCGCGCATCTATGTGCTGCAGATCGGCGTGGTCGCCGCGATCGGCATCGCCGCCGGGCTTGCGGTCGGTGTGGGCGCGGTGCCGCTGATCGTCTGGCTCGCGGGCGATGTCCTGCCGGTCGCGCCGAAATTCTCGGTGGAGGTGATGCCGCTCGCACTCGCCGCCATCTACGGCCTGCTGATCGCCTTCGCCTTCGCCGCACCGCCGCTGGTGGCCGCCGGCAGCGTCCCGGCATCGGGCCTGCTACGCGGCCATTTCGACAACCGCCGCGCGCCGCTCCGCCGCGTCCTGCCCTGGATGGCGGGCGCCGGCATCGCAGTGGTCACGTTGGCAATGGCCTCGGCCGCGCAGCCCTGGCTGACCGCAAGCTTCCTCGGCGCAGTCGTTGGCGTGTTGCTCGCATTAGCCGGCTTCGGCTGGCTGGTCCGCAAGGGCGCGGCAATGCTGCCCAGGTCGCGCCGCCCGCTGCTCCGCCTCGCCATCGCCGCGCTTCACCGCCCCGGCGCGCGCACCGGCACCCTCGTCGTCGCGCTCGGCCTCGGCCTGACCCTGTTCGTCCTGCTGGCGGCGATCCGCACCAGCATAGACGCCAATATCGCGCGCACGGTTCCGGCCCGCGCGCCGGCGCTGTTCGCCCTCGACGTCCCCTCGACCCGCGAGGCCGAGTTCCGCAAGGTCATCGCCGCCATCGCGCCCAAGGCGAAGGTCGCGACCGTCCCGGCGATGCGCGGCACCATCACCGGCTATGGCAATGTCCGCGTCGCCGATCTCAAAACCATCCCGGACGGCGCCTGGGCACTCCGCGGCGAGCGCGGCCTGACCTATTCGGAAGCCCTCCCCGAAGGCAGCTCGCTCACCGCCGGCCATTGGTGGCCGAAAGACTATGCCGGGCCGCCTCTGGTCTCGATCGATGCGAAGCTCGCCGAGGTGCTCGGCGTGAAGATCGGCGACAAGCTCAGCTACAGCCTGCTCGGCGTCGAGCGCACCGCCACGATCGCCTCGTTCCGCCAGATCGAGTGGGACACGCTCGGTTTCAACTATGTCCTGGTCTTCTCGCCCAACGCCATTTCGGACGCCCCCCACAATCTCGCCGCCACCATCGATCTGCCCAAGGCCCGCGTCCAGCCGGTACTGCGGGCGTTGCTCAAGCCCTTCCCCTCGGTCTCGGTGATCGAGGTCGGCGGCGTCCTCGCCCAGGTCCGCGATCTCGTCGCGCAAATGGCCGCCGCGATCACCGCCGCCACCTCGGTCGCGGTCCTCGCCGGCATCGCCGTCCTCGTCGGCGCGATCGCCGCAGCGCGCGAGGCGCGCACCTATGACAGCGTCATCCTGCGCACATTGGGCGCAACCCGCGCCCAGGTGCTTGCGAGCCAGGCGATCGAATATGCCGTGCTGAGCGCGGTCTTAGCGCTGCTTGCGCTCGCACTGGGGCTCGGCGGCGCCTGGTATGTGGTGGTCGAGCTGTTCGAGTTCGCCTGGCTTCCCGATTACACCGTCGTCGCTGGAACGCTCGCGGGCGGGATCCTGATCGTCATGGGCCTCGGTCTGGCCGGCGCCTGGCCAATCCTCGGCGTCCGCCCCGCGCGCGTGCTGCGTGAACTTTGAGACAGCCAATATAAGCCCCTCCCCTTCAGGGGAGGGGTTGGGGTGGGGGCGCGCGTCTGCGCGCTCAAAAAGACTCGTACCGTCCAGACCGAAGCGCCGATCGGGGCATCGAGCCCCGCTCGACGCTGCCCCACCCCCAACCCCGTGCCGGGTGAAGAGCGCCCCGCGCTCTTCAGGCCATGCCGGGGGCATGGCCGACCCGGCGCGCCTGAAGGGGAGGGGCTTTACATTCTCAAAGCCGAACCGCTCGCCCCCTCGCTCGCCTCAGGCACCGGCGCCAAGGCGAACTGCCGCACCACCACCCGGTTACGCCCCTCCTGCTTGGCCGCATAGAGCGCCTGATCAGCCAGCCGGTACAGCTGTTGGAAATCACCCTGCGCCCGGGTCTCGGCAACCCCGATACTCGCCGTCACCGCACGCGCCCCGATCGCCCCCCGGTGATCGCACCCACCGATCTCGCGGCAGACATTGTCGGCGAACCGCGCCAGCGCGAAGCCCTCAATCCCCGCGATCATCAGCGCGAACTCCTCGCCGCCGAGCCGCGCGACCGTGCACATCGGGCCTTCCCACCGCGTCAGTCGCTCGGCGATCGTGATCAGCACCCGGTCACCGGCCTCATGGCCATGCGCGTCGTTGACCGACTTGAACCGGTCGATATCGATCAGCAGCAGCGCGACCGGCGCGCCGGCGGATCGCTCATGGTCGAGGAGCGGCGCGATCGTCTCGATAAAGCCGCGCCGGTTGCGAAGGCCGGTAAGCGGATCGCGCCGCGCCAGTTCGCTCGCCTGGGCTTCGTCGGCACGGGCGCGGTCGCGCTCCACGCGGAGCTGCGCGAACCGCCGCGTGGCGGCGATCGACAGCCACAGCGTCTGCCACGCCGCTGCGACCAGGATCACCAGTTTGGACCCCGCACCCCAGAAGGCGCCGTCGATATCGACGAGCTGGATCAGCGCGAGCGTCGCCATCGGCACCGCCCATGCCGCCGCGAAGTCGCGCGCCTCGGCACTGCCGCGCCGCCAGGCCCAGGCGAGGCAGGCGGCGACCGCGAGCAGATCGGCCAGGATGAGGATGCTCACCACCCCGGCCATCGCGTCGATCACAGCGCTGCGCACCAGGGCAAGAGGCACGCCGAACAGCGCAACAGCGCCGCCCAGCACAAGCATCGCGGTCCGGGCGCGGGCGGGCAGCACATCGCGGCCGAGCGCGGTGACGACGCTCGCAGTCGCCAGCGCGATCGCGAGGCAGGCGAGGAAGGTGCAGGTCTGCGCCGATATCGTCCCCGCCATTGCTGGTACCGCGAGCAGATCGAGCTGCGACCAGATCAGCCCCCAGAGCAGCATGCAGGCGGCCCAGGCGCCGTGCCAGACGAGGAACTGCCGCCGCACCGCTGTAGCGAGCGACAGGTTATAGAGCGTGGCGACCAGCAGCAGCATCAGCGCGGCGCCGATCGTCGCGGCCAGCGCCGCCGATTGCGCGCCAGCGTCACCCCGCGTCACGAGCCGAAGGTGGAGCAGGCTTTCGCTGGCGAGGCGATCGACCCGCATCGTCACGGCTGTAAGCGGCGCGTCCCTCACCGGCGCTTCGAAGGCGATCTGCCCACCGGCGCGCCAATGCGACCCAAAGGCTCCGCCGCTGACCTGCTGGCGCTGCGTGGCGCCGTCGGCATAGCCGAAGATCACGGTGAGCCGGTCGAAGCGCGACTGGTGGGCCATCAGCACGACATCGTTGCGGTCGACCGGCAGGCGCGCGAGGTCAGCGCGCAGCCAGAGGCTGGCCTGCTGATAGCCGGTGGGCGATCTGCGACAGCTGAAGCGCAGCGCGGGCAGGGGGGTATCAGCCTGCCGCAAAGGCGTGACGGCGTGGCAGAGCCCGTCGTTCAGCCGCAAATTCTCGGCAGCGGCGGGGAGCGCCCAGCAGGCGATGATCATGGCGACCATAGCGAGCCGCAGGCCGGCCATGGCCGCCCGGCATGATTCCCAGATCCGCCTCATGCCCGTGCTATGACGCGATCGGGTGTTCAAAGTCTTACCTCTATGGGGGAACTCAGCCCGATGCCCCGAAGATTCGCCCAGGTCCCGCGGTTCTCCATTTCCCGTCTGGCGCCTGGCCGTGCCTTGAGGCATTCCCCGCTCAGGTATCCGGACGGTGCTTTCACCTGGGGGCTGTTCCAGGTCGTCGAAGAACAGGGAGGCATTATGGCCAATTGGGTAAAGTGCAAATCGGCGGCGGACGCCGACGAAGTGGTCTATGTCAATCTCGATCAAGCCATCACCATCGTCGAGACGAGCATCGGCAGCGAGATCACCTATGCCGGGCCGGACTGCGTGTTTTCGGTCGGCAACACGCCGACCGACATTCTGAACGGCGAGACTGTGCGGGTCGTCTGAAGGGCTCGGCTGACGTGACGAGCATCCGTTCGAGCGACCCGTCCATCATCGTAGATCCAGGCATCGCCTCCGCGCTCCTTTCCGGGCGCAAGACGCAGGTCCGGGTCGGCATGCGGAGTGTCCTGGCGCAGTCCAGGCCGGGCGACCGCTTGTGGGTTCGCGAATCCTGTATCGCCGGCAGGCGTGAGGCGGGGCAGGATCTCACGACTGCCCTGAGCAAGGCGGAATTCGCCATCTTTACTGATGGCTGGCGACGCTATCGCGACGGCAGCGGCAAGCCTGGCCGGCGGCCGGGCGATGGCGATTATGAGTGGATCGGCGCAACCCATATGCCGCGCTGGGCGTCGCGCATCACGCTGGTCGTGGAATGGACGCGCTCCGAGCGTCTTCAGGAGATCACGCGTTCCGATATCCGGGCTGAAGGCGCAATCCCGATCTTCGGTGGCTTGCTGTGGCGATGGCCAAAACCCATCCCCGGCAAAAGACTGACGGCGAGGGGGGCCTTCGCCGCCAACTGGAACGTCAATCACCCGACGCCCGGCGACCGGTGGGAAGACAACCCTCAGGTCATTGTCCTCGGCTTTCGCGTTCAGTCACCGGGGGAAGAATAGCCGCGAAGGGCATAGGATTACTGGCATATAATCCAGTCTCAAGCTAGATCGGGCCCCGCGCGAGCACCCGCTGGTCGATCGCAGGAAGAATACAGGGAAAGCATGTGAGCAAAATCCGCCTTGCATCGTCGTCACTCGCATTGTGCGCCTGCTCGCTATCGGCGCCCGCCTTCGCCCAGACCTCGACTACCATCGTCGCAACCGACAGCGGTCGCGTGCGCGGCTTGGTCGAGCGCGATGTCGTGAGCTGGAAGGGCATCCCCTTTGCTGCGCCACCGGTCGGCCAGCTGCGCTGGCGTGCGCCACAGCCTCCAGCACCGTGGCGCGGCGTCCGCGATGCCATAGCCTATAGCCATGATTGCATGCAGTTCCCGTTCCCCGGCGATGCAGCCCCGCTCGGCACGCCGCCCGCTGAGGATTGCCTTTACGCCAATGTCTGGAAGCCGACGCGTGCCACGGGCAAGCTCCCGGTGCTGGTCTGGATCTATGGCGGCGGCTTCGTGAATGGCGGCGCTTCTCCGCCGACCTATACCGGCGCGCAGCTGGCGAAGCGCGGCATCATGATGGTCAGCTTCAACTACCGGATCGGCCGGTTCGGCACCTTCGCCCATCCGCAGCTGAGCAGGCGCAACCCCGACAAGGGGCTGCTTGGCAATTACGGCTATATGGATCAGGTCGCCGCCCTCAAATGGGTGAAGCGGAACATCGCTGCCTTTGGCGGCGACCCGGCCAATGTCACGATCATGGGCGAGAGCGCCGGCGGCATGTCGGTGCTCGCTCTGGTCACCTCGCCGCGGACCACGGGCCTGTTCCGCAAGGCAGTGGTGTTGTCGGGTGGCGATGGCGGCGGCATGGGCGGCGGCGGAACGCTGGCATCGGCCGAGACTGCCGGCCTCGGTTTCGCTGCGTCGAAGGACATTGCCGCCAATGATCCACGAGCGCTCGAAAAGCTCCGCGCGCTCTCGGCTGAGGAAGTCACGGGCGACCTCAATCTGGCGACCAGGGGCGGCCGCAACGCCGGCACCGTTTCAGCCCCGTTCGCTGATGGCGTACTGGCAGTGGATGTAGCCCCGGCTCTCGCTTCGGGCCGCTTCGCGCATGTCCCGCTGATGATCGGCGCGACCAGCAACGATATCGGCGGGAGGACCGGCACGATGGTCGCCGGCGCGCGCAAGCTGGCCGGGATCGTGTCAGGGCAGGGGGTGCCGGTCTATTATTACCGCTTTTCCTATGTCGCCCAGTCGATCAAGGGCGCGCACGGCGCCGATCACGCCAGCGACATCCCCTATTTCCTCGACACCGTCGCGATCAAATATGGCGACAGGACCACACCCCGCGATCGCGCCGCGGGGCTCACGGCCAGCGCCTATCTCGTGAACTTCGTGAAGACCGGAAACCCGAACGCGCCGGGCCTACCACTGTGGAGAAACCATGCGCGCGCTACCGACGAGATGATCGACTTCTCGCCCGAAGGCATCGCCATTCCCGGTCCTGACCCGTGGGCACCCACCGCCATCGGGTCGGGGAGGCGGCCTGCGACCCAATCTCGGTCCGGACAGCGAGGCACGGCCAAGGCCCGGGCGTCATTCTGGCGCCTACCCTTCTAGGGATCAGCCCTTCGAGGAATCAGACCTGGCGCTTGCGGACCGACCAGATGAAGCTGTCGTACCAGAAATGGAGCAGCGAGCAGGCGATGAACGGCGCGAGGAATATCTTGATGCTGCCCGCCCCCGCAGCGGCATAGCCCAACCCGAAGACGATGCTGCCGGCGAAAAAGAACAGCGCCGCATAACCCTTGTTGCCGCGGCCGAGCTTGCCGGTCATGTGGCCGCTCTCCTTGGTCCAGACGAGCGCGAAATACTGGACCGCGTGGTAGAGGTTGATCGCGGCGAGCGCCACCAGCGGCGGTGAGAAGCCCCATGCGAGGATCGACACGACGCCGGTGATCACCATCGTCGCCAGCTTGTGCGCCGGCAGCCGGTATCCGGCACGCATCGCGCGCGCATAGTCGATCACGGTCCAGCCGATGATGGCAACGTACAGCGCGATCGCCGCGATGCTGATGCCCTGATGATCGGCGGCGAATATGCCCGGCAGCGTGGTCAGCGTCTGGAAGACGGTTCCGTCGAATTTGAGCAGATGGTCCATATGGGCTGCGAGTGCAGTCCCCGCCGCGAGCGGGCCGACATAGAGTGCCCAGTTGAGCCTGAGATCAGTCGCACGCAGCTGCTGCGGCGCATTGCCGGCCTTCATGTCGTAGATGCGGGCAAAGCCGAAATTCTGCATCGCGGAATGATGCACATCCCAGAAGACGGCGATCACGGCTGCGGCGATAAGCGCCGTAGGGGACAGAATGAGCAGGGCGATGAGGAGAACCGGCACTATGGTAAGCCGAAGCCGATAGGCCGCGAACACGTCGCCGTTCAGATAGGCCCGGGGCACGACCGCGATCAGATGCGCCCAGGTAAGCACTGAGATGGCGCCGAACATGCCGATCACCATCGGCTTGGCGATAGCGGGCGGGGCCAGCACATCCCATCCGCGCAGCCATGCCTGGACGAGCAGAAAGGCAATCAGAGGTGCCCCCCAGAAGAGCAGGGCATCGCGTCGCGGGCCGATAATCGCGCGCGCGGGATCAGTCAGAGACCCGCCCGAGCCGGATGCGGAAGCTCGGCCCGAAAGCTGCGTATATTGCGTTGCCAAGGCCCGCCCCCCCAAATGACAACCGCGAGTCTAGCTCGGCTTGGTTAACGGATAGCTATCGCGGGTATCTATTCTCGCCAGAGGCGTCGCGCGGATTGCTCACTGCGGGAGCACCACCGGATGAACTCCAACGGGGCGGGTCAGACTCGAGGTTGGGCTAGTTCTGGCTTCAGCGGCGGCGGACGAGATACACCAGGCCCAGCACGATCGTCACCGCGATCGTGTCGGCAATCCAGTCGCGGATGTCGCAATCGCGGTGCAGGGCCGGGATCGACTGGAGCAACTCGATGATCGCGCCGAGAAAGGACAATCGCTCGCCCAGACGGAACAGCGGCATCGCGGAATAGGCGATGCTGCCGAGCAGAGCGAGCACGCTGAATGCGAGCATATGCTCGAACTTATCGCCGAGCCGGTCGATCGGCAGATGTGGCGGCTGGGGCAGCACGGCCATCACCAATGCGAACACGAGCGCGCACCAGAAAAGGGATTGCAGCCAGTCGGACCGTCGCGTGCCAGGTATCGTCATGGCGCGCGCCGTAACCGCTGGGACGGCCGCCAGCAACGGCCTTTGCGGCTCAAAGCCCATTCCGACTCAAAGGCCAGTCCGCCCGTCAAGGCTGAAGGAAATCCGGTTGTCGGCAAGCCGCACATTGAGTTGGCGGTACTTCACCAGATACCGGATCCCGACCAGCGCAGCCGCAAACCCGGCGGCGGCGCCAACGCCAAGCGCCCAGCGCGGCCCGAACCGGTCTGCCACCCAGCCGACGATCGGCGCCCCGATCGGCGTGCCGCCAAGCGCGATCGCGAACAGGATCGCCATCACCCGGCCGCGCATCGCCGGGTCGGTCGAGATCTGGACGATGCTCGCCGATGTGGTGGTGAAGGTCTGCGAGGCAATGCCGATCAGCGCCAGGGTAAGCCCGAACAGCCAATAGGTCGGCACGATGGCCGCGAGGCTGAACCCGAACCCGAACACTGCCGCCGCGCCCAGCAATATGCCGATATGCGGTCGGTCGCGCCCCGCCGCGAGCAATGCCCCCGTCACCGATCCCACCGCCATGATCGAGGACAACAGCCCATAGCGACCCGCGCCCTGATGGAAGACGGTCACTGACATGGTCGAGATGAAGATCGGGAAGTTGAGCCCGAAGGTGCCGATCAGGAACAGCATCAGCATCCCCGCCTTCAGATCGGGCCGGCTCCAGACATAGCGGAAACCCTCGGCAAAGCTGCCGCGGGTCCTGACCGGCCGATCGGTCCGGTGCAGGTCGTCGACCCGTAGCAGCGCCAGCGAGCCGAGCACCGCGGCAAAGGAGGCTGCGTTAAGCAGGAACACCCACCCGGTGCCGACGCCCGCGATCAGCATCCCGGCAATCGCCGGCCCGATCATCCGCGCCGCGTTGAACGAGGTCGAATTGAGCCCCACCGCGTTCGGCAGATCGGCCTCGCCGACCAGCTCCGAGACGAAGGTCTGCCGCGCCGGCGCGTCGAACGCCGCGATCGATCCGAGCAGAAAGGCGAAGACATAGACGTGCCACAGCTGCACCAGCCCGGTGACGGTCAGCAGGCCGAGCCCGAGCGCCATCAGCCCCATGCCCGCCTGTGTCGCGAACAGCAGCTTGCGCCGGTCGAAATGATCGGCCGCAAAGCCAGTCAGTGGCAGGAACAGCAGCTGCGGCCCGAACTGAAGCGCCATCACCAGCCCGACCGCCGCCGCCTTGTGGTCGGTGAGCTGGGTCAGGACGATCCAGTCCTGCGCGGTGCGCTGCATCCAGGTGCCGATATTGGAAACGATCGCGCCGCCTGCCCAGATCCGGAAATTGCGATTCTTCAGCGATCGGAACGTTGCGCTCATGTGCGGCTCGGGCGCGAGGCAGGGATCACCGCGCTTTCCCTTCTTGTAGCGGGGAATCGGCAATGCGCCTGAGCAGGTCGACCACGCCCATGAGCTGCGCCTGTTCCTCGGCTGAAAGCTCGGTCTGGATCGCCCGGAACAGCCAATCCTCACGCGCGGCCCTGCCGGCCTGCAACCATTCGCGGCAGGCGGGTGTGAGAGACAGAAGCGTCTGCCGCCCGTCGGAAGGGTCGGGCGCGCCAACGACCAGCCCCGCAGCCTCGAGCCCGGCAACGGTCGCCCCCATCGATTGCGGCCGCACACCCTCGGCCCGCGCCAGCGTCGAGACCGTCGCCGGCCCCTCGCGGTCAAGCAGCGAAAGCACGGCGGTCTGGGACCAGCTGAGATCTCCGGGATCGGCCTGCTCCCGCAACCGCCGCCGCAGCCGGCCGATCAGCACGCGCAAGTTGCTCGCAAGAGCGTGGGCGGCTGAGTCGGGGGACGAGTCCATGGCGGGCATGTAGGATATGTGAAGGTAAACTGCAAAGCTTACCTTCACATATTTTCGCACCAAGATTCAAAAAGCGATGCCGCCTCGTCCCGCGTGGAAGAGTCGATCACCGCCGCTATTGGCTTTGACACGCGCCACAACGCCGGGGATGACTATCTTCCGATACAGGAGAGAAGGTCGCCCATGTTGAGCCGTCGCGAAATGCTGGTGGCCGGCGTTGCTACCGGTTTGCTGAGTTCGGCAGCCTGTGCCGCGGAACCCGGCACCTGGCCCGCTTTTCCGGCCGAGGAGATCGATCTGTGGCCCGGCACGCCGCCCGCTGCGCCCGCCGTCCTGCCGGTCGAGCAGGTGATAGAAACCGGCAACGCCGAGCATCACGGCCGGATGGTCAAGGGCATCGTCCGCCCGCGCATGAAGGTGTTCCGACCAGCAAAGCCGAACGGGGCTGCGCTGCTGGTCACGCCGGGTGGCGGCTATTCGGTGATCGTCATCGATGTTGAGGGCTATCAGGTTGGCCCTTGGCTCAGCGAACGCGGCTGGACGGTTTTCGTACTTTACTACCGGCTGCCTGGGGAAGGCTGGGCGAACCGAGCGGATGTGCCGCTTGCCGATGCACAGCGCGCCATGCGGCTGATCCGGTCACGCGCGGCGCACTATGGCTTCGATCCCGACAACGTCGGCGCGCTGGGCTTCTCCGCCGGCGGGCATCTCTGCGGAGATCTCGCCACCCGCTACGACGCGAAGGTCTATGATCCGGTCGATGCCGCCGATCGGCTGAGCGCGCGGCCAGTGATCGCTGCACCCATCTATGCGGTCCAGTCGATGAGTCAGCCGCTCGCGCATGGCGGCTCGCGCGACATGCTGCTCGGGCCGAATGCCTCGCCCGAAATGCAGCGCGTGCACAGCCCGGCGCATAATGTCACCGCCGCCACGCCGCCCTGCTTCATGGCCCATGCCGAGGATGACACGACCGTGTCAGTCGAAAACACCGTGGAGATGCGCGCCGCGCTCAAGGCGGCTGGCGTGAAGGTGGAGACGCACCTGTTCACCGCAGGCGGCCATGGCCTCGGCCTGCCCGGACCAACCGGAGAGCCGGCGCGCCACTGGAAGGAGATGTTCGTCACCTGGGCAAAGGCGCAGGGCCTCGGCTGAGCCCACTGGGTCTGCCGATCCCGGGCCTATGTGATGCTCATCCTGTTATTCTTGCGGCGAATATTCGCTTTCCATCGGAACCAGGCCCGTCGTGAAGCGATGTTGAGTGGCACCAATAGGAGGCACCCATGCCGAGCACGCTCAAGACCTTCACGATCACGCCCAGCGATGGCCAGTATCTGCTGACCCTCGAAGAGGACGATGGAAGCGAGTCCGAATTCCTGGTCACCTATGACCAGCTCGACCTCATCGTCGAGGAGATCGATCGCCAGCTCAATAGCGATGAAGAGAAGGAGCTCGAGGTAAGCGACGAGGGCGAAGAGTGAGCGGCGCTGTGCCTTGCCGGTATCACGCGAGGCACCCCACGATCGCCTCCACCACCCGCTTGGTCTCCTCGATATCGCGCACCTTCACGCTATCCACGCCGGCTGCCTTGACCGGATAGTCGTTGCCGCCCGGAAAGATCGCGTCGCCCAGGAACAGCATGTCGCCGAGCGATAGCCGGGTCGCCTCGGCGAGCCGGTGCACGGCATAGCCCTTGTCCACTCCCTTGCGGGTGATGTCGATCGAGGAGGATCCGCCGATATTGATCGCGAAGCCAGGCAGCTCGGGATCGAGGATCGCCTTCAGCGCCTTGCGCTTGGCAGCATCCGGGTCCCAATTGCCCTTCACTGACAAAGGCGCCTGCTGGCCGAGCGCCGAGAAGGTGATCTGGCTGCCGCGATCCTCGATCTGCTCGCCATAGGGCTTGTCGATCTTGAGGCCGGCCTGCTCGACCGCGGCCTCCAGTTTCGCGAGGATCGTCGCGCGCTCCTCATCGGAGAAAATATCGGCATAGATCTGCGTCCAGCTGCCATCGGCGAAACGATAGAGCTTGGTGCCGGTGGTCGGCATCACCAGGAAATTTTCGAGCTTTGCGTCCGCCGGCAATTGCCCGACCAGCTGCTTTTCGAACTGCGGCCAGTCGCCGCCTGAGATCACGGTCACCAGCGCGACGTGGGTGAGGCGGGCAAGCAGATCGCCCATCTCGGCGTCGATCGCCTGTTTGCTTTCGGCAAGCGTGCCGTCGAGATCGAACGCGATCAGTTTCTTCATGCGGGCTCCGGGGTTTTGTGGCTGTAGCGTAACGAGGTCGTTCCGCCGCTGAACGCATCTCGCCGCACTCCGTTGCGCTCCCGGACCACGATCGCCGCGACAATGGTTGCAACCCGGACTCATGGTTCCGCCGGCTTGTGGCAGGTGTATTATTCATATAACACTCGTCGCATCGAAACCGCAGGGAGCGTGCCCGTGATTCATGTGAGCCCGGAAAGCCCCTGGTGGATCGCGGCGGGCGCGATGCTGATCCTGGTGGTGCATATCGCCGCGGGCGCGATTGGATTGCTCTCCGGCACGGCGGCCTTGGTTGCCCGCAAGGGCTCGCACCGGCACCGCGTGGCGGGGACGATCTTCGTCGTGTCGATGCTGGTAATGGCGGCGATCGGAGCGGGCGTATCGCCGTTTCTGGGGCACGGTATCGACACCCTCGCCGGAACTTTCACCTTCTATCTGGTGGTCACGGCATGGCTGACGGTGAAGCGCAGGGGCGGGGAGACCGGGGTTGGGGAAATCATTGCCTTCGCGGTCGCGCTGGGCGCCGTCGTCGCCGCCGTGACGCTTGGTATGCGCGGCCTGGATCGGCCGCGAGGGATGATCGCCGGCTATCCGGCCGGAGCCTATTTCTTCGTTGCGGCGATCGTGGCGCTCGCTGCCGCACTCGATATGAAGGTCATCCTGCGCGGCGGCATTACCGGCACGCCGCGGATCGCGCGGCATATCTGGCGGATGTGCGTTGCCCTGTTCATCGCCGCGGCATCCTTCTTCCTCGGGCAGCAGAAGATCATGCCGGTGTCGATCCGGGGGTCGTTCTTCCTCATGGTGCCGCCGCTCGCCGCGCTGGGGGTGATGGTCTTCTGGCTGGTGCGGGTTCGTGTCACGGGCGGTCGGAGGGTTGCTGTTCAACGCTAGCGCCCGAGCTGCCCGCGTTCCGTTTCGACTCGGGCACAAAGTGTCGCAACAAAGCGCTGGCGACCCGCGCCAGGGATCGGCCCGGGCGGCGATGATAACCCACGATTTCCCCACCATGTCGCAATAGAATCGTCGAAATAGAGCTGCTTATCTCGAATACAGCCGAATTGGTCCCAACTCTGCAGACTATCCGGAAAAGTGAGCTCGAATCATGCTAAGGTCATTTTTCCAACAATAAACCGGTCGCAACTGGAATGCGTAGTTCCGCGCTCTGGAATCCATGGATTCCGGGAGGCTGGTCCTTTTTGTCGACGAATTTCGTTCGTCGTGACTTTGGCTGATCTTTTAGCACGGTGAAGACGACGCATCGACTCTGAGGAGAAGAGGCATGTTGCTGGCATCGTTCACCCGGCTGCGCACCCCGCAGCGGATCGCCTGGGGGATTGTCCTCATGGCCCTGCTCCTCGTCGCCGCGCTGATGATCAAAGGCTCTTCCGGCATTGCCCAGCCTGTGCCGCCGCCGAAACCCGCGCGTGTCACCGGAACGCTCAAGCTGGTGGTCGCGAGCACCTCGTTCGCTGCGGTCCAGCAAAGCGCGGCCATTGCTCTGCCGGACCAGAAGGTCGTGCTGCGCTCGGCGTCCGGGTCGGATGTGTCCAGTGTCGTCACCTATCTCGACGGCCGGTTCGACCTTATCGCGCCCAAGCCCGGCACTTACCGGGTCTGCTGGGCGATCGCGACCTCGACCGGCTGCTCCAAGGAACTGGCCGTCGGCACGAAGACGGTCGGCACGGGGGATGTGCTGGCGCGGCTGTCGACACCGGTGCTCCACGGCGTGAGCCTCACCGGCGACAATCGGCCGTGCTGGATCTCCGACAGCTTTTTTGGCCTCGACGTCTCGACTGCGGTCGCAGCGGGCGGACAGAAGGTCCGCGCCAATATTCGCGGCGAATATGCCATCACCGGCCTTGCGCCCGGCGCTTATCAGGTCGAGGCGAATTGCGAAAAGGCCAAGGCCTCGGCGCAGGTCGTGCTCGGCGCGGGGGGTGCGGTCGCCAATCTGCCGCTGCCCAATCACGCGCCGCGGCTGGTCACTGTGTTCGCGACCGACGGGGCGAAGTCGATTGCCCGCGCGGTCGGCGGCGCGACGGTCAAGCTGGTCGCCGCGACACGCGATGCCGATGGCGATGCGATCGCCTATAGCTGGCGGACGCTCGAGGGCAGCGGGGCGATCGGCGCGGGCAACGGCGCCAGCGAAAAATGGACGATCCCGAGCGAGCCGGGTCTCTCCGCCGCTTATGTGATCGCGCGCGACGGCAAGGGCGGCTATGCCTATAAACGTATCGAGATCCGCTCGGGCAGCCCCGATCTCGCCTTTTCCGGCCAGGTGCTCGACGAGGTCACGCGCCAGCCGATCAACGGCGCGCTTGTCAGCATCGGCAGCGCGGCGGTGAAGACCGAAGCCAAGACCGACGCCAGTGGCTGGTTCGCGCTCACCGCCAAGCCGCAGAGCGACGATCGCTACGTCCTCAACATCACTGATCCGAACCATGCACCAGTCAGCCGGGTCTATGACAAGGACGCGACGGGGGCGACTTATGAGATGATCCGCGCCCAGGTCGAGACGCTGCCGCCCGGCGGGACAGTGCAGATCGTCGACACGCGTAGTTCCGGCCCGTGCGGCGGCAGCAGTTCGACACAGGGTGGCAAAAGCGCGCTCGTCCGGCTGGTCAAGCCGTCAATCTACCATGCCGAAGGCGACCGGGTCGATCCGCGCGAGACCGCGCGAAAATATGCCCGAGCGGATGCGGCACTGCTCGCGGCGGCCGCGAAGGAAACACGGTGCGATCCGCGCGGTATCCAGATCACCGTCCCCGCGGGTGCACTGGTCTATTCGGGCACGAACGCTCCGGTCGGCGGGATCCGCTCGGCCTCGGCATCGCTCAATCCCGCGCGCCGTGCGCTGTCGGGTGATTATCAGGCGATGCCGATCTCGGGCGTCCGCTCCGAGCTGCTCAGCTATGGTGCGCTCTATGCCGGCTTCAGCGATACCGCCGGCCACAAGCTCAACCTGAAGTCCGGCGCCACTGCGGAAATCCGCATTCCGGTCTCCGCAGAAGCGCGGCCGAGCGCGCCTGCCTCGATCGCGCTCTGGTCCTATGACGACAAGACCGGGCTTTGGGTCGAGGAGGGCAATGCGCCGCTCCAGAACACGCCGCAGGGCTGGTTCTATATCGGCCACACCAGGCATTTCTCCGAGCTCAACATGGATGTCGCCGGGACTGATCCCGCGCACGCAACCTGCGTCCGCGTCGAGCTCAGCTCCGATTTCAGCGGCTGGTCCAACCTGACCCTGCGTGCCTATGTCTCCTATGGCGGCGCGCCACCGCCCAAGGTCAAGGAGACTGCGCTCGACAATCATCAATATCACGCGATCTTCCGCATCCCTTTCAACACCGGCTTCCCCAACAGCCTGAGGCTCGAGCTGCGCGGGACTGCCAACGGCATACCGGTCGTGCTGCTCGACAATATCATCAACACCGACGCGCCGCCGCATCATGCCATGACCACACCCGATCTGTGGCCTGACTCGCCCTATACGGATTGTACACCGGTGGTGCTCACCGCCGCGCCCGGGGTGGTGCCGCCTTATGGCGATATCGACGGGTTCGGCCGGCCGGCCTTCCTCGCCGGGCCATATGGCAGCTTCAATCCCGCCAACGGCCTGCAACAGGCGACGGATTATTACGCCGCGCTCGACAACCCCACCCCCAAGGGCACGCTCGGTGACTGGTGGGATGCCAATCTCTTCAACCCCAATGGCGATGGTCCGGTCGGGCCGAATTTCGTCACCGCGAACTATCTCAACCATAATGATCTCGGTTTCGGCCGCGGCATGCACTGCCTGAAGAATGGCACCAAGCTCGCCTGTTATGTCACCAATTACGGGCTGCCCGACCAGAACCCGCAAAACGCAGATGACGCGCTTAACCACACCAGTCCCGGCGCGACGGTCGCGATGGAATATGATCCCGGCGCGCCGGCGGGTGAGGAGGTCCAGTTCTATGTCTATGGCGGTGGCGCGGTCAGGGCATCGGCGCGGCTGAAGTTCGCCGATCTCGACGGCTTCGGTCCAAAGCCGGTACCCGCGCTCTGCCAGACCTGCCATGGCGGCGGGCCGGGGCTCGACGCCAACAACAAGGCATCGGGCGCGCATTTCCGCGAGTTCGATCTGCCGAGCTTCCGCTATCCCGGCGCGAAATCCTGGGACTATGGCCAGGCGATCAGTGCAACCACGCCCTCGGCGGCGGATTTCGATGCCTTCGCCAAGCTCAACCATTTCGTCCGCGACACCAATAGCGGCAATGAGATCGCGAGCACGATCAACGGCTGGTATCCGGGCGGGGTCTTCTCAGGCCGGCCGGCCGTCCCGCCGACACCGGCGAGCTGGTCCGGCCACGCCAATGAATATCGCCAGGTCTATGGCCAGACCTGCCGAACCTGCCACATCGCCCGGGACTACCCCGATTTCGTCGGGACCGATGGACTGACGACATTCCAGGATGCATCCACAGTTGGCAAGGTCTGCGGATCGGGCAATCCCAAGGTGCGGGTGATGCCGAACTCGAGCATCACCTATCGCAACTTCTGGGTCGATACGCCGCGGGTGCATCTCTACGAGACACTCGTCAACAGAACGATCGACAGCTGCAAGAGTTAAAGGCGCGGCACGCTTCCCCGGGGCAGGTGCCCCGGGGAACTGGTATGAAGCGGCCGGGCAGTCAAGGAGGGCGGGGCCAACCCTGGTGTCTTGGGCCGAAAGTTCGTTCGACCTGATTCCCATTTCCGTCATGCCGGACTTGTTCCGGCGTTCGAGCTTTGGCTTTCCCCCGGAAAGCCAAGATTGTGTCCGGGGGACACAATCTCGCTCGAACGCATGTTTCCGCAAGATGTGCAGGCGTTGCGTTTGCGGAACGATGGACCCCGGAACAAGTCCGGGGTGACGATAGAGAATTGAGCGTACCTCAGATTCGAGACCCTAAAGCCCGCTCAGGTCAATCCCGAGATGGCCGAACATTGCCTGTTCCCAGCCGGTCTCGGGCAAGCCGAAAGCCTTGCGCTCTTCCGGCGTCTTCGCGCGCCAATAGGCGATGGTGGGGCGAAGGCTGGAAAGCATCGCATTCTCCATCATCGCGCGCTGGGCTTCTTCCGGTGACGGCTTGCCGACCCAGCGTTCGAGCCAGGCGCCCAGATCGGGCGCATCGGGCTTGAACGAGCGCCGCCAGACCTTGTCGCTGGGGCCGTCGGCGAGCTCTTCCTCGTCCCAATAGATGATCTCGCCGGTGCCGATATCGATGCAGTCATTCCCCGGCTCGGTCCCGGTGAACGGCAACAGCTGCGCGGGCCAGGTCTGGCCGCGCCAGCCCGGCGGATTGGCGATGCGATCGAGATAGATATCTACCGCGCGTTCCAGCGGGAGCAGCCCGGCACCGGGCCCAAAGCCGCCATCGCCAATCTCGGTGTAGAGGCGACGCAGCTCGGGCGGCAGTGCGAAACCGAGCCGCGCTTCGGCGGCGGCAATCGCATGATCATCGAGCGGATCGGCAAGCGGCGTGTCGACCGACTTCGTGTGCGGATCGGCCTCGCCGCGCAGCAACGCGCCCAGATCGATGCCCCGGACAGCAAAGCCGCCGACGCTCACCGTGCGGCCGCGCGTTGACGGCGGCGCATCGGTACGGCGTTCGGGATCGGCCGCGCGAGATTGCAGGCGGCGGAGCAGATCGTCGGAAAGCATGGGCATGGCAGGTCCTCCCGGGATGGGAGGCTACAGGGCAGCCGGTAGCGGTACGGTTAAATGCAATGGTGGACGGAAGGTTACCCCCGCCTTCCTCAGCAAGTGACGTCAGCGCCAACCAGCGTCGCGGGCGTGGCGTTCAGCCGCGGCGTCGAGCGGATCGCCCTTCATCATGTCCTGCGCTGAGGCCATCAGCGGGGCATCGGCCGACCCGGCCTGGCGGTACTCGCTCCCGGCGGCGTGGAGCGGCGACCGGGTTTCGCGCAGCACCCATTGGTCCTGATCGCGACAGGCAATGCCGTCGATCGCCGTGGTCGCGAACACCCGGCAATAGCTGCCGCGATCATCGCGAAAGGAAACCAGCATCCGCGTGTCGCCCGAAGCCGAGGCGAGCTGGGTATCGAGCGCGCGGCCCAAGGACCCTGACGCCACCACCCGGTCGCCTGACACCCTGACCGGTCCGGACTGCCATTGATGCCCGACGGCAACGGCAAGCACGAGGCTGGCTGCGATCGCGGCCGCCTCGATCCACCGCCGGGGCCGGGCCGTTCTGGGGGCGGGGAGGGGCGTGACGTTGGAAGCCAGCATCGCCGCGAACCGCGCCGGAACCGGCTCTTCGGCAACCCCGCCAAAAGCCTGGCCGAGACGCTCGCGAAGCGCACGGTGCGCCGCGACCACCTCCGCCAGCGACGGATCGGCGGCAATGGCGCGCTCGACTTGTTTCGCCGTCAGCGGGTCGAGTTCGCCATCGGCATAGGCCATCAGCATGGCATCATCGGGGATCATGCCGCCTCTCCCAGTTTCGCCATCAGCGCCTGGCGCCCGCGCACGAGCCGCGAGGTCAGCGTGCCCATCGGAATATCGAGGATCGCAGCTGCCTCCTTATAGGCAAGGCCCTCGACCAGCACGAGCGCCACCGCTTCGCGCTGCTCGTCGGGCAGCCTGTTCATCGCCGCCGCCACTTCGCCAAGCTCGACCCGCGCCTCTATCGCCCGAGCGCCGTCATCGCCGATCTCGAGCCCGGCTTGCTCGGGCAGGAAGGTCGCGGCGGCGCGGGTCCGCGACCGCGTCGTGTCGATCCAGCAATTGCGCATGATCCGGTACATCCAGCTATCCATCCTCGTGCCCGCTTGCCACTGCGCCCGGGCATTCAGCGCCTTTTCGAGCGAGGCCTGGCAGAGATCGTCGGCATCGGCGGCGTCACGCGACAGCGCCTGCGCGAAGCGGCGCAAGCGTGGTACCAACCCAAGCAGTTCGTCCTCGAAGGCGGCCAAGCAATTTCCTCGTTCATGGATGAAACGGATGGCGTTGCCCGTTTCATCCCTATGCTGGCATATTTCCCATCATGAAGACCATGAGAGCCCTGATCGGCGCAAGCCTGTTGCTCGCAGCTAGTGCGGCGGCGGCACAATTGTTGCCGGCGCTGCCGCAGGCGGGCGGCGTGACGGATAGTGTTCTCGGCGCGGTGCGTCCGCTCACCGATACCGCCCTGGCGGTTCCGGAGCAGAGCGCCAAGCAGCTGGCGGCTCGGCTCGACCGGATCGCCGATCTCGTCCGCGCCCATCCCGACCAGATCGCGCTCGACCCGCAGGGCTTTCCGGCCCGCGCCCACGAAGTCGTCGCGACCGATCCCGACGACGCGCTCATTTCAGCGGCGACGGCAAAGGGATTCCGCCTGATCGAGCGATCCGAAACGCTCGGCGTCGGTTATGCGCGCTTCGAAACTCCCCACGGCATGTCGCTGAAGACCGCGATCCGCACGCTCGGCAAGCTTGGCGCCGGCCAGGTCTCGGCCGACCAGCTCCATTTCGAGAGCGGAGCGGTCGATGCGGGCGCCAGCGGCCCCGCGCCGGTATCAGGCAAAGGTCCCGCAATCGGAATGATCGATAGCGGTGTCGCAGACGGCGCGATCCTGCAGCGCGGTTTTGCTGCGGGCGCGCCGCGCGCGAGCGATCACGGCACCGCGATCGCTTCGCTGATCACCGGTACGGGCCAGGTTCGCGGCGCTGCGCCGGGAGCGAGAGTGATCGCGGCCGATGTCTATGGCAGCGATCCCGTCGGCGGCAGCGCGACCGCGATCGTCAAGGCGCTTGGCTGGCTGGTCGGCGAGCGCGTCAGCGTGGTCACGATCAGCCTGGTGGGTCCCGCTAACCCGCTCCTCGCGCGCGTGGTGACGGCGGCACAGGCGCGCGGCGTGGTCATCGTCGCGGCGGTTGGCAATGACGGGCCTGCCGCGCCGCCAAGCTATCCCGCCTCCTATCCCGGCGTAATCGCAGTGACGGCAGTCGACCGGCGCGGCCGGGTGCTGATCGAGGCCGGACGCGCGACGCATCTCGATTATGCCGCGCCCGGTGCCGACATGCTTGCGTCGAACGCGCGGGGAGGGGCCTCCCCAGTACGCGGCACCTCCTTCGCGGCGCCACTTGTCGCGGGCACGATAGCGCTTGCCTATCCGGATGCCGATCCGGCGCGGCGCGCCTCCGCGCTGGCCGCTGTCGACGTCCGGGCCGATCGGCGCGGCAAAGCCTATGGCCGCGGCCTGCTGTGCGGTGCCTGCGCGACCTTCGTGAAATAATTTCGCGCGCGGCGGGATTAAACGCCAGGCGAGCTCCGTTCTCCGGATGAGGTTTCAAAAGGAGAAAGACCATGACCAAATATCTGATCTCTGCCGCCGCAATCGCCCTGTTCGCTGCCAACCCGGCATCGGCACAGCTGCTTGGCGGAGGCGGCGGCGGTGGGCTCGGTGGCGGCTTGGGCGGAACGCTTGGCGGGCTCGGCGGCGGCCTCGGCGGCGGGCTGGGCGGCTCCGGTTCCGGCTCGCTCGGCGGCGGACTGGGGGATCGTCTCGGCGATCCGATGTCATCGGAAACCACCAGCCGCACCGGTGGCTCCACCCATAAGCGCACCAGCGTCGATCGGCATAGCGGCCGGGTGAGCGGTTCGGGCGGCGCCTCGGGCAGCTCGGCGCTCGACAGCGCAACGGGCGTCGCCGGCAGGTCGCTCTCGGGCAGCGGCAGCGCCTCGGGCAATGCCGATGGCAGCGCCGACGCACAGCTGGTCGGCACTGACGCCGTTCGCAGCACCGCGCGCGACGCGGTCGGCACCGGTCGTGGGCTCGCCGGCACCGCCCGCTCCACCGCTGCCTCCGGCGTGTCGCAGGCGAGCGGCACCGCGCAGTCGGCCGGCAATTTCGCCGGCTCGGCCAGTGCGAGCGGGGCAGGCGCTGCCTCGACCAGTCTCGGTGCGCTCGCGCTCGCCGGCAGCAGCGCGGCGGAAGGCGCCGGCAATTTCGCGGTCGCCCCCGGCATGGCGGTCACGGACGCGAAGGGCCGGGTGATCGGCACGGTCCAGGATCTGCGGACCACCGCCGGCGGCAAGGTGCGCGATGTGGTGGTCGCTGTGGGCGATCGCACCGCGACCCTGCCGGCGACCAACTTCTCCGGTTCCGGCGACGTGCTCGTGTCCGCAATGGGCAAGGGCGCGGTCAAGGACGCAGCGAAGGACCAGGCAGCGAAAGACCAACCCGCGAAATAAAAAATTGAATGCTGCCAACGGCTTCAGCCCCTCCCCTTCAGGGGAGGGGTTAGGGGGTGGGGGCGCCCGTCTGCGCGCTCAAAAAGACACGTCGCCAACGTCGAGGCGTCGATCGAGGCATCGAGCCTCGCCCGCCGCTGCCCCACCCCTCCCCCCTCCCCTGAAGGGGAGGGGCTGATAATCTCGAGTTCGAGTCTAGGGGCCAACCGGCCCGCCCGGCTCCCGACCCGGGCGAAACCCGTTCCGCGGCCCCGGCAATGGCGATAGCCGTTGCCGGGGTTGTCGCGTGGAACCCGCACCGATCGAAAAGCCCCTATTGCCTTCGATACCCGATATGCTTCCCTCCGCCGCCAGTGAGGTGCAGGAACGCGATATGGTGAGTCTGAAGAAATCGATCGCCGCCTGTGAGGCGAATATGCGGGCCGCGCTCGGCGCTGATCTGGACGAGGAGGGTCTCGCCGAAAAGCACAAGAAGATGCGCACCAGCCCCTTCCTGTTCCTGCGCGCCACCTGCTGGCGCTGGGCCGAGAAAGCGCCCGATCTCTGCCCGGATCTGTGGACGGCGCCACGCGCGCCCTCGGTCGGCGATGCCCATGCCGGCAATTTCGGCCTGTGGCGCGATGCGCAGATGCGGCTGGTCTGGGGCATCAACGATTATGACGAGGCGGCGCGCGTGCCCTGGCCGCTTGATCTGGTGCGCCTCATGACGAGTGTCGCGCTTGTCTGCCCGGACATCGATATTGCCGAGATCTCCGCGAGCGCGCTGGAGCAATATGGCGCTGCGCTCGAGAAGCCGATGGCGCATGTGCTCGAGCGCGATCATCTCTGGATCCGCAACGCCGTTGCCGCATCGGACGAACAACGCGCCGATTTCTGGAAAGAGCTCGCCGCGGCTCCAGCGGCAGACCATGTGCCGCCAAGGCTCGAGGCCGCACTCCGCGCGGCGCTTCCGGACGCCGGGCCGGACCTGCGCATCGCCCGGCGCACTGCCGGTGCGGGCAGCCTCGGCCGTCCGCGCTTCGTCCTGTCGGGGGAATATCGCGGCGGCCCGGTCGCCATCGAGGTCAAGGCCTGGCTGCCGTCCTGCTGGGTGGGTGGCCGCGAGGCCGGCCTCGCCGAGGCGATGGCGCATGGCCGCTGGCGCTCGCCCGATCCGGTACAGCATTATGCCAAGGATCACACGACCCGCCGCCTTGCGCCCAACAGCCGCAAGTTCGATTTCGACACGCTCGAACCGGGTTTGCGCAAGAACCTGGTCGGCGCGATGGCGGCCGAGCTCGCTGCCGTGCACGCGGTGGAGGAGCCGGTGCGTGCCGCGATCACCGCTGATCTGGCGCAGCGCCCGGCAAGCTGGCTTGCTGATGCCGCGCAAAAGGTCACGCACTGGACGCTCGGCGAATATGAGAGCTACCGCGCCGGTCACACCGATTGAGACGCGCTTTTTCGCGGTTTTCGGCTGACCCGTGCGATCTTTCGGTTCTGCGCCCGGTCATTTCGTTGCCGAGCCGTTTTTCAGCCAATATCTGCTGGTTGAAGCCGGCAGGTCGGGGCAGGGGCGCCGACTCAGTGGGGCAGGGGGCAATGATGGTGGCGAAAACGTTGATATCCGCAGCCATGGCCATGATGCTGCTCGCCGCAGCCGCGCCCGCCTCCGAAACCCCCGGCCATGGATCCAATGAACGTGCGATTGCCGGCGACGGAACAGTCGACGCCACGCTCGCCGGAACCCCCGGCCGGGTACGGATCGATCCCGGCGCGACCGGCATGCCGATCTACACCGCCGCTTATGCCGACCGCGCCCGCCTGCGTGGCGGCATGATCGGATTCGGCTATGCGATCGGGCCCGAGCATGTCGAAGGCGCGACCGCCGTCACCAGGATCGGCTTTGGCGCCGGGCCGGTGAAGCGCCGGGTCGGGTGGACGCGGCGCCCCTATGCGGCTGGCGTCGATGGCGTCGTCGGCCCGGGCGGACTGCCCGATCCGGTTGTCCGTTTCACGCTTCGCCCGCGCATTCCCGGCGAGCGCACCACGATCTTGCCGATGGTCGATGGCGGCGGGCTGTTTGGCGGCCGCAGCGGCTTGTTCGGCCTGATCGACGTCGGCGGCGAACCGCTCCGCATCCGTTTCGATCCCTGGCATCGCCGCTCGCTCGCCACTGCCGGCGCCGGCGTCCGCATCGCCCAGGCGCTCGGCGGCCGGGTCGTCGGCGAGACGGGGAGCGACGAGATCGCTTTTGGGGTCGAGCGCCCAACCCGGACTATCGTGCTTGAGACGCCGCTGCAGGTCGGCCCGCTCGCACTGAAGCGGCTCGGCGTGCGCACCAGCGATTTCGGCAATGTCGCGGCAATCCATGAAGAGGGCGATCCAGACGAGATCGTCGTGACCGGAAAGCGCCAGCGCGACCGCAGCCACGATCGGCTTTCGATCGGCAGCGACCAGCTCGATCATTGCTCCTCGATCGTGTTCGACAAGCCGGCGAAACGCATCTTGCTGAGCTGCGCGGCCTGACGAGCGGTTGGCCTGTTACGGGGTGCGGGATTTTCTCCGCAAGTATTGGCAGGGATTATGTCAATAATAGTTATCAATACCGACTTCCCCAAACAGCTAGTGCGACAATGGCTCTAATTGTCGAATAATAGCTGTCCAATGCGCACCGAAAAGGCGTATGACCATGTTGCACGGCGACGATCTCACGGGCTGAAATCCCCCCCGATGATCCCGCGTTCGATGCGGCAATATGCCGCTCATCGTCGTCGTGCACCTGTGGCTCGCCGATGATTCCTTGGTCGGTATGGCATAATCTCATCGGTTATTGATATCTCACCAACATCATGAGCATTCTCGCCGCAAATTTGCGTACCCGATTGACCGCAATCGCCGATCCCGCACGCGCGCCGGCGATGCAGGCCTATATGAAATCGGCCATGCCCTTTCTCGGCGTCTCGACAGTGCCGTTTCGCGCCATCTGCAAGCAGCTGTTCGCCGGCCTGTCTTATGCTGACAGCGCCGCCTGGCAGCGCGACGTGCTCGAAATCTGGCGCAGCGCCCAGTTCCGCGAGGAACGCCATGCCGCAATCGAACTCACCGGCATCCGCGCCGCACGGCCGTTCCAGACCCTGGAGGCGCTCGGCATGTACGAGGAGATGATCGTCACCGGCGCCTGGTGGGATTATGTCGATGCGATAGCCACTCAGCGCTTCTGGCCGCTCCTCCAGCACGATCCCGCCGCGATGAAGCAGCGCATGCTCGCCTGGGCCAGCGACGACGATATGTGGAAACGCCGCAGCGCGATCCTCAGCCAGATCAAGGCCAAGGCGGATACCGATCTCGATTTCCTCTATGCCTGTATCGAGCCGTCGCTGGACTCGAAGCAGTTCTTCCTGCGCAAGGCGATCGGCTGGGCGCTGCGCCAATATGCCTGGACTGATCCCGCCGAGGTGAAGCGCTATGTCGCCGCCAATGAAGGGCGGTTGAGCGGGCTCAGCCGGCGCGAGGCCCTGAAGAATATCGGATAGCGCCAAAACCGATATGATAAGGATGGGAGCTGCGGCGCAGGCGTGTCATGCTTAGGCGATGACGCGACGCAGGGGAGGGAAGGCAATGGCCACCGGATGCTCAGTGGAAGGAAATGTCGCGGCGGCTTTGTTCACGCTGCGCATCCACCGCGGCGAAGGCATGGCGCTGCTGGCGATGAACTGGCGAAATGGCCAGCCGCCCAATGATTTCGTCGGCTTTGCGATCGAATATCAGGAGCCCGGCGGCACTGCCTTCTTCGCGGTGAAGAACCGCCTCACTTTCGAGGGGAATGCCGGCTCGCTGCCCCCGGCGTCGCGGCCGCCGAGCTTCTCCACCCTGGTCGCGCCGATCCAGAAATTCCGCTGGGTCCATTTCCCGTTCAACGCGGATATGAAGGGCCTGTTCACCTACCGCGTCACCCCGATCATGATGAACGCCGCCGGCGAGATCAGCCAGGGCATCGCACAGGTCGCGAAGGTGGAACTGGCCCGCGAGACCTATCCGGGCGTGCTCAACGTGGCCTTCACCCGCGGCTTCGTCTCCTCTCAGGCGTTCGTCGATCGCTACATCTCCAAGGGCCCGATGAGCACATTGCTCCCCGCCTCGAGCAGGGACGGTCTGACCTTCGTGCCAACTCATCCCCAGGCGGCCGACGCCTATAAATGGATGGGCTTCGAGGCGCATGCCGAGATCCTGGCGGCGCTCGACGCGGCCATCGCCGATCCCGCCGCCAGGGTCGGGATCGTCGCTTATGATTTCGATCTTCCCGAAATCGTCGACCGGGTGAAAAAGCTCGGCAAGGACCGGGTCCGCGTCATCATCGACGATAGCGGCGCCCATCATCGCGACGGCGCCTCCGAGGACGCCGCCGAAGTAGCGCTCACTGCGCTCGGCATCCCCGTGAAGCGCCAGCATATGAGCTCGCTCCAGCACAACAAGACGCTCTATGTCGACGCGCCGACCGTGCAGCGTGTCGTTTGCGGCTCCACCAATATGAGCTGGCGCGGCCTTTTCGTTCAGTCCAACAATGCGGTGATCGCCCAGGGCAAAAGCGCGGTCGCGATCTTCAAAGCGGCGTTCGATCAATATTGGGATCATCCCGAGAGCTTCAACACCAGTCCTTCGGCCTCCTGGACCCCGCTCGGACTGAACGGTGTCGATGCGAGCATCGCCTTTTCCCCGCATGCCAAGGCGAACTCCGTGCTCGCCGATATTGCCACCGACATCGCCGGAGCCAGGGCCTCGATCTTCTATTCGCTCGCCTTCCTTTCCACGACGCCCGGCGTGATCCGCGACGCGCTCGCGGCGCAGACGAACCAGCCCGATCTCTTTGTCGCCGGCATTTCGGACAAGCGCACCGGCATCGCCGTGGCATCGGGCAGCTCCAACGCGCCACCGACCTTTGTCGAGCCGCTCGACAAGGACGTGCCCCCGCCGTTCAGCGCCGAGCCGACCGGCCTGGTCGGAAGCGTGGGGACGCGGATGCACCACAAATTCGTCGTGATCGACTTCAACACACCGAACGCGCGGGTTTATCTCGGTTCGTACAACATGTCGAAGGCGGCCGACGGGTCGAACGGCGAGAACCTCGTCCTGATCAAGGATGCCCGTGTCGCCACCTCCTATATGGTCGAGGCGCTCAGCATGATCGATCACTACCAGTTCCGCGTAGCCCAGAAGGACGCGACCAAGCGCAAGGCGAAGCTCCAGCTGAAGCGGCCGCCGGCGGCGGGCGAAAAGGCCTGGTGGTCCGAGGACTGGAGCGATCCGCGCAAGATCAACGATCGGCTGTTGTTCGCCTGAAGGCTGATGGGTCTGGTTTGAGCGTAGTTGCGAACGTTGAGCGGCGAGGGTCCTCTCCAGTGGGAGAGGATACGAAGCCTTATGAGCGCAGCGAATTAGGCGAAGTTGGTGAGGGGCTCCGGGAGCTATCGAGAGCTCCCGGAGCCCCTCACCAAGTTTCGCTAGTCAGCAAGCTGACAAGCTACACTGTCCTCTCCCAAAGGAGAGGATTTGGAGGCCTGAATGTCGATCGGCCCTGATTAGGTCGCGATCAACCAATTCGGTTGAAATAGGTCGTCTCCAGTCCCGGAAGTTTATCGCCAGGCCAGATAATGGTCTCGGTCATGGATTTTCGATCCTTCGACACGGTGTAGACCCGGGTCGAGACCGGAGCACCATTTTTCCCCAGCGTCACCACCAGCGTATTCGCTGCGGGCTGGCGCAGGGCAACCGTGTCGACGAAACCAAGATTGCCGCTGACGGGCACCGGGACACCGTCCGCCGCCGCCGTCGATCCCCCCTGCCTGCTGGTGCCGTCCTGCGCCACGATTTCGGAAAGCGCGGTCCACTTCTGATCCTGCGACAGGCGAAACGTGAAGGTCACCCGCTTCGGCCGCTGTCCGTCGTCCGGAAGCCGCGACACATCCAGCAGCCAGGTGCCGACCAGCGGTGACTGTCTGGCTGCGGCTGTATGGGCGCCGCGCGGGGCTGCGGCCTGATGCATGGAAGGTGCCGCCACGATGGCCAGTCCAAGGGCCGCGACCGGGATTGCGATAAGCATGACGAAAAATCCTTTCGACCTTTTCAGCCGCGAATGTGCGGGCTGAGCCACGCTCTTGCTCGGGTGGCCCTGGGTCGAAAGATCGATATTCTTGTCCCAGATTTTTTGGGCGTCCACCATGCGCGCCAGTTCGCGGCTGCTCGCGGCGCCCGTCTTGCGGCGAGCATCACGCAAACGCTCGTTGATCGCGGTTTCCGAGCTGCCAAGCTGCACCGCGATTGTCTTGACGGTATGCCCTGAAGCCAGGAGACGGAGAACCTCCAGTTCTCGCTTACTGAGGCTCGCAAACGAGCCGAGCGGCTGTTCTGTCACGGACACACCTCCTGCTCACCACAGGCACCCCAAAACGTCCATCCCAATTATTTTGGGAAGTGGTGGCACCCGGCGACGACGGATTTGTCTCCCACCCGGCGGCGGGGCCGGGCGGGCTCAAGCCACCTTCATCGGTCCGGGTCGGCCAGTGACTTTCTGCCAAAGCGCAAATGCAAGCGGTGGATGTATATCCCGCTCGAAATTCTGCGCACTCGCGATCGCCAGGCGGGAACGGGGATGGAGGATCAACATGGTTCGGGTTTCGGTCTGGCCTCCGTCGTGAAACAGCACGCGATCGCTCGCATCGCCCACCACGCTCCAGCCCATTGCGTAGCCGTCGGTACGAGGAAAGCCCGCTATCTGCCCATCGCGGGTTCGAGTCGGCGTCGTCATTAGCTCCATGCTGGCGGGCTGCAGCAAGCGTCCCTCGGCCAGTGCGACGGCAAACCTGATCAGGTCGGGAACGTTGCCTCTGCTGGCGCCGCCACCGACCCTGCTGCTCACGTCGACGAACTCGGAGTTGCGGACCTGGCCGTCGACGAACTGATATCCGCGCACGCGGTGAGGAATGATGGCCAAAGGATCGTCCATGCGGGCGGAGGTCATTCCCGCTGGTCGCCACACATGGTCGCGCAGGTAATTTCCAAACGGCACCGCGGCTGCCGTTTCTACTGCGGCCGCAAGCAGATTATAACCATAGCTTGTATAGTGAAACCGGGTTCCGGGCTCGGCGATGAGGTCATGATCCGCAAAGACTGCGATCGCCTGTCGCGTGGTCATCGCCTGTTTGAGATGCTCTTCGGCCGGATTGGCAGAATAGTCCGTGATCCCGCCGATATGCCCAAGAAGCTGCCGTACTGAGATCTTGTGCGTCTTCCGCGGGAAGTAGGGCACATATTGGCGAATGTCCGCATCGAGGTTGATGCGGCCTCGCTCGACCTGCTGAAGGACGGCGACGGCTGTCATCGGTTTCTGTACGGAAGCATATCGGTACGCTGACATGGATGTCGCGGGAACGCCGTTTTCCAGATCGGCAAAGCCGTAGCCCCGCACCCAATGGGCTTCGCCGCGGCCATAGCCGATCGTCATCCCGGGTATCTGAAGGTCGCGCATAGTCGCATGCACGAGCTCGTCGAAACCCGCCGGACGTGGTAAAGTCCGTTCGGCTGCCGAAGCAACACCGGAACCAACCAATGGCAGTGTTGCCGCGGCACCGAGGAGCGTACGACGATCAAGTCCGATAGGCGCGCGTCTGGTCATCTGGTCCGTTCCAACCCGTGGCTGCGGTTCATTAGCTTTCCCATGATGCGGATCTCCATGTACAAAGAGTCGGCTTCAGATGCCGTCGCTCTAGGTCAAAAGTTCGAGCAAATGGCCGTCCGGATCGTCGAAGTAGAAGCCGCGACCACCGTCGCGCTCATAGATCTCCCCGCGCTTCGTCCTCGCCGGATCGGCCCAATAGGGCTGCCCCGTCTCCCTGACCCGTTCGAGCCCGAAGTCGAATTCATCGTCGCTGACGAGGAAGGCGTAATGCTGTGATGCGACCTCGCCGTCCTTCGCCATGAAGTCCATGGCGACGCCATTGCCGAGCTCGACGACCATGAAATGGAGTACGGGCTTGGGAGGGGGTAGTCTGAGCATGCCGGTCAGGAACGTGGATGATTTCACATTGTCCCGGCACCAGACGATCGTGTGATTCAATTGAGCAGTCATGAGTCTATCCTCCTGCGGCGCAACGGGTGGAGGAGCCGCTGTCCGATGGCTCCTCCACCGATGGCCGGTCAAAGCGGCGGCTGGGTTCAGCCAGTCGCCCCGCCCATGGCGGCCATGTTCATCCAGACCGCTTCCCAGACATGCCCGTCCGGGTCAGCAAAGGCGCGGTTGTACATAAACCCCAGATCCTGCGCCGGGTTCACATCGGGCGTGCCGCCGTTCGCGGCCGCCGCCTGGGTCATCGTATTCACCGCCTCGCGACTGTCGCACGAGACGGCAAGCATGACTTCGCTCGATGTCGATGGTGCGATCGGGCGGCTCGTGAACGTGCCCCATTTGGCATGCGTCAAAAGCATGACGCTGATGGTGTCCGACATCACCATGCAGCTGGCCGTGTCATCGCTGAACTGCGCGTTCTTCGTAAGCCCGATCGATTCGTAGAATGTCGTTGCTGCGGTCAGGTCGGTCACCGGCAGGTTGACGAAAATCATCTTGGTCATCGTAAATTCCTCTTGAAGCCCCGCCATGACCGTCACGGCGGTTGCTTGCCTGTCGGGATAGAGCGCCTCCGCCGCGGAAGAATTGATGTTTGGTAGGAAATCGCGTCAGCGTCTGTCGGGTCGTGTGACGGCGATCGTTTTGCGCAGGCGGCTGAGGCTTTCCGGGGTGATGCCCAGCCAGGCGGCGACGTGATGCTGCTTCAAGCGCCTGTGCAGCTCCGGCTCCCTGCGGATGAAATCCACATAACGCTGCATCGCATCGTCATGTCGAAAGGCAATCTCGCCCGGTTCCTTCTCGATGATCCAGTGCCGCTCCATATAGCCGATGTAAAATGCCGCAATGTCGGGAAATTCGCTGACGAGCGCCTTGAACGCCGCGAAGTCATATTCGAGGACGGAGCTGTTCTCGATCGCCGTGATCGTGAACAGGCTGGGCTCGCCGAGCAAGGTCGCGCTGATCGAAGCGGCAATGCGGTTCTCGGGGAAGAAATATTTGATGATCAGGTCGCCCTCTGGGCCGACATAATGCTGGCACAGCAGGCCTTTGACGACGAAGGCGCAGGTGCTGGGCACGTCGCCGGCCCGAATGAAGGGCTCATCCTTGGCATAGTGTCTGGGCCGCAGGAGCGATGACCAGGCCAGCTCGGCTTTGGCTGAAAGATCGGTATAGGTCCGGATCTTGGTGAAGAATGCGTCTGTGTTCATTGGCTGAATCCTGGGGACAAGCGCTGATTGTCACCGAGCCCCCACCGGGTCCACGGTCGAGAAAGGAGGGGGATTGTCACCCCCACCGCTGGAATCACCGGTCCTTGGTTCTCGGCTTGGCATCAGGAGAAAACGGGTCCCTGGGTATCCCGTCGGAACGCTCCGTGTCCGGCGCGTCGGCAACCGGGCTCGCCCGGTAAACGGCGACACAGCGCTCCAGCTCGGCAACCGCAGCACCGCTTCCATCGAGGCTCAGCCGCTCGACCGGCACATCGCCGCGATCGATGTGGAGGGCCTTGGATGCGGCGAAATAGGCCGGGAATTTTGCTTCGAAAGTCGTGACAAAGCCCTTTTTCTCGCCCGAAGCCATGCCGACGACCGCGTGCTCGGAATAGCCGCCTCTGGTGAGCCGAAAATTCAGTTTCAGCTGCTCTCCCGGCTGGATCGACCAATTATCGTTCAGAACCGAGAGATGGTTGCTGCCGTCGATATCCAGCCCGAACAGGAGGGTTGTTTTCCCGTCCACATCGTACGTCCTGGTCAGGAAGCAGCCCTTCTGGTCCTTGCTCGCCGCCACCGTCCAGCCGCCGACATCCCGCATGGAATATTCCTGGGCGGAGGCATGAGCGCTCGCGAACAGTCCGGTGACGACAAGCGAGGGGATGAATATCGAACGGACAGCCGCCCGAAACCAGACAGTGACCAGTTCACGCATTCGGCATCCCATCTCCACAGCGATCTATCCGACAACAGCCATTCGCACGAACGCAGCGTGCTGGCGGAAGGCTCCGCCGCGATTTGGAGGAATGATCGCGTCGGGTCGAGTCAGCAACTGACGTGAGCGATGGAATTGGGTGCAATTGTCCACAGCGGTCATTGATTGCGCGGCCCGTGGACGGCATTACGGTGTACCTATGTCACCAATTCCTATCCTTACCGGCATCTACATCTCTCTTTTTGCGCTGACAGCCTGGTTCCAATGGCGACTGCGGTCGGCGCTCGCCGAGCGGCACCCAGGCGCCCTGCATATAATCGACAGCACGACGCGGTCATTGCCGCGCAGTCGACGCGGGGCGGATCGTGTAGCGCGCTACAGGCTGTTGCAGGACCCGGAGATAGACCGGCACATCCGCAACCTGGCTCGCGTAGAGACAGTGCTCGGCTACGCTATGCTCGCCTTTTTCGCGCTAGTCATGGTCATGATGGCGGTCAGCGCAGCGCGACGGTAGTTCAGCCCAGCTGCTGACTTGAACTATAACGCCTGTTATCAGCGCCCTATGAAATCGTTCGTCACCGCATCACTCGCGGCGGGCGTTTATGAGCTCACGACCTGGCCTGCATGCTATGCATATCGCAAAGGTCTTGGGCTACAGGAGGCGGGATGCGGCGGAGGAGGCTGATAGCGGCATCGGCAGGCGCAGCGCTGATCGCGCTATATGCCAACAACGCTTCCTGGCTGGCGCCGGTACCGTCCGGCAGGCCGGGCGTTTTGGCCCATCGCGGCGTCCACCAGACTTATCCGAGCGACCCGCGGTGGCTGAATGCCTGCACCGCGACGCACATCAATAAGCCTGCCAATCCGTATCTCGAGAACACGATCCCCTCGATGCGCGCCGGTTTCGCAGCGGGCGCGACGGTGCAGGAACTGGACATTCACCCGACGACTGATGGAGAGTTCGCGGTCTTCCACGACTGGGATCTTGCGTGCCGGACCAACGGCCACGGGGTCACCCGGGATCAATCGATGGCCTATTTAAAGACCCTCGATGTGGGATACGGATACACCGCCGATGGCGGCAAGACCTTCCCGTTTCGGGGAAAGGGCGTGGGCCTGATGCCCACGCTGCATGAAGTGCTGGCCACCTTTCCGGGCAAGCAGTTCCTGATAAACATCAAGAGCAACGATCCGCAGGAGTCGGATCAGCTGGTTGCTTATATGAAAGCACATGGGCATCCCATCGATCATCGGCTTTGGGTCTATGCAGCCGACAAGCCGATAGCGCGCCTCGAGCAGCGCGCGCCCCAGGCACTGCTCATGTCGAAGAAGATCGGGCAGCACTGTGTCTATGGTTATTGGGCGCTCGGCTGGAGTGGATATGTCCCGGCCGCCTGCCGGAACGGCGCGATCGGCGTGCCGATAAACCTGCGCTGGATGTATTGGGGCTGGCCCAATCGCTTCCTCGCGCGAATGAAGAGCGCGAATGTTCTTGTCGTCCTGGTCGATCCGGTTGGGCCGGCCGCTTTTCGACCCTCCGGCTACTCAGGGGCCAACGGAATCGCAAACCTCGAGGATATGAACGCTATCCCTCCTGGCTTTCCGGGAATGATCCTGACGAACGATGTCGAGAAGGTCGGGCCGCAGGTTCGCAGGCGATTTGGTGGGTGACCGGGCGATACGCCAGAATTCGCGTCAAAGCCCTTTGAACATCCTCCTCATCCTTTCCCAAACAGGGATTCGTCCTTGCTTTGAATGCGGATGGCTGACGGGAGACCCGATGTCGCCCTTTCCTGGTTTGGGCGAAAAATAGCGGCCGAATTTCTCCGTCACGGAGTCGAACAGGTGAGCGTCGGGCGGCGTCTGTCCACGATTTGCGGTTACGTTCGGCCATAACTGCGAATATCGCGCATTCAGCTCAAGCCATGGTTCGGCGCGCGGATCGGTATCGTACACGATGGCATCTACCGGGCATTCAGCAACGCAGCATCCGCAATCGCCGCACTCCAGCGGGTTAATCACGAGCATGTTTTCGCCCTCGTGAAAGGCATCATGCGGACACACCTCGACACAGGCCATGTGTTTGCACTTGATACATGTGTCCGTGATGACGCTCGTCATTTCCGATCCGCTCCGCCACCGCAGCTTTGAGCAATGTCCACTTCCGAGAGGCTTGGCGCAACCCCGATACGCCCACCTTCGTCGGTAACCCCCGGTCAGCTCCATGTCGCCGCTGTTCGAAAGATGATGGAGGGTCTGATGAGGAACAGGGCAAGGCCCTTTAACCTGGCCGCAGCACTTGATCGTGCATGCCCTTCGCGTAAGCAGGAGGTGGTATGGCAGCGTTGGATCGAGCGTTTGAGCAAGGACTGGCGTTTGTCGTTGCGTTCATTGTTTCAGGCCTGGCGCTGATATTCACCCTGGCAGCGATCGAGAGTTTCACACCCTTTCACGTTCCGCTGGGGCCGGGGCGGACCATCCTTGCCTGGGCGATCGGGTGCGCGGCGTTGGCGATGGGCTTTCGCGCGGCGGGGCGTGCCCGGCGGCGAATGGCCGCGACTGGTGCGGCGGGTGGGAATGGAGCTGAGGCGGGCTCAGGTCCTGTCCCGCAGCAAATCGCGTCAGGCAGGAAACGCCGGATCGAGGCGGAGCGGCTGAAATTACAGGCGGAGATGGAAATCGCCGAAGCGCTGAGGGCGCAGGAAGACAGGGCTGTCGACATCGACCCGATGACGGCCAGCGCAATTGACGCTGCGCGCTGGCGGCCGATCCTGTTCCGGGAAATCTTTCCGCCGCCCGCCGATCCGGGGCTGTCCTTCTATGGCGGCGTGCCAGTCGGGCCGACCGGCATGAGCTGGCCGCGCGAGGAGGACGGGACGCCGCTTACCTTCGTGATGCAATGGGAATGTGCGGCACTGGCGCGCCTGGACCCGACCGAACTCTTGCCGAAAAGCGGGGCTTTGTACCTGTTCGTGCAGTGGGGCGGCCATTGGCACTTCCGCTTCTTCTACCAACCAGGCGATGCAGGGGACTGGAGACCGTTGACGGCCCCGGCGGAGCTGCCGCCAGCCTTTGGCAAGGACGCACTTTATTCTTCGCCCATGGTTTCGGCCAACATGCCGGCAGAGCGGCGCGATGCGCCTCAGCTGCTGCCGTGCTGGCCATTCGCGCCGGCGGCCATCGAGTATCCGCATGTCGATCTGGAGGAAGAGCAGCATCTGTTCTGGCACGAGAAGCTGACCGCCGAGCTGCTCATAAAGGCCCAGGATGCGAGCGGGGCATTGGTGCCCGAGCCGGGGAAGCGCCGGTTGGAGGGGCGGCCCTTTGCCGGGTTTCCGCATGACTGGGCAGCGGTGCGGGTCGTCGCGACGGCAGCGTTGAAGAATCTTGACCGGATTGCGGATTACGAGTGGCGGGCGCTCGCGCCGGATGCCGACATCCCGACGCGCGAGGCGTTGGTGGATGGGTGGCGAGCGGAGGCGCGTGCGCTTTACGAGGAGGCGACCGGCCATCGGGCCGGACAGGCGCTGGCTCCGGACGAGGTGGACAGGTTGTGGCAGCGGATCGAGCCACTCGTTCCGGTGATCACTCTGTGGGCAGGGACAGTCTGGACAAGCATCAACGTCAGTCTTGGATTGGGAAGCGAGGGCCTGTCGGTCGTTCCGGCCGACGAGATCGAGGCTTGCGCAGACGCGCACATGCTTGGCATGGCGTACGAGCGTCAGGAATATGAGCGCGAATTCGACGCGCGGTCAGGTCTCGATGAGCCGATCAAGGCGGCCAGAGCAAAGGCGCTGAGCAGCAAGGAGCCGGCCGACATGGCGGCCGCCGATGCGCTGTCGAAGGAAGCCTTTGCGCAATTTAATCTGGCCAAGGAGGCAGGCAAGCTGGAGCAGCATCGCGTGGTGTTCGCGCCCACGCCCAATCGAATGTTCGGGCCGCCAAGCTTTGTTCAGGGCGATGTCGATGAATATCTGGGCGAATGGCTCCTCCTGCTGGAGCTGGTCAGCCAGGACGCGATCGGCTTCGGGATAGGCGACGGGGTGATCCAGTTCCTGATCCGGCCGCACGACCTTGCCGCAGGACGGTTTGACCGGGTCGAGACAGTCTCAGGCTCCTATTGACGCCGGCCAAGTGACGCTGGCCGACGGCTACGCCCCGGCCTGATCGACCGGCGCATCATCGCCATCGCTGATCAGCGCGATCCTCTGCTGCTCCTCGATGGCGCGCACATTCTCGATCAGCCCCAACCCGTCCTCGATCGCCGCGAACAGCGATTTGAGCTCGTGCGGTTTCTCCAGGAAATCGAGCGCGCCGAGCTTCATCGCGTCGACGGCGAGCCCGATGCTGCGGCGATTGGAACATGCGATGATCGGGAACAGCTTCGGCAAGCAGCGTATCTCGGTCATCAGGTCGAGGCCGCTGATGCCGGGCAGGTCGAAATCGAGCAGCACCACGCCCTGTTCGAGGGTCGCCAGCTGGTCGAGAAAAGCCTCCCCCGAGGCGAAGCACTGCATGCGCGTGTCGGGCCGGCGGCTGGTCAGCACGCCGAGCAGGGCGCGAATTTCCTCGGTATCGCCGATGATGTGCACGAGCCGGTGCAGCGCCTGCGCCGGTGCTGGCGGCTTTATGTCGCTCGCGGCGCTGCGCGAAGACGTGGGTGGTGGGGCTGGCGCAGTCTCGCGCCCGGTCTTGTCGCGAGTCACCTGAACAGGCGTCCTCGCGATCGAGTGGAAATGGATGGGATGAAGGTCGGCATGGTGACCTTATAGCATGAATCGCCGGCGCGCGCTTCGCGAGCGTACCCGCATTGGGGGCGGCCTTTTCCCGAAGCGGGACCGACCTTTCGTCTGATGCTATGTCGCGACGCCATCCGCCGCGCTGAGCTGTGGTGGATTCAACGCTTTCGGGTCCCGGGCTATGGTCTCGGATCCGGGGCTGCGTGCATCGGCCATGCTCTTTGCCATTGTCGATACATTCGAGACGTCGCCGTCGGTCAGGTGGCGAGGGCGGGCGCATGCGGCCGAACGCCCGAAACCGCAGTGTGAAGAAGACATGCCCTAATTATGGGCGACTCGCAAAATTGCATAATATAGATATGGCAATTTTAAAATTTAACTGTCCAGTCACTGGCGAATACATCAAGATAATACGTTGGAGATCGGCGCTACAATGGCCTCAATTTCTTTACAGAACGCGGATTCATTTTAATTTCATATGTACACGGTGGCTCGCAAAAATGCCAACACGGCCGACACAGTACTTATGCTCGGCTGCATCGCGACGCCGTATAGTCTGAATTCTGCGGCAGGTGTGAATTTGATATTGTAAGAATTCTACAGAAGAAGCCGGCGTTACTGCAATGCATTTATGCGAGATATCAAGCATTTGATATTGCAGCAGGAAATGGCAAAAACGTTGGAAAATCCCGACATAAATCACGCGTTTTCAGCGGTTTTTGCGCTTACCTCGCAAAATTAAACGCGCCTTACAGGCCCCCGGGGCACGGGCCCGGCACCCATTATGGGGCGGGGCGTCCGCCCCCAGCGCCCCGCCCCGCCTGGCGTCAGACGGCGCGTGCGCCGCCCGCCAGCCAGCGCGCGCAATCGGGGCCGAGCTCGATCACGCTGCGCGTCTCATAGGCCTTGTTGTCGGGCAGAGTCAGCGTGTCGCGCCAGCGGCCATTGACGCCCTTGTTGATGAAGGTCTCGGCGCCGCCGTCCCAGAACACGCCGCCGAGCGGGGCGGACTTTGCGGCATTGGCCTTCATCCAGTCGAAGCTGCAATGCTCGACCATCGCCGGGAAGCGCGCCGCGTCCACATCGATGTCGAGGAACTCGGCGATGCGCAGCATCTCGCCCACCAGGTCCTGTTTCAGGTCCTGATAATGGACGAGCATCACATTGGGCAGGTGCTTGACCGCCCACCAGCTCCGCACATTCTCCCAGAATGGCCAGAAGGGCGCGCCGTCATTGTCGAGCCAGTTCAGGAAATAGCGGCGCAGATCGGCATCGGCCGGCGGAACCGGCGGGCCGACCCGGCCCGGGGAGTCATTGATCGCCGCGAACCACGCCGCATTGGCGTTCACATGGTGGTTGTGCATGCTCCACATCACGTCGCGGCCATCGCGCGCGATATAGATGTACTTGGCGATCGGATCGAACACGAGCGCATCGACCGGCAAATGGGTCTTGAGGAAGCGGCGGTGCATCTGCGCCTCGATCTCGGGCAGCTTCACCTCCTTGGGCGGCACGCGCAGGTCGACCCAGGGCGAGAGCTCGGCGACATTCACCTCGGGATCGCCTTCGAAGATCAGCTGGCCGACAATCTGCTGCATCCAGGTCGTGCCGGACTTGCCATAGGTCGCGATGACGATGTCGTCGTCGCGAAAGGCGAAATCGTTCCAGATCGTCGAATCGAAATGATGATTGTGGAACTCGCGTGTCTTCACGGGCGCCTCAGGCGCCAGCTGCGTAGCCATCAGTCACTCCCTGCCGGGCCGTTCGGCCCTTTATTCGCCCCAGATACAGCCAGGCGACCGGACGAAAATAACGGTCGGACGCGTGCTGCCTGGGGGCGGGATGACCAAAAAGGGAGGGTGCGGCGACGCCCTTGCGTCAAGGATGCGACGAAACGACGAAGATGCGGCCGGGCGAGCCGGTACTCTCCACTGGTATCCTGACGCGCCTGACAGGTGTTTTGCCCCACCGCCATTGACGCGAGCGCCCCGAGCGCCGATATCAGCCGCGTTGGCACTCCCGCATCGCGAGTGCCAGATCGCTTCCGGCAGCGCTGGCTACCGCTTGTGAAAGCGACCCTTTTGGTCGCGGCCCAGCGTGGAGCATTGGCCCATGGCATTTCGTCCCCTGCACGACCGAGTCCTGGTGCGCCGCATCGAGGCTGCTGAAAAGACCGCCGGCGGCATCATCATTCCCGAAACCGCCAAGGAAAAGCCGCAAGAGGGCGAGATCGTCTCGGTCGGCACCGGGCTCCGTCTCGAGAACGGCACCATCGTTCCGCTCGACGTCAAGGCCGGCGACAAAATCCTGTTCGGCAAATGGTCCGGCACCGAGGTCAAGCTCGGCGGCGAGGACCTGCTGATCATGAAGGAAAGCGATCTGCTCGGAATTCTCGGCTGATCTGAGCCGTCACCCCGGCGGAGGCCGGGGCCGCTGCGTTGCGACGCGCGACCTTCATTCCATAGCGCCCTGGCCTCCACCGGGGCGACGACAAGGATTTGCACCATGGCAGCCAAAGACGTGAAATTCTCCCGCGACGCGCGCGAAGCGATCACCCGCGGCGTCGATATCCTCGCCAACACCGTGCGCGTGACGCTTGGGCCGAAGGGCCGCAACGTCGTGCTCGACAAGGGATATGGCGCGCCGCGCATCACCAAGGACGGCGTCACCGTCGCCAAGGAGATCACGCTCAGCAACAAGTTCGAGAATATGGGCGCGCAGATGCTCCGCGCGGTCGCGTCCAAGACGCATGACCATGCCGGTGACGGCACCACCACCGCCACTGTGCTCGCCCAGGCGATCGTGCGCGAGGGGATGAAGTCGGTTTCGGCCGGCATCAGCCCGATGGACCTGAAGCGCGGCATCGATCTCGCGGTCGCGGCGGTGGTCGAGGATCTGAAGGCGCGCTCCAAGCCCGTCTCGGGCACTGACGAAATCGCCCAGGTAGGTATCATCTCCGCCAATGGCGACGAGGAGATCGGCCGCAAGATCGCCGAAGCGATGGAGAAGGTCGGCAAGGAAGGCGTGATCACCGTCGAGGATGGCAGCGGCCTGGAGTTCGAGCTCGAAGTCGTCGAGGGCATGCAATTCGATCGCGGCTATCTCTCGCCCTATTTCGTCACCAATGCCGAGAAGATGTCGGTCGAACTCATCGATCCGTACATCCTCCTTCACGAGAAGAAGCTCGGCGATCTCAATGCCCTGCTGCCGATCCTCGAGGCCGTCGTCCAGTCGGGCCGGCCGCTCCTCATCATCGCTGAGGATATCGAGGGCGATGCGCTCGCCACCCTCGTGGTCAACAAGCTGCGCGGCGGGCTGAAGGTCGCGGCCGTCAAGGCGCCCGGCTTCGGCGATCGCCGCAAGGCGATGATCGAGGACATCTCGATCCTCACCGCCGGCCAGACCGTCTCCGAGGAGCTCGGCATGAAGCTGGAAGGCGTAACGCTCGACATGCTCGGCAGCGCCAAGCGCGTCACGATCGACAAGGACACGACGACGATCATCGACGGTGCCGGCACTGCCGACGCGATCAAGGGTCGGGTCGAGGCGATCCGCCAGCAGATCGAGAACACGACGTCGGACTATGACAAGGAGAAGCTCCAGGAGCGCCTTGCCAAGCTTTCGGGCGGCGTCGCGATCATCCGGGTCGGCGGCTCGACCGAAGTCGAGGTGACTGAACGCAAGGACCGCGTCGACGACGCGCTCCACGCGACCCGCGCCGCGGTCGAGGAAGGCATCGTCCCCGGTGGCGGCACCGCTTTGCTCTATGCGAGCCGTGCGCTGGCCAGCCTCAAGGGCGCGAATGACGACCAGACCCGCGGCATCGACATCATCCGCCAGGCGCTCCAGGCGCCGATCCGCCAGATCGCGCAGAATGCCGGGCATGACGGCGGCGTCGTTGCGGGGCGGCTGATCGAGGGCAATGATCAGGAGTTCGGCTTCAACGCGCAGACCGAGGTGTACGAGAACCTCGTCCAGGCCGGCGTGATCGATCCGACCCTGGTTGTGCGCTCGGCCCTTCAGGATGCGGCGTCGATCGCGGGATTGCTGATCACCACCGAGGCGGCGATCGCCGACTGGGTCGAAGACAGCGCCGATACCGCCACTACGGGTGGATACTGACCTAACTCCCTCTCCCCTTGTGGGAGAGGGAAGGGGCCCATCGCGTAGCGATGGGAAGGGTGAGGGGGACTCTGATTGATGTCCCGAACCTCACGCCCCCTCATCCGGCCCTTCGGGCCACCTTCTCCCACAGGGGGAGAAGGATTTTGGGGCGTGCACCGAACTGGGCCGCAAAAAATAGAAGGAGAACCCTATGTCTAGAATTCCCGTAAAGCCCTTCCTGATCCAGAAGAATGAGGAAGGCAACTACCGCCTCACCGTGCGTGACACGCGGTATAATTCGCAACACTACCCGATCGTCACCTCGACGCTGCAGGATGAAGTGTTCCCGACCGCGACTGCGGCCCGCGCGCACGCCAAGGAGCATTTCGGCGCTGAGCCCGGCCAATACGCGGCCAAATAGCTCAGGCCTGCACGCGCATCGCCATCGCTTCGCCGATCGCGTTCCTGAGCTGGCTCGGCGTGAACGGCTTGTTGAGGGTGACGACGTCTTCGTTCGAGAGGTCGAGACCCTCGTCATCGGCATAGCCGGTGATGATGATCGCGCTGAGCCCGGGCTTGATCTTCCGCGCCCGGCGGATGACCTCGGAACCCGACAGATGCGGCATCGCATAGTCGCTGATGATGAGCTGCACGTCGGGATCGGCGCGCAACGTCTCGAGGATCGTCATGCCGTCGGCCGCCACGGCAATGCTGTGGCCGAGATCGGCGAGCAGCGCCGCGGTCGTTTCGCGGACTCCGTCATGGTCATCCACCAGCAGGATATTGAGCGGCTCGGACGGCGCATGGACCGGGGCGGTTGCGCCGGTGCTGGGCGCGGCGGTGCTGCGCGGCGCTTCGGGCAGCCATAGCTCCACCCGTGTGCCTTCGCCCTCACGGCTCTCGATCCGCATCGCGCCGCCGGACTGGCTGGCGAAACCATAGACCATGCTGAGCCCGAGGCCGGTGCCCTTGCCGACCTCCTTGGTGGTGAAGAACGGTTCCATGACGCGCTCGAGCAGGTCGGCGGAAATGCCGCAGCCGTTATCCTCGACCGCGAGCATGACATAGCGACCCGGCTTCAGGCCAAGCTCGTCCTTTTGCTCCGCGACCGCGTTGCGGGCTGAAATCCGGATGGTGCCACCCTCGGGCATCGCGTCGCGCGCGTTGATCGCGAGGTTCATCAGCGCGAGCTCGAGCTGGCCTTCATCGGCATAGGGATGCGCGACCTCCGCATCGATATCCCAGGCGATCTCGACCAGGCCGCCCAGCGTGTGCGACAGCAGATTGCTGACCGCGATCGACAGCGACGTCACGTCGATCGCCGCCGGCTCCAGCTTCTGCTTGCGCGCAAAGGCGAGCAGGCGGGAGACCAGCTCGGCGCCCTGGCCCGCGGCATGCTGGGTCATTGCGAGCAGCTTGTGCTGCTCGTCGTTCATCGGCACCCGCCGCTCGATCAGCGCAAGGCCGCCGATCACCGCTGCCAGCAAATTGTTGAAATCATGCGCGATGCCGCCTGTCAGCTTGCCGATCGCATCCATCTTGCGGACATGGAGGAGCTGCGTCTCCAGATCCTTGCGCTCGGTCACGTCGAGCAGGGTGCCGGCATATTCCATCTGCTTGCCGTCCATGTCGCGCATCGGCACGGCCTGGTCGAGCACATGGCGATAGCGCCCGTCCGCATGCTGCCAGCGATATTCCATCGCCAGCGGTGCGCCGTGCGCCCGGCCCCTGAGCGCGGCTTCGACGCGATCCTTGTCCTCGGGGTGAAGCCGGTCGTGCCATAGCGTCGGGGTCCGCCGCACTTCCTCCAGCGGGAATCCCGTCATCGCAGTGAAATCGCCGCTGATCAGCTTCGGCACACGCGGGTAAACGCCCTCGGTCTCGAGATAGAGCAGAATCGGCAGCGACTGGATGATCGCGCCCTGGCGCTGCTCGGCCAGGCGCAGCTCGCGTTCGGCCCTAAGCCGCTCGCTATTGGCCCGGATCGTGGCGTCGAGCAGAGCCTGTTCGGCCTGTGCCTTGCGGCGGATCTCCAGCGTCATCTGAAACAGATCGACGAACACCGCCACCTTGGAGCGGAGCACGATCGGCTCGACCGGCTTGAACACATAATCGACCGCGCCCATCGAATAGCCGCGGATCAGATGCTCCATCTCCTTGTTGACGGCGGAGAGGAAGATGATCGGGATGCGCTTGGTCTGCTCGCGGCCGCGGATCATCCGCGCGACCTCATATCCATCCATGTCCGGCATATAGACGTCGAGCAGGATCACCGCGAATTCGCCGCGCAGCAGTTCGCGCAGCGCCTCATGGCCCGATTTTGCGACGACCACGTCGCCGACATCCTCCAGCACGGTGCGGATCGCGAGCAGGTTATGCTCATCGTCGTCGACCACCAGGATCCGCGACCGCGTGAGCGGTTCGGCGTCGACAACCTTCAGCAGGGGCGCCGTCTCCACCAGCGTCACAGGCTGCACCGCGAGATGCTGTTTACGTGGCACCGGGTCATTCCGCCGCCGTGCTCGCCCGCGCCGGCGTCGCCGGCGTGCGATCCCGCGAACGGGCGACCCATACGCGGAGCAGTGCGAGCAGAAGCTCGATGTCCACAGGCTTGGCGATATAGTCGGAGGCGCCGGCGTCGAGGCACTTCTGCCTGTCCCCCTTCATCGCCTTGGCCGTTACCGCGATCAGCGGAATATCGGCGAGTTCGGGGAGAGCCCGAATGCGCTGCATCGTTTCGTACCCGTCCATCTCGGGCATCATGATGTCGATCAGCGCCAGATCGATGCCCGGCGTCTGTTCGAGTATCAAAATGCCGTCTCTGCCACCCTCTGCGTGTACGACCTCGACGTCGTAGCTCTCCAATACGCTCGTCAGCGAGTAGATGTTCCGGATATCGTCATCGACGATCAGCATCTTCGATCCGGCGAGCTCAGGCACTGACGGCAGGCCGGCAGCGGCCTCCGCGCCGTCGATGACCACCAGGGTCGGTGCCGCGGGGCTGATGCGGGCGACACGCGCGAGATCGCGGAACACCGCCGTCAGCGTCTCCGGTGCGGCGGGCTTCTCGGTCACCCCGAACGCCCCCATATCCAGCGCCATGTCGAGCTTGTCCGCGCCGGACACGACATGGATCGGCAGATGCATGGTCTGCGGATCGTGCCGGAGCAGATCGAGCAGCACGAAGCCGTCGATGTCGGACAGGCCGAGATCGAGCGTGATCGCATTGGGCTGCAGCTTGCGTGCGAGCGCCAGGGTCCCGGCGCCTGCGGTGGAGACGACGCCCTTGAGCCCCGCCTCGCGCGCCAGGTCGAGCAGGATCGAAGCGAAGGTCGCATCGTCCTCGACGATCAGCACGAAGGGCGAATCCCCCAGCGTATCGCGGTCGTCGGTCACGTCGAGCTGCGCGGGCAGGGCGTTGGGCACGGTCGCGCCGCTATTGTCGTAACGCGCGGTCGTGGTCGTCGCGAGGCTGGTGCCCGGCGCTTCGGCCTGGAGCGGCACGAACAGGGTGAAGGTCGATCCCTCGCCGGGCTGCGACCGCACCTTGAGCTCGCCGCCGAGCAGCCGGGCGATCTCGCGGCTGATCGAGAGGCCGAGGCCGGTGCCGCCATATTTGCGGCTGGTGGTGCCGTCGGCCTGCTGGAACGCCTCGAAGATCAGCTTCTGCTTGTCCTGCGGAATGCCGATGCCGGTATCGGTGACGGCGATCTCGATCGCCTCGTCGGTATTGCGCAGCACCGGATGGTTGGTGCTCCACCCGGCGCGCGCGCTGCGCACCGACAGGGTGACGCTGCCATGCGAGGTGAATTTGAAGGCATTCGACAGCAGGTTGAGCACGACCTGTTGCAGTCGCTTCTCGTCGGTGCGGATCGCCGCCGGCAACTCGGCACCGAACTCGACCCGGAAATCGAGATTCTTGTCGGCGGCAAGCTGGCGGAAGGTCCGCTCCATATGCTGTTTGAGGCCACTCAACCGCATATCGCCGATCTCGATCGAGACGGTGCCGGATTCGATCTTGGACAGATCGAGAATGTCGTTGATCAGGTTGAGCAGATCCGATCCCGCCGAGTTGATCGTGCGTGCGAATTCGGTCTGCTTCTCGTTGAGATTGCCCTGCGGATTGTCCGCCAGCAGCTTCGACAGGATCAGCAGCGAGTTGAGCGGCGTACGCAACTCGTGCGACATGTTGGCGAGGAATTCGGACTTGTACTTGGAGGTGAGGGCAAGCTGTTCGGCCTTCTCCTCGACCGCGCGCCGCGCCATCTCGATTTCGAGGTTCTTCGCCTCGACCTGTTTCTTCTCGTTCTCGAGCAGCTGCGCTTTTTCCTGCAGTTCCTCGTTGGTTGCGTGAAGCTCTTCCTGCTTTGTGGTAAGCTCGGTCTGACGTGCCTGAAGCTCCTGGGTCAGCAGCTGGGACTGCTTCAGCAGGCCCTCGGTCCGCATCGTCGCCGCGATTGTGTTGAGCACGATGCCGACCGATTCCATCAGCTGGTCGAGGAAGCTTTGATGGGTCTCGTTGAACTCGCTGAATGAGGCGAGCTCGATCACCGCCTTCACTTCGTCCTCGAACAGCGCGGGCAGGATGTTGACATGCGCCGGCGCGGCATGGCCGAGCCCTGAGCCGATCCGGATGAAATCGGCCGGCGCGTTCTTCAGCAGGATCGGCCGCTTGTCCGCTGCCGCCTGGCCGACCAGCCCCTCGCGCAGCTTGAACTCGCGCTTGAGCGAGTCGCGATTCTCGGCGCCATAGCTTGCCGCCAGTTCGAGCACCGTCTCATCGGTATCGCGGTTGGTGACGTAGAACACGCCGTACTGAGCATCCACCAGCGGCGCGAGCTCGGACATGATCAGGTTCGAAACCGTGGTCAGATCGCGCTCGCCCTGCAGCATGCGCGAGAAGCGGGCGAGGTTGGTCTTCAGCCAGTCCTGCTCGGCATTTTTGAGCGTCTGCTCCTTCAGGTTGCGGATCATCTCGTTGATGTTGTCCTTGAGCGAAGCCATTTCGCCCGAGGCTTCCACCGCGATCGATCGCGTCAGATCGCCCTTGGTCACCGCGGTCGCCACATCGGCGATCGAGCGTACCTGGTTGGTCAGGTTCGCGGCGAGCTGGTTGACGTTGTCGGTCAGGTCGCGCCACAGGCCCGCCGCGCCCGGCACGCGCGCCTGGCCGCCCAATCGGCCTTCGATGCCGACCTCGCGCGCCATGTTGGTCACCTGATCGCCGAAGGTCGAGAGCGTCTCGATCATGCCGTTGATCGTGTCGGCCAAAGCCGCGATCTCGCCCTTGGCGTCCACCGCCAGCTTGCGCTTGAGGTTGCCCTGCGCAACCGCCGTCACCACGTCGGCGATGCCGCGCACCTGGTTGGTGAGGTTGGTCGCCATCAGGTTCACGTTGTCGGTCAGATCCTTCCACGTGCCGCCGACGCCCGGCACCTGCGCCTGGCCGCCAAGCTTGCCCTCGGTGCCGACCTCGCGCGCCACGCGCGTCACTTCCGAGGCGAAGCCGTTGAGCTGATCGACCATGACGTTGATGGTGTTCTTCAGCTCGAGGATCTCGCCCTTCACGTCGACGGTGATCTTCTTGGAAAGATCGCCCTTCGCCACCGCGGTCGTCACTTCGGCGATGTTGCGGACCTGGCCGGTGAGGTTGTCGGCCATCAGGTTGACGTTGTCGGTGAGGTCCTTCCAGGTGCCGGCGACATCGCGCACCTGCGCCTGACCGCCCAGCTTGCCCTCGGTACCGACCTCGCGCGCCACGCGCGTCACCTCGGAGGCGAAGGAGTTCAGCTGATCCACCATCGTATTGATGGTGTCCTTCAGTTCGAGGATCTCGCCCTTCACATCGACGGTGATCTTCTTGGAAAGATCGCCCAGCGCCACGGCGGTGGTCACCTCGGCGATGTTGCGGACCTGGCCGGTCAGGTTCGCGGCGAGCTCGTTCACATTGTCGGTCAGATCCTTCCAGGTGCCGCCGACGCCCTCAACCTTCGCCTGTCCGCCAAGCTTGCCTTCCGAGCCCACTTCGCGCGCCACGCGGGTCACTTCGGAGGCGAAGGAATTGAGCTGATCGACCATCACGTTGATGGTGTCCTTCAGCTCGAGGATCTCGCCCTTCACGTCGACTGTGATCTTCTTGGAAAGGTCGCCGCGCTGCACAGCGGTCGTCACCTCGGCGATGTTGCGGACCTGGCCGGTCAGATTGCCCGCCATCAAGTTCACGTTGTCGGTGAGATCCTTCCACGTGCCGGCGACGCCTTCCACCTGCGCCTGACCTCCGAGCTTGCCCTCCGAACCCACTTCGCGCGCCACGCGCGTCACCTCGGAGGCGAAGCCGTTGAGCTGATCGACCATCGTGTTGATCGTGTTCTTCAGCTCGAGGATCTCGCCCTTCACATCGACGGTGATCTTCTTCGACAGATCGCCCTTCGCCACGGCGGTCGTCACATCGGCGATGTTGCGGACCTGACCGGTGAGGTTCGCGGCCATCAAATTCACATTGTCGGTGAGATCGGCCCAGGTGCCCGCGACGCCCGGCACCTGCGCCTGGCCGCCGAGCTTGCCCTCGGTACCGACCTCGCGCGCCACGCGTGTCACTTCGGACGCGAAGCCGTTGAGCTGGTCGACCATGGTGTTGATGGTGTTCTTGAGCTCGAGAATCTCGCCCTTCACGTCCACCGTGATCTTCTTGGACAGATCGCCCGAAGCGACCGCCGTGGTCACATCAGCGATGTTACGGACCTGGCCGGTCAGGTTCGCGGCCATCAAATTCACATTGTCGGTGAGATCGGCCCAGGTGCCCGCGACGCCCGGCACCTGCGCCTGGCCGCCCAGCTTGCCTTCGGTGCCGACCTCGCGCGCCACGCGCGTCACCTCGGAGGCGAAGCCGTTGAGCTGATCGACCATGGTGTTGATCGTGTTCTTGAGCTCGAGGATCTCGCCCTTCACATCGACGGTGATCTTCTTCGACAGATCGCCCGACGCCACGGCAGTCGTCACCTCGGCGATGTTGCGAACCTGGCCGGTGAGATTGTCAGCCATCAGGTTGACGTTGTCGGTCAAATCCTTCCACGTACCGGCGACGCCTTCCACGCGGGCCTGACCGCCGAGCTTGCCTTCGGTACCGACTTCGCGCGCCACGCGCGTGACCTCGGACGCGAACGAGTTGAGCTGGTCGACCATGGTGTTGATCGTGTTCTTCAGCTCGAGGATCTCGCCCTTCACCTCGACCGTGATCTTCTTCGACAGATCGCCCGATGCCACCGCGGTGGTCACCTCGGCGATGTTGCGCACCTGGCCCGTAAGGTTGGTCGCCATCGCGTTGACGTTGTCGGTGAGGTCCTTCCAGGTGCCGGCAACGCCCTTCACCGTCGCCTGGCCACCGAGCTTGCCCTCGGTGCCCACCTCGCGCGCCACGCGCGTCACTTCGGAGGCGAAGGAGGCGAGCTGCTCGACCATGGTGTTCACCACCTTGCCGATGCGCAGGAATTCACCCCGCAATGGCCGGCCGTCGATCTCGACCGTCATCGATTGGGAGAGATCGCCCTTGGCAACCGCGCCGATCACGCGGGCGACTTCGGCGGTCGGCTGCACCATGTCCTCGATCAGGTCGTTGATCGAGCGGATCGCGCTTTCCCAGCCGCCGGTGGCGTTCTTCACCCGGCCGCGCTGGTTGATCTTGCCTTCCTTGCCGACGACCTTGGACAGCCGTTCGAACTCCTCGGTCATCTGCTCGTTCAGGCCGACGACTTCGTTGAAGAGCTGGGCAAGCTCGGCATCAGGCCCGGAAAGATCATCGGGCAGGCGAATGGAGAAATCGCCGCGGCGCAGGCTGCGAAACGCGGAGACGAGCTGACGGCGGTCGAGAAACTCGCGGGGTGCTTCGATATTCACCTGTTACTCCCTGACGTTTTTCTCCCCCCGCCAGACGCGGCCCCCCGGCCTTTGATAGATGTTGGTGATGCATGATAACGCGACCGAAAATGATCGCCACAACATTTATTGCCCTCGAAAACCGGCTAGTGTCCCGGGATTGTGTCGGAAAAACCCTAACAGCATCTTGATCGCGCAAAGCGGCTCCGGTCTCATTTGTCGGACGCCCCGCCGGCACGGTGTCGCTCGCCACGAAGCGTATCGGCGCGTGGCTGGAGCAGGTTGCGCCTGGCGATGATGCCGAGCAGCATCCCGCCATCAGGGTCGATCACGCAGACTCGGCCGATATCCTCCGTGATCATGAGGTTGGCGACGTCGCTTGCCGGCGTCGCCGGGTAGACCGCCGGCATTGAGATGTCGGACAGCTGATCGCCCAACGTCACCTCGGCCGGCAGCTCCGCCTGGCGCCAGCGCAGCGCGTCGGATCGCGATGCGATACCACGCGGGCGGCCCTGTGCATCGACCACGGGATAGCTGCGGTGTCGCGCGCGCTGCTCGAAAAAGGCGATCGCGTCGCGCACGCTCATCGCCTCGGGCAGCGTTTCCGGGGCTTCAGTCATGATCTGCCCCGCCTGAGTCAGTGCGAGCGGATCGATGCTGTACTCCTGCAGCACGTGGCGGCCGCGTCGCGAGATCTTCTCGGTCAGGATCGACCGCCTGAGCAACAGCACGGCGACCGCGTAGGCGGCGCCCGACGCGGCCAGCGTGACGGGCAGGGCGTCGAAACGGCCGGTGAGCTCGACCGCGAACACGGCTGCGGTCAAGGGCGCTCGCATCGCCGCACCCATCACGCCAGCCATGCCGAGCAGCGCCCAGGTGCCGGAGCCGCCCGGCAGCCACTGGCCGGCGATCGCGCCGAGCGACCCGCCAAGGATCAGCAACGGCGCCAGCACGCCGCCCGACGTGCCCGACCCGAGCGCAACCAGCCAGACGATCGCCTTCGCCGCCAGCAGGATGACGATCGCCTTCAGCGCCAGCGAACCGTCGAGCAGTGCCTGGATGCTGTTATAGCCTGCACCGAGCACCCGCGGCTCGATCAGGCCGCCAAGCCCGACCACGACCGCGCCGAGTGCCGGCCACCACATCCAGTGGACCGGCAAGCGGTGGAACAGGTCCTCGATCCGGTAAAGCGCGAGCGACAGCAGCACCGCGAGCAGGCCGGCCGCTAGCCCCAGCACGCCGGCCAGGATCAGGGTCTCGGCATTGGTCGTCACGATGCCAGCAAAGGGGAACAGCGCGCCGCTGCCGATCAGCAATGGCCGCCAGGCGAGCGCCGCAAGCGACGACACCATCACCGGCACGAAGCTGCGCGGCTTCCATTCGAACAGCATCACCTCGATCGCGAGCAGGATCGCGGCTGCGGGCGTGCCGAAGATCCCGGTCATCCCGGCCGCGGCACCGGCGACCAGCAGGGTCTTGCGCTCGGCGGCGGTGAGGTGGAAGCACTGCGCGAACAGCGACCCGATCGCCGCGCCGGTCATGATGATCGGCCCCTCGGCACCGAACGGACCGCCGCTGCCGATCGAGATGGCCGACGAGATCGGTTTCAGGATGGCAACCTTCAGCGACAGTCGGCTCTCGCCGTAGAGGATCGCCTCGATCGCCTCAGGGATGCCGTGTCCGCGGATCTTGTCCGATCCGAACCGCGCCATCAGCCCGATGATCAGGCTGCCGATCACTGGAATGACGATCACCAGTGGCCCCGCCGCCGCATCGACGATCTGCGCCGGGCCTGCGGAGATCCGGCCGAACCAGGCGAGGTTGGTCACCAGCGCGATCAGATGGAGCAGCACCCAGGCGGCGGCGACCCCTCCGGTGCCGGTGACGACCGCCATCGCCGCAAGCAGCAGCATCCGCCGGTCGGCGCTGTGATCGGCGAGCCTGGGCTGATGGGCGACGATAGCGGCTTCACTGGAAGCATTGCCGGGAACGGGATGGGGGACTGACGGGTTCACGGCTTTCCTCTTGCCTGGAAACGGGCGCCAGCTATATCGCAGTCCGATATATTTCAAGCCGGCGACCGGCGGCTCAGGGAAGATCGCTTATGGCCGACGACGATGTCCGCGACGAAGATTATACGACGCTTGCGACCTTTCGCTACGAGCTGCGCACCTTCCTGCATTTCAGCGAGAATGCCGCGGCCGAGGCTGGCCTCACCGCGCAGCAGTACCAGGCACTGCTTGCGCTCCGCGGGGTGCCGGGCGGCTCGATGCTGGTCGGCGAGCTGGCCGAACGGCTGTTGCTGCGGCCGCACAGCGCGAGCGGGCTGGTCGATCGGCTGATGGGGCTCGATCTGGTCGAACGCAGTCGCGGGGACGATGATCGCCGCCAGGTCCGCATTCTATTGACCGAGACTGGGCGAAAGGTCCTTGCGTCGCTCGCCGCCAGCCACCGCGCTGAGCTCAGGCGTTTGCGGCCATTGCTGACGGAACTGATGCGCCGCCTGTAAGTGAAGGACTCCCGATGACCAAAGCACCCCATGCCGAGACGATCGCGGCCGGCCACGGCATTGCCACCGACGCCGCATTCGGCGCGGTCTGCCCGCCACTGCACCTGTCGACGACATATGCGTTCGAGGGATTCGAGCGCCCCGGCCGTTATGATTACGGGCGCGCCGGCAATCCCAATCGCGACCTGCTCGCCGGCGCCCTGGCCGCGCTCGAGGGTGGGGCAGGGGCCGTCGTCACATCTTCGGGCATGGCGGCGATCGATCTACTGCTTGGCCAGCTCAGCCCGCTGAATCATGTCGTCGCGCAGCATGATTGCTATGGCGGCTCGCTCAGGCTGATGCAGGCTCGGGCGGGCAAGGGCCAGTTCCGGCTGAGCATCGTCAACATGGCCGAACCCGCTGCCCTCGACGCAGCACTGGCCGAGGGTGCTTCGCTCGTCATGATCGAAACGCCGAGCAACCCGTTGATGCGGATCATGGATATCCAGGACATCGCCGTCCGGGCAAAGGCGGCCGGTGCGCGGCTCGCGGTCGACAACACCTTCCTGTCGCCGGCGCTGCAGCGGCCGATCACGCTCGGCGCGGATTATGCGATCCACTCGACCACCAAATATCTCAACGGCCATAGCGATGTGATCGGCGGCGCGGTGGTGGCGGCCGATCCGGCGCAGGTGGAAGCGCTTGCAGTCTGGGCGAATGTCACCGGCGTGACCGGATCGCCCTTCGATGCCTGGCTGACCTTGCGCGGCTTGCGGACGCTCTTTCCCCGGATCGAGCGCCAGCAGCAAAGCGCTGCCCGAATTGCAACCTTCCTCGAAGGCCACCGGCTGGTCGGCAAGGTCCATTACCCGGGCCTCGCATCGCACCAGGGCCATGAGCTCGCCGCGCGCCAGCAACGCGGCTTCGGCGCGATGCTGAGCTTCGAGCTGAACGGCGGCAACGAAGAGATCCGCCGCTTCACTGAGGCGGTGCGCGTCTTCACCCTGGCTGAATCGCTCGGCGGGATCGAGAGCCTCGTCGCGCATCCGGCGACCATGACCCATGCCGAGATGGGAGTCGAAGGACGCAAGGGTGCCGGGATACGCGACAGCTTGCTGAGGCTGTCGATCGGCCTTGAACATGAGGACGATCTTGTCGCCGATCTCGACTACGCTTTGAGTCAGGTCTGAGTCAGCTCACTCAGCCGCCGGGACATCCCCGTCGCGGTGGAAACGGATGGTCCGCCCGAACCGCTCGAGCAGCAGGTCGCCCTTGTCGAGCACGAGCGGGGCCGCGCGGAAATCGGCCTTGCCGAGATCATTGGGTTCGAACCGGAAGCTCAGCCAATAGCCCTTGGCAGGGTCGATGCTGACCGGCTCGCCCTTCAGCTGGTACATCGGGAGGAACAGCCGGGCCGTGAGGGGAGGATCCTTCGCATCGATCGGCAGCGAGACGCCGTCATCGCTGAACTGCCTGCCCTCGGGCTCATGCTGCGCGAAGCTGAGCACCGCGTCGAAATATTGCAGCGACATGCCCTGAGGCCCTTCGAGGGACAGCCGCATGGTGCCCGCCGGTGCCGGCTTCTGGCCGAGCAAGACGAAGCGGGGCGGCGTGACCGGATCGCTGGTGAGCAGGACATGGTCGCCCTCCAGCACCCATGTCCCGACCCCCTCCTCATCGAGCGCGCCATAGGCCAGGCCGTAATGGAAACGCCCGTCGGCGGTCAGGATCAGCTCGGCCCCCATCTCCATCTGGTGGCCGTCATAATGGCCGACGAGTGAGGCTGGATTCTGAGCGAAGGCTGGCGATGTGATCATCGTGGCCATCAGGAATGCGAGCAGCAGGCGCATGGGCGACATCCTCTGGGCGAAAGCCTTGCCGATCGTACCGTGGAGATCGGCCGCTCGGCAAGTTTGCGACCCGCCGTCAGTCAACCCGTCCATAACGTTGCCGAAACTTTTTGCCGAGTTCCGCATTAACATACCTCAATTACAACACGGTCGGGCGCGCTACCGACCGTTTGGGGGCATGCGGAGGTTGAATGGCGAATTGTGCAACCGGCGTATCCGGTCTTGATGAAATCCTCGCAGGTGGCCTCGCGCGCGGCAGGTTGTTCCTGCTGGAGGGCAGCCCCGGCACCGGCAAGACGACGATCGCCACCCAGTTCCTCATGGCAGGAGCCGAGGCGGGCGAGAAAGTGCTCTACATCACCCTTTCGGAGACCGAGGACGAACTGCTCGACGGTGCGGCCTCTCACGGCTGGACCTTCAGCGACAATCTCGAGGTGTTCGAGCTTGTCCCGCCCGAGAGCCTGCTCGACGACGAGCAACAGCAGAGCCTGCTCTATTCCTCGGACCTCGAACTGGGCGAGACGACGAAGCGCATCTTCGAGACGTTCGAACAGATCAAGCCCTCGCGCGTGGTGCTCGACAGCCTGTCCGAGATCCGCCTGCTCGCGCAGAGCTCGCTCCGCTATCGCCGCCAGATCCTGGCGCTCAAGCATTATTTCTCGCGGCACGACGCAACCGTGCTGATGCTCGACGATCTCACCGCCGATGTCGGCGACAAGACCGTGCACAGCGTGGCCCACGCGGTGCTGCGCCTCGAGGAGCTCTCGCCCAATTACGGTGCCGAGCGGCGGCGCATGCGGGTGCTCAAATATCGCGGGCGGCGCTATCGCGGCGGCTATCATGACATGGTGATCGATACCGGCGGCGTGCGCGTCTTCCCGCGCCTCGTCTCGGCCGAGCATCGCGGCGGCTTCAAGCGCGAGACCGTCGCAATCGAGAACGCGTCGCTCAACGCGCTGATCGGCGGCGGCTTCGAGCGGGGCGCGAGCACGCTGGTCCTCGGGCCGTCGGGCACCGGCAAATCCTTGCTGGTGTTGAGCTTCGTCCAGGCAGCGGTCCGGCGCGGCGAGACGGCTGCGATGTTCGTGTTCGACGAGGAACTCGGCCTGTTGTTCGAGCGGGCCAGGGGGCTTGGCGTCGATCTGCAGGAGATGGTCGACAGCAACGGCCTGGTGATCGAGCAGATCGATGCGGCCGAACTGACGCCCGGCGAATTCTCGGAGCGGGTGCGCGGCTGTGTCGAGAAGCATGGCGCACGGACGGTGGTGATCGACAGCCTCAACGGCTTCCAGGCGGCGATGCCCGAGGAGCAGGCGCTGATCCTGCACATGCACGAGCTGCTGCAATATCTGAACCGCCAGGGCGCAATGACCTTCCTCACGGTGGCGCAGCACGGGCTGGTCGGCGATATGAAGTCGCCGGTCGATGTCACCTATCTTGCCGATACCGTCATCCTGTTGCGCTATTTCGAGGCGCGTGGCCGGGTGCGGCGGGCGATATCGGTCGTCAAGAAACGCACCGGCGCTCACGAGGACACGATCCGCGAGTTCATGATCGGCAGCAACGGCATCACGCTGGGCGAGCCGTTGACCAAATTCCAGGGCGTGTTGCGCGGTGTGCCGTCGTTGGTGAGCGATGGGGTAGGCGATGGGGCGGGCGCTGAGGGCCTGCTCGACATGGAACAGGCGTGATGGTCCGTTGAACCGCACCAATTCAAAAGAGGCGCTGATCCTCGCCCCGCGCGGGCGCGACGCACCGGTGGCGCAGGCGATGCTGCGCGAGGCGGGGCTCGCGGCCGAGGTCGCGCCCGATCTGCCGGGGCTGGTGCGGCAGCTGCGCTCCGGCGCCGGCTTCGCGGTCATCACCGAGGAATCGCTGCGCAGCACCGATCTGCGCGAGATCGCGGCCTTCATCGCCGAGCAGGCCGAATGGTCCGATTTCCCGTTCATCGTATTGACCGAGCGCGGCGGCGGGCTCGAGCGCAATCCGAGCGCGGTGCGGCTGCTCGAAGTGCTCGGCAACGTCACCTTTCTCGAACGGCCATTCCACCCGACCACGCTGATCAGCCTGGCGCGCGCGGCCCTCCGCGCGCGGTTGCGGCAATATGAGGCGCGGGCCCGGCTCGAGACGATCCGCGAGGGCCAGGAGCAGCTGCGGCTGGCGATGTCGGCGGGCGATCTCGGATCCTGGGTGTTCGACATCGAGACGCGCAGGTTCCAGGCCTCGACTGAATGCCTTGCGCATTTCGGCCGCGGCCCAGGCGATCCGGCGGATTATGAGACGCTGGTCGCGACCATCCACCCCGACGATCTCGAAAACCGCAACCGGCTGCTCGAACGGTCGATCGAGACGGGCGAGGATTATCACGGCGAATATCGCTGCATCTGGCCCGACGGATCGGTCCACTGGATCGAGACCCGCGGGCGGATGGAGCGAGGTGCCGACGGCAAGCCGCTGCGCCTGGTCGGCGTGTCGCACGACATCACTGACCGGCGCGATGCCGAGGCGGCCCTGCTCAAATTCGCGGCCGATCTCGAAAAGCGCGTCGAGCAGAGCGCGGCCGACCGCGAGGCTGTGTCGGCGCAGCTCCACGAGGCACAGAAGCTCGAGACGCTCGGCCAGCTCACCGGCGGCGTGGCGCATGATTTCAACAACCTGCTCACCCCCGTGATTGGCAATCTCGACATGCTGCGGCGCGTGCATGACGATGAGCGATCGCAGCGGCTGCTCGGCAGCGCGCTCGAAGCGGCKGAGCGCGCCAAGACCCTGGTCTCGCGGCTGCTCGCTTTCGCCCGCCGCCAGGTGCTCGAGGCCCGCCCGATCGATACCGTGCTGGTGATCGGCGGCATGCTCGATTTCATCCGCCGCACGATCGGGCCGCAGATCGATATCGTGCTCGATATGTCCGAGGATCTGCCCGCCGCGATGGTCGATCCCAACCAGCTCGAGCTCGCGCTGCTCAACCTCTCGGTCAATGCGCGCGACGCAATGCCCGATGGCGGACGGCTGTCGATCGCGGTTTCGGCCGAGGAGATCGAGGAGCACACAACCGCGCACAACACCGCGCCGCTCGCTAAAGGCCACTATATCGTGCTGCGCATCACTGACACCGGCACCGGCATGGACGAGGACACGCTGCGCCGCTGTGTCGAACCCTTCTACTCGACCAAGGGCGTGGGCAAGGGCACCGGGCTCGGCCTGTCGATGGTGCACGGCCTCGCCGCGCAATCGGGCGGCGCGCTGACGCTCAGATCGGCGCTGGGGGAGGGCACCACCGCCGAGCTATGGCTGCCGGTCGCCGAACTGCCCGCCGAAAAGATGGCGGCGCACCGCGACGACGTGATCGCCGAAATGCGCCCGCTCACCATCCTGCTGGTCGATGACGAGGAGCTGGTCCGGCACGGCACCGCCGAGATGCTGTCCGAGATGGGGCATGAGATCATCCAGGCCGGCTCCGGCGCCCAGGCGCTGCGGCTGCTGCGCGCGGGGCATTATGATGCGCTGGTGAGCGACTATCTGATGCCCGGCATGACCGGCATGGACCTCGCCGCCGAGGCGCGGCTGATCGTGCCCGGGCTGCCGGTACTGCTGATCTCCGGCTTTGCGGACGTGACCGAGGCGGACACCGGCGACATCCCGCGCCTGGCCAAGCCATTCCGCCAGGGCGAGCTGGTGCGGGCGCTGGCGCAGGTGATGGACGGCGTCGAGGCGGACGTGGCGCTGGTTTAGGGCTGGCTGCGTAGAATCGATCCATGGTGGAGTTGGCGCCAAGCTCCTCCTTCCTTCCCCAGCGAAGAGTTCTCGGGCCGGATCGTCCTCCGGACGATCCTTGAACATGCGGGGCATGTTCAACCCGGAACKGGGCCCAGTTGGGGACGATCATGGTGGGCGCTGCGCGCTGTGCCACAGTCGCGGCCACTCACTTTCTGTGATAGCCTTTTCAACGAGACAGCAGGAGATTCTCCGTGGGCACTCGACCACGCGATTTGTTTTTGGCCATCGCAAGAGAAACCAAGAGCTACATCCCGCTATGTGCCGAAATCACAACCTTGGCTGACCAAGGAGCGGACAAAGAATTCGTCCTGTCAGAACTATATGCGGCGCTGGAGGCTCTGACACTGCCAGATGAGGATGAAGCTGATGATGCCATCCGAGATACTATGGACTTTGTTGTAGGATTTTGCAGTGAGCATGCACGTATCAGGTTTCACGATGCATAATAGTTCTCGCGTTCGTGGGCAAAGCGATCCAGGGTGTCAGCATAACGATATAAGCGTGGTCTGAAGACCGCGGAACGGTGATTACCGAACCATCGCCCGCAATGGGTGGTCGGCTGAAAGCTCGATAGTCGGGATAAATGCCATTGGGCGCATTGGCATACACAACGCTCGATCTGTTAAGGTGACGCGTGCAAAAACCCCTTTCTCCATCGCATAACATATTGAATTGATTGGTTTTTGCACGTGCCACCGTAACTTAGACGATCCGACATTGTCGGTTTCGACACCGGGGGCCATTACCCCCGTGTTGACGGTGCAACCTGCGAGGCAGACCTATGATGCGCTTCTGGCTGCTGATTTCCTTCCTGCTGGCGGCTTCCGCCGGCGCCTTGCACGCCGCCGACAAGGGCAAGGACCCCATCCCCCACTGCGGAGGCCCGTTTCAGCTTTGCGGCTATGTCGACGAGGACAGCCAGGCGGAGCGCATTCCCAGGACGTTCGAGATTGCGGGGCGGTTCAGCGAAGGGCTCGCGGCCGTCCGGATCAACGGGCTTTATGGCTATATCGATCCGACCGGAAAGACCGTCATCGCCTCCCGCTTCCAGGCCGCGGGCCCTTTTGCGGGCGGCTATGCGGAAGTCCGGCTTGAGAACGCCTCAGGCATCATCGATCGATCCGGGCGCCTGGTCGTCCCCATGCAGTTCGAGCGGATCATCCCCTTTGCCAATGAGACTTTTGTCGCTGAGCCATTGCGCCGGGGCGGACCGACGGCAGCCGTTTCGGAGGTTCGTCTTGAGCGACTTTCCAATGGTCTGTATTTTCTGAGCCCGAACGCCGCCGGCCTCTATCATCTTCGCAAGGGCTGGCTGACCGCTCAGGATCTCAAGTTCGACATCTTCGACACGCCCGAGCGCGGTCTGATCTGGGCTGGAAAGCGAAACGAACATGGCGACGATGAATGGGGCCTGCTCAGGTCCGACGGGACATGGCAGGTGTCGCCCCGCTACAATCATGTCCAGCGGTTGATGGAAACGCATGCGGTCGTTCACTCGATGCCGGATTATTCCCTGCCTCCACAGCAAGGCCGGGAGGCCGTTCGCTGGGGTGCTGTCGATCGCGACGGCAAGCTCGTGGTGCCGCTCAAATTCGCCTATCTGAGTTATTGGCGCGGAGGATATGGCTATGCCAGCGAAAGGGCGCCCTACAATTCCAGTGGCATCGCCGATGTGAGCAGGAAGGGATTTGTGCGCGCCGACGGCAGGCTTCTCGCCAACCGCTATTTCGACGCCATCGAGGCCGCAGAGGATGGCCACCTCCCACGCGGACGGCTCGGCAAAACCTGGTACAGCATAGAGGCGAATGGACGTCTAATGCCGGACCAGCTCGAGGGGGCGCCGCTGGCCGAATGCCCCGGTGGGCTGAGTATCCTCCGGCGCGGCGGCGGGATCGAATTCCGCAGGCCCAATGGAACGCCGGTCGGCCGGTTCGACGACGGGTTTTTCGATGGGCGCTACTGCCCAGGCCCATTCCCGGTCAAACGGGATGGGAAGTGGTTCTTCATTCTGCAGGACGGTTCTGTTCTTGGCGGGAAAAGTGGCTTTGAGGATATCTCGGCCTTTCGCGAAGGTCCGCTAGCCGTTCGGGTCGGCGGCATGTGGGGGATTATCGACCTCGCCGGCAAATTCACTGTCGAGCCGCATTTCGCCAGGCTCCGGGTCGATCTCAACGGCACGTTCGCAGTAGGCGAAGGCGAAGGCGCCTATTGGATCAATGCCGCCGGCGAGCGGGTTGGGAAGCCGGCCAGCGAGCGGGTCGACCCGAAGCGGGCCCTGACCTGTGACGGCGGATTGCGCTTCTTTCAGAGAGCGGACCTTTGGGGCCTTCAGAATGGCAAGGGAGAAACGGTGATCGAGCCGCGTTTCCGGGCCCTGTCCTGCTTCTCGCAGGGGGTTTCATGGGCGACAGCGCCTGGCGAGCATGGCTGGTGTCCGATCGGCCTGGACGGGCGGCGGAGCGAGGTGCTGGCGTGCCGCGCAATCTTCTATCTGATGGAGTGGACGGACAGCCGGCCAGAACACTTCAGTGACGACCCGTTTGAAAACAGTGTTCTCTGGAGCCGGGCGTGGCTGGATTATCAGGCGGGCAATCGCGAAGCGGAGCCAAAATGGATTTCGGGTCGATGACCTGGCCGGATGCGGTTCGGCTGCTGTCCCGATGACACGTGGAAAAACTCCTCAATTCAGATCGCCCTAGCCACCTCGACCCGGTCGCGTACCGCATCGGTCACTGGGCAATTAAGTGGAGTCTCCGTAACCCGGGAATCTAGAACTCCCGCGTTTCAAGCATGTACCGAAGCTCCAGAAGATGAATCCACTGGCGAATGCGCGAGATTGAAACGTGCTGGGCTTCTATCCAGTTGTCTAACTCGCAAAGAAAGGACTCTTCCTCAGAACTGCCTTTTGCAATGATCGTGTTTGGATCGCAGCCGTTTTGTATGTTTGAGCCGACGTGCAGGTGACGAAAGCGTCTCGCCTTTCCGCCCTCGGGAATGCGTGTAACCTTAAGCAAGATTGAGAGAAGCGAGCCATCGCTGCGCTCGAAGGTCGCAGAAAGCGATCCTCCGTCCCTGCAAACGTCTGCACCGATCAATTTCATCGCTGCACCCTAGGCTCTCTGAATCGCGACGCAAAGTCGGCCTTTTGAGCTGCAGCGAAAGGACGGCATCGGTGCCCGTTTCCCACCAGCTGCGGTCGTTGTCACTGCCAGCTATACCGAGCTCAGCAACTCATCAAAGGCACCAGCGGCACCCATCACCGCAAGGACCACGACGGTCCCGAGGCTGGCACTCACCCACGCCCAAATCCAGACATAGCGCCGCACGCTGCTGTCAACAGAGCGCTTCCAATAGGCGAACGCAAAGACCGGCGACCAAGCAATCAGCGCCGGTACGAAAATGAGTAGCAGAAGCAGAGGCAGCATCCCGCTATTCTCTCATGAGTTGGAGATGGCCGCAACTGGAGCGACGCTCTGATCGGGAACGCACGAAGATTCCCGCCGATTCCATTCTGGTAAAAACCTGATACGGCGCTTCATATAATAGCTCATGTCCATGGAAATACGGACGAGCCTGCCACTACGCGTATAGATGATCTGATCGCCGAACCGATCGTTTCCGGTATAACAGAGTTACGGTGACACGTGCAAAAACCCCTCAATTCGGGATATGATGCACGAGCGAAAAGGGGTTTTTGCACGTGTCACCGTAACCCCGTGTCACCGTAACCCCCACCACCGCCCGGAGAAAAGCGCGGTGGTGGCGCGATAAAAACAAGGGCGGGCTGCTCCGGCGAGCCCAATCAACACGGAACACATCTACGAGCCGCATCCAAATTTCGATTTGGCATTGATCGAGCAGCCACAACCGAATGCGGGGGGCTACGGAACTGTTACGCTAGCGTAAGAGTTAAGGGTTGAGTTCTTGCTGAGGAAATAAAAATGAACATTGAGCCACTGGCCGAACCGCAGCCTGAAACCACATCAGATACCGAATTCAAGGCCATGATGATGCGCGCGATACCGCAATTGCGGGCTTTTGCCCGCGGCTTGTCCGGCAGCGTCGATCTTGCCGACGATCTCGTGCAGGAAGCCATGCTCAAAGCGTGGGCGGCGCGGGCGGGTTTTCAAGCCGGGACAAATTTCAGAGGGTGGATCTTCACGATCCTGCGAAACAAATATTACTCGCAGATGCGGCGCCGGAAATTCGTCGGCGAGTGGGATGATGTAGTAGCCGACCGTGTTCTTGCGGCACCGGCAGGGCAGGAAAAGACGATTGAATTACGCGACATGCTACGCGCCCTGCAGCAGCTCCCGGTAGCCCAGCGCGAGGCGCTGATTCTCGTCGGTGCGGGCGGCATCTCCTATGAGGAAACGTCCGCCATATTAGGCGTTGCGATCGGTACGATAAAGAGCCGGGTCGCACGTGGACGCGAGGCGCTCGATGCCTTGATCTGCGGCGGCCAGCTGAAACAGACACGCAGGCAATATTCCGACGACGGTAATCCGGTCGTCAGCATTTTCACCTATCTGGAAAGCATCAAGCAACGCGAACGGCCGGCCTTGAAACACGATTCAGACCCGGTCCTGGCGATCGCGGCCTGAACGGCGCCAGCTGAATGCGAACGGCAGTCTAAGTCGGTTATTACGATGACGTCACCGTAACAGCCGATCTGGGGCTGGTCAGGCTCTCCATGTCATAAGCGAGCAGCCCAGCGCGACAGTCGCCAGCCCAGTCCCGATCAGCGCGATGATCTGGGCCAGGAAGATTGCGATAGGTACGATTGGCTAAAATGCTGAGCATGCACGGAGAGTAGCAGGAAGAGCGGGGCATGGAACAGGGAGGCGATGCCAATCTCGCAGCAGCCGAACTATGCCTGACCGCAACGGGTTGGGACTTCGACGTCTACTGACATTGGCCCCGGCAAATCACGGCCGTTCCAACCTATGCTTGGGCTTCGTGATTGTCCGCCTTTACGGTCACGGCATCGAGCGGCACCTCCATGCGATAAATAAATCCGCCGGGGTTATATTCGAGCTCGGCCGCGCCTTTCAGTTGCTGGCCCAGCGACGTTATCATGCGCGTCCCGAAGCTCCTGCGCGTCGGCTCAATCACGAGCGGGCCCCCCGTCTCGGCCCATTCGAAATGGAGCCGCTCTCCCGCAGCGCGCCAGGCGATGCGCACCTGGCCCTTTGGCACGGAGAGCGCTCCGAACTTGGTCGCGTTCGTGCAAAGCTCGTTCAGGGTCATGGCAAGCGCGATCACCGAGCTCGACGTGATCCGAATATCCTCCCCGGCGATCACGAAACGGCCGCCGCCCTGGTCAAAGGGGTCGATCGCGTCGCGGATCGTGCTCTCGATCGTCGCATTGTCCCAGCTCACCCGGGTCAGCAGATCATGGACTCGCCCAAGTGCTGCAAAACGGCCATCGATCGCCAGGCTCGCATGCTCCATGCTCGTCGCGGTGCGGAGACTCTGATGGGTAATCGCCCCCACGGTGGCCAGCATGTTCTTGATCCGGTGGTGCAGTTCCGCATGGATCAGGTGCTGCAGTCTGTCGGCAGCCTCGCGTTCCTCGGCGTCGATTCCGGATTGCACGAGCAGCGCTTTGGCGTCGATCCCGGCCTGCTCGAGCGCCAGTTTCAGGCTGTCATTCTCGGTGGTGAGCGCATCCTTGTACGGCTGATTCTCGTCGATGATCAGCTGCTGCTTCTCCGTATCGAGCACTGTCTTGAGAAGCAGGGCCTTGGCCTCGAGTCCGGCTTGCTGAAGTTGCAGCCGGAGCTCCTTGTTCTCGTTGGTCAGCGAATCGTCCGCGGCGATTACGGAGGGCATCACTTTCAGCACGCCCTTGCCGACCATTTTCTGGAGTTCGAGGACCATCTGCTGGATCTCGAACGGTTTCGGGAAAAACCGGCTATCGGCGGGTTTGTCGGCATCCGTCACCGCGACCTTGCCCGAGACCAGAATGATTTTGATGTGCGGCCAGCGCGCGTGCACCGCGTGCGCGAGTTTCAGCCCGTCCATGCTCCCCGGCATCTGAATATCGGTGAACAACAAGGCTATATCGTCACGCGATTCGAGGATCTGCATTGCCTCGTCGGCGCCAACGGCTTCGATCGACACGAACCCCGCATCTTCGACCACATCCACAGCGCGCATCCGCAGGACCAACTCGTCTTCGACAATCAAAACGACGGGTACGGAGCCGGAGCGTGTCATCATCGAATACCTTCTGGGTGCCTGATTGTTGGTGCGGGCAGGGGACCGAGAAGAGCGCGGGCTCGATACCTTCGTCGCGCACGCTAGCAGGCTCCGCGCGGAAATGCTGCATCCGTAACGAAGCGGACACATCGCGGTGAAAGTCAGTCAATCATCGCTTCCAACCTCATTCGCTTGCTTGAGAGGCTGGAGCAGCTGCGATCGCCGGCGTACGCCGAAAATACTGGACCACAACACAGCAAAGGCCATCATGGCGTGGTTCCACAGGAGAAGCCGGAGTCGGTGTTGATCTGGATTACGTGACCACGGGTGCCAAAACGCCTTGATGCAAAACGCCCCGATGATCGCGCGACAGTAGGGATCGCTTCGCATGTCAAAGTTGCAGCAAGCAACATTCTGATAATAAATACTTTATATTCAATATCTTAGTTGATACACTCCAGCGCTCCACGCCCTTGGAAAAAAGGTCAGCGTCCGTCTGACATTCCCAACAGCCACCCGCGATTCAAACCGCGCGCCACACTCCCTCTCCACCATCCCGTCCACCACTCCACCCCCGGGATAGGCATGACATAATTCACCCGCCTCAAGCGCCCATTTCCACCCATTTCCGCTCGTAAAACCCGACATCGCGCACCGCATCCGCCCCCGAATTATGTCACAACCAACCCACCACAGCTCCCCAAACCCGCGCGCGCCGGCACGTTGATTCAACCCCACCGCGACCCGGGCTACCCAGTCCTCATGACCGCAGGACGCCCCACCACCTATCGCCCCGAATATGCCGAGCAGGCGCGCAAGCTGTGCCGCAACGGTGCCACTGATCGCGAGATCGCCGATATCCTCGGCGTTTGCGTGCGCACCTTCTACAGATGGCGCGCCGAGTATGACGCATTCGCCGAGGCGCTCACCGCCGGCAAGGAATTCGCCGACGATCGCGTCGAGCGCGCGCTGTACGAGCGCGCCTGTGGTTATGAGTATTCCGATGTGAAGATCTTCCACCCCAGCGGCGCGAAGGAGCCGGTGATCGTGCCGATCACCGTCCATGTCCCCGCCGATGTCGGCGCCGCCAAGCAATGGCTCGCCACGCGCCGGCCGCCTGTGCCTCCCACGCCCCCGAAAGATCCGACCATCGTCGAGCAGTTCCGCAAAGCGGAGGAGCGCTACGCCAAGATCATGGCCGAAAAGGAAGCCGAAGAGGCGATCCGCTTCGCCGAGCGCGTCGAGACCCGGGTCTGCGAGGAACTCGCCCGATACGGGCTTCAGGCATGAAAGGGCTGATCAGCGCCAAGGGCAGGGGGCGACCTTCAGCCCTTGGCTGCCGCCCAGCGAGCATGTTCGATATCGCAGGCTTCCTCGGTAAAAGCCCAGATCTCGGCGACGAAGTGTCGCATCGAGGCGAGATCGGCGGCTTCAGCCGGCGAAGTGGGAACGAAGCGGTCTATGGCTTCAACCAATTTCTCGTGCCAATGCCGCAGCCGCTCACGCAGAGTGTCAGGCTCATCGACGCCGGTGAAATATCCGTCGTCGCGCGGGTACACATAAGCGCAACCGCCGGTTTCCACGATGCTGTAGAGCGGCCCCGCCAGAGCATCTATCGACGGTTCCAGATCTACCCAATCCCAACGCGCCCGCTCCGATTCCCACTGGTGCCTGAAGGAGGGGTAGAATGCCGCCTCGAACCGGCGTCTCAGGTCCGATTTGGCGTCGGTTGTCATCGCTGGAATCTAAGCGAAATATCGCGACAAGGCGAGGGTAAAGGCGGCGTGGCGATCCTGCCCGAGCGCGCGCGGCAATCTTGGCACACTTTGCCGCGCCTGTTACGTCTGCAACACGGCATGCCGGGGCGTCATGGCCGCCGGGCGAAGCAGGAGAGACGGTATGTGCGACAATGATATCCATCCCGGCCTGATCGAAGACTGGAACCTGTCGCGGCGGGCATTCGTGGTGACGGGTGTCGCGGCTGTCGGCATGGCCGGCATGGCGAACGCGGCGGAGAAAAGTGTCGTCGAGAAGGACGTAACGATCGCAACCGGAGACGGATCGGCGGACGCGGCCCTGTTCTACCCGGCGGGCAAGGGAAGCTGGCCGGCGGTGCTGATGTGGCCCGACATCATGGGGCTGCGTCCGGTGTTCCGCGAGATGGGCCGGCGCCTCGCCGCGCAGGGCTATGTCGTGCTGGTGCCCAACCCCTTTTACCGCAGCAAAAAGGCGCCGGTGGTCGACGGCCCGATCGACTTCAGCAACAAGGAGGCGACGCAGAAGCTGTTCGGCTACCGCGCCGCGATGACGGATGAAGGCGTCGACAAGGACGCGGTTGCCTATGTCGGCTTTCTCGATGCCCAGCCGCAGACCGCGAAGCGCAAGAAGGTGGGCGTGCAGGGCTATTGCATGGGCGGGCCCCTCTCGTTCCGCACCGCGGCGGCCGTGCCGGGCCGCATCGGCGCGGTCGGCAGCTTCCATGGCGGCGGGCTTGTCGCGGCCAACAATGCGCCCAACAGCCCGCATCTGCTGATCCCGAAGACAAAGGCGGCTTTCCTCGTCTGCATCGCGAAGAATGACGACGCGAAGGACCCTAGCGCGAAGGACGTGCTGAAGGCAGCCTTTGCCGCGGCTGGGCGGCCGGCGACGGTTGAGGTCTATCCCGGGGATCACGGTTGGTGCGTGCCCGGCAGCCAGGTCTATAATCAGGAGGCGGCTGAACGGGCCTGGAGCGAGTTGACCAAGCTCTACAAGGCGAACCTTGTTTAGGGGCGACACGCCCAAACGCGATGCTTGCCGTCACCCGTCCTTCGGCTCGGGCGACGTAAGGCCCCAGCCGTGAAATCCACGGATCATTTCCTTGCCGCAGCCTGTGCACACGCTTCGAAAATCAGATCCGTCATTCGTTACCTTGTGGCGATCACGCGCGTGCTTTCCGATCGCGCACGCGAACAACTGGAAAGGGTTCATGTGACAATGCTCCGATCGCGAGGGAGCTTTTCCGGGCATTTCCGGCGCGCCCTGACGTGCAGATGTGCCCGCGCCGGCGAAAAAGGAAGCGATGCCTCGGAACTGGCGGCAATTTGGCTTGTCCAGCCCGGTTGTTTCAATCGTGCACGCGCACGTCCCGTTCCGCTCCCGGGCTGCATTCGATGGCCAGCCGCTCCAGCGCTTGCTGAAGTTGGGCGCCGGCATAGGGGCGGGGGATGATGATGGTGCAGCGGTCGCTGGCGAAGCGTCGCTGCAGGGCTTCGGCCTGTTCGCGGGCGGTGATCACCACCGCGAGCTGGTCGTGCAGCGCCCTGAGTTCGCGGGCGAGCGCCTCGCCGGTGAAGTCCTGAAGCTGGTCGTCGAGGATCACCGCATCATATCCTCCCTGCGCCGCGCGGACCTTGCCAAGGGCTTCGGTGCCGGTGGCGGCTTCCTCGGCGCGCAGGCCGAGGCGCTGCAGCACCTCCGCCGCGAGCATCCGCACGGCGGGCTCCGCCTCGACGATCAGGACGCTGCGGGTCCGGCCTGAATCGAGCATGTCGCGGATCTTGCGGGCAAGCGCTTCGTAGGTGAAGGGCTTGACGATCACTTCGACACCGGGGTCGAGCCGGCCGCCATGCACGATGGCGTTGCGGGTGTAGCCGGAGGTGTAGAGCACGCGCAGATCGGGCTGAAGCATACGGGCTGTTTCGGCGAGTTCGCTCCCGGTCATGCCCGGCATCACCACATCGGTGAAGAGCAGGTCGATCGGCCCTTCCTGGCGCTCGAGCAGGCGGAGCGCCGAGGGGCCGTCATGCGCTTCGAGCACGCGGTAGCCGAGCTCGCGAAGGCATTCGACGCTATAGGTGCGGACATCGTCGTCATCCTCGACGACCAGGATGGTTTCGCGCCTGGCGCTCTTCTCGAAGCCGGGCGTCAGGGTCGCCGGTTCCTCGTCCTCGGTGGGCTCGCGCAGCAGGCGCGGCAGGTAGATCTTGATCGTCGTGCCGCGATCTTCCTCCGAATAGATCTTCACATGGCCGCCGGATTGCTTGACGAAACCATAGACCATCGAAAGCCCGAGCCCGCTGCCCTTGCCGACGTCCTTGGTGGTGTAGAAGGGCTCGAACGCCCGCTCGGTGACTGCCTTCGGCATGCCCGAACCCGTGTCCGTAACCGCGATCATCACATATTGCCCCGGCGGCACCTCGGCCTGGGTGGCGGCATAGCCCTCGTCGAGGCGCGAGTTCGCGGTTTCGATGGTGAGGTGGCCGCCGTCCGGCATTGCGTCGCGGGCGTTCACGGCGAGATTGAGGATCGCGCTTTCGAGCTGGTTCGGATCGGCTTCGACCCGCCACAGGCCGGGCGCAGTGACGATCTCGAGGCGCACCGTTTCGCCCAGCGCCCGCTGCAGCAGATCCGACATGCCCGCCGCGAGCTTGTCGACGTCGAGCGGCTTTGGCGCGAGGGGTTGGCGCCGCGAAAATGCGAGCAGGCGCTGGGTGAGGGACGCCGCGCGTTCGGCGCCCTTCATCGCATTGTCGAGCGAGCGGTTGGCGCGGCTGTCGTGGAGGTCGGCCGCCGCGAGCGAGCGCTGCGCCATGCCGATATTGCCGGTGACGACGGTCAGCAGATTGTTGAAATCATGCGCGATGCCGCCGGTGAGCTGGCCGACCGCCTCCATCTTCTGGGCCTGGCGCAGCGCTTCCTCGGCCGCGCTGCGACGCGCGACTTCAGCCTCCACGCGCTCTTCGAGCCCTTCGTTGAGCGCCCGCAAGGCGGCTTCCGCCTGCTTCCACGCGGTCAGATCAACGACGGTGCCGATGAACCGGACGGCCTTTCCCTCGCGGAACACAGTACGGCCCCTGGCGCCGATCCAGCGCTCCACGCCGTCTTCAATCCCGATCGTGCGGTACTGGACATTGTAGGTGCCACTGCCGCCGGGTTCGAGTGCTGCCTGGACCGCCGCGTGTATCCTGTCGCGGTCTTCCGGGTGCAGGCCGGCGAGGAAGGTGCCGTCATAACTTTCCTCGGCATCGGGCCCGAGGCCGAACAGCGCCTTGCTCCGCCTGTCCCAGTGCAGGCTGCCTGTTTCGGGTTCGAAATCCCAGGTGCCGATATCGGCGGCTTCGATGGCGAGGCGGAGCCGGTCCTCGCTCCCGGCCAGTTCCTCTTCGGCCTGGCGGCGCTGGGCGAGTTGCGACTCCAGCGCCTGGAACAGCCGCGCATTGTCGATGGCGACAGCCGCCTCGGCGGCAAGACCGGTAAGCCCTCGTTCTGATTGTTCGGTAAAGATACCCGGCTCGGCATGACCGAAGAACAGGCCGCCAAGGACCTGGTTGTCCCGGGACATGACCGGGATGGCGAGATAGCTGCGCACCGGCAAATGACCTTCGGGCATGCCGCTGTGCGGTGCGTTGTGGCCGTAGCGGGGGTCCTTTGTGATGTCGTCCGAGCGAACGATGCCCTCTCCGCTGAAGGTCGGCGCGAAGACCGCGGTGTTGCGCGGCATCGGGAATTTGGAAAAGGCTTCCGTGGGCGCGCCGGAGAGCGTGTAGAGCATATAGCTCTCGCCGCTGTCGTTCAGGACATTGTAGAAGAAGGCGCCGAATTCAGCGCCGGTGAGCTCGACGCCGGCGTCGGTCACGATCTGGACCAAAGCGTGCAGATCGGTTTCGGCGGCGAGGGCCGAGCCGGCGCGATTGAGGAGCTCCAGCGCTCTGCGTTCCTCGCGCGCGGCTTCCTCGGCGGCGCGCTGGCTCGATCGATCGCGCAGCACCTTGGTGAAGCCGGTCGCGCTCCCGTCCTGAGCGCGGATCGGCGTAAGCTCCCCGGTCGCCCAGAAGCGGGTGCCGTCCTTGCGCATCCGCCAGCCTTCATCGCCGCCGCCGCGCCCCGAGCTGAGCGCCTCCGCCTTTTCGGTTTCGATGGCGGCGGCGCCGGTCCCGTCCGGAAACAGCCGCTCGAGCGTCTGCCCCAACATCTCTTCGCTGCTCCAGCCGAGGATCCGCCGGGCGCCTTCGCTCCAGCTGGTGATCCTGCCCCGTATGTCGGTGGTGATGATGGCGGTGTCGATGGCGCTGTCGACGATCTGTCGCCATTCCGCGGCGCTGATATCGTGCGGCTCTACCTCGCTTTGCGCCATGCTTCCCCCCGATTTGCCTTGGGTTAGAACGTGATGTGCGGGTTTTGGTTGCGTGGGCGGTGCGTTCCAACCCTGGTGGCTGATGTAAAGACCGCAGCGCGGGCGCGGCTGGAATTGCGCCGGTTGCGGACACTCGCATCTTGATCCAAGAGTGCGGGATGAAAATAGCCACCCTGCCTGCCATGCTGCTTGCGCTTCTCGCCTGCGCAGCTCCAGCTTTCGCCCAAACGAAAGCGCAATCGTCGCCTGAAGATCGGCAGCGCTTCGTCTCCATCGTGCACAGCCTCGAACACGAACCGCTGAATGCAAGCCTGCAGGATGATCGGGCGTGGGCGCTTCAGTGGCTGATGGATGCGCCGGATGTATCGGTAAACGTCTGTCTGGACCCTCTCGGGAGCGTGTCCGAAAAGGACTATGCGCATACCCCTGAGATCGTCTTCCAATACACCGTCGCCATGGGCGCTTTCATCATCGAGAATCCGGCGAAGTCGGACGATCCGGACGCACAGCAGCTGGCTGGGGTCGAGAGCGCGCTGAATGCCTATCGGTCGATACGCACCGCCCAGCCCGATGACAAATCGCCAGCGCTCGAGAAACTGTTGGGACTGCAGAGTCGGGGTGAGCTGCCCGGCTTCGTGCACAAAGCATTTCTCAAATGCCTGGCAAAAGACGCCAGCTAAGCCCGCAATATCTTCGCCATCGGTCTACCCTTGGCGAGTTCGTCGACCAGTTTGTCGAGATATCGGATTTCGCGCATGGTCGCCTCCTCGACCTCTTCGACGCGGACGCCGCAGACTTTTCCGGTGATCAGCGATCGCGAGGGATTCATCTGCGGGGCGTTGTCGAAGAAATCCTCGAAGTTCGTGCCCTTCGCCAGCTGCTCTTCGAGCGTCTCCTGGCTGTGGCCGGTCAGCCAGCGGATGATCTCATCGACCTCGGCTTTGGTGCGACCCTTCCGCTCCGCCTTGGCGATGTAGAAGGGATATACGCTGGCGACGCTGGCCGAACAGATGCGGTGCTTGGTCATGCGCCCATCTTAAGGCGAGACGTCAGCCCGCCGCAACCGGGTCCGCCGCGGCGAAATGCGCCATCTGGTCAGCATGGGCTTTCACGAAGGCGGGGCGGCTGGTCAGGCGGGCGACATAGGCCTCAGTCGCGGGCCGGTCTCCGAAGGCGCGGATCTCCGGAACGCGCAGCACGTCCGCCATCAGCAGGTCAGCGATGGTGAAGCGCTCGCCGGCGAGCCATTCCTGCTCGCCCAGTACACGTTCCATATGGCCGAGACGCTGGCCCAGCCATCCGGTGAGCGCGCTGTTCTCCTCGGCGCCGCTGATCTTGAAGAACCACCATGGCACGGTGACCATCTCGATCGAGTTGAGCGCGGCAATCGTCCATTGCACCGTTTCCGCCTCTCCTGCCGTATCGCGCGGCATCAGCGCATCGCTTTTCCGGGCGAGGTAGAGCAGTCCGGCGCCGCTTTCGAAGATTTCGACGCCGCCCTCCTTCAGGAACGGGACCTGACCGAATGGCTGATCCGCCAGATGATTGGTCTCGCGGCCCTGGAAGGCGACGGTCCGCACCGCATAAGGGAGGCCGGCTTCCTCGCACGCCCATCTCAGCCTGAGATCGCGCACGAAACCGCGCGGGCCTTCAGGAACCCAGTCAAGCGTCCAGATGGTCAGTTCGCTCATATCGTCTCTCCAAGGAAAACCGGAAGCTTGTCGAGCAGGCCGTTCCAGCCCTGCTCGTGACTTTCGCGCGCCGCTTCGTCCGGCAAATGCTCATGGATCAGCGTCAGCTCGGTGCCGCCGTCGAACGGCTCGAGCAGGAAGGTCACCAGCGACTCCCGCTCCGGCATTTCGGGCCATTCCCAGGTGAAGACGAGCTTGCTGTCCGGGATCACCTCCCGGTAGACGCCGGTGGGATTATGTTCGTCGCCGTTCAGCAGCCGGAATTTGATGCTGAAGCGACCGCCCGGCCGCACATCGGCCTCGACGCTGAGCGTCGGCCCCGCGTCTGGACCCCACCAGCGCAGCATGAGATCGGGCTCGGTGATCGCCGCCCAGACCTTTGCGGGCGGCGCCTTGATTCTGCGGACGATGGTCACGCTCGGGAGGCTGCCGGTCATTCTTCGCCATCCTCGACCAGTGCAACGAGCCGATCGAGGCTTACCGTCCAGAAACGCTCATAGCGTTTGAGCCACGCCATTGCCTCCTGCATCGGGCCGGCCACCAGGCTGACCGATACCGTGCGGCCGGTCTTGCTGCGCGTGATCAGGCCCGCATCCGACAGAACGTCGAGATGCTTCATCATGCCGGGAAGCTTCAGCGAAAGGGGTCGGGCGAGTTCGCTGACTGACAGGCCGGGCTCCTGTTCCAGCCGCATCAACACACCTCGCCGGGTGGGATCGGCGAGCGCCGAGAAGGTGCGGTCGATCGCTGAGGCTTGATACTTCACCATGTAGTGAAGTATTTCTCATGGCGGCTCGGAAGTCAAGTATCAGCGTGCCGCGATGTGGCAGCGTGGGTCAGGCGCCGCTGATCGCGAGGCTGTAGATGATCCGGCCGAGCGCGCCGAGCAGCAGGACAGCTGTGGCCAGGAACTGGATCAGGAAGCCGGCGCTGCGTTTGCCGGGATCGGCGCGGTAGCCGGCCGAATAGACCAGACGGCCGATGATCCAGACCATGCCGAGGCAGGCGGCGACAAGCTCGTTCCAGTAGATCGCGAACAGCCATAGCGCGGCGAGGAACAGCGGGAGCCATTCGAGGGTGTTGATGTGGACGCGGATGGTGCGCTCGAGCAGCGGGTCGCCGGTCATTGCGGGGGCGTCGATGCCGGACTTGCCGCGCGCCTTGCCGACCTGAAGGCCCATCGTGAAATAGACCAGCAGCGCAAGGATCGTGACCAGAGCGGTCAGGCGATGTTCCATCATCATGTTCATTCTCCCCCGAAGCCGACGATCGAGTCGTCGCCGAGCGCGTGACATGGCATGTTTCCCGGGCCCACGGGAACCGCTTGTGCGCTGGCAGCTCAGGCGAGCTGAAGCAGAGCCTCAGCCAGTGCCGGCACCGCTGAATAGAAAGGCGAGTGGTCTGTCTCCAGGGTGATAACGGGCGAGCAGGGCAGGGCGGCCTGCATCTCGCGCTGCATCTCGAGGCTGATCGCGCGATCATGGACTGCCTCAATATACGCGCGGGGAACGCGCCCGAAGCGTTCCGCGGTGATCCTGAGAGGCATGGTGAGCGCAGCAAGAGGCTCCGGGGTGAGCCGGTCGGCAGCCGCTCGCGCGTCGCTCTCGGTGGTCAGGTTGTAAAAGATCGGCGATGCCTGTTCGAGATCGAGGATCAGGCGGAGGGGATCGTCGCTTGGCCGGATCGCCGCGCCCGGTCCGGCCTCGGGATGGCGTTCGGCGACCGCCGCAAGCGATTCGCCCGGTTGCAGGAGGAAGGCCGTGAGATAGACGAGCCTGGCGATACGATCCGGCACGCGCTCGGCCGCTTCGCTGATCACGATGCCGCCGCGGCTATGGCCGACAAGGATGACCGGAGCCTCGGCCGCGGATGCGAGGTCCGCGATGAAATCGGCCCATTCGCCGAGCGGATCTTCGCACGGAGTCCGTTGGTCCGCGCCCATGCCCGGGAGATCTGGCGCGAGTACCGTGTGACCTGCCGCGGTGAGCAGGGGCGTGAGCCGCTCCCAGCACCAGCCGCCGTGCCATGCACCGTGGACGAGAATAAACGTCGCCATCCTGGAAACTCCCCCCGAAGTGCAGAGTGCCGACCGTAACAGAGATTGGTGGTGGGTAAATGTCTCTGCGCTGGTGGACGCCGAAGATGCTATGCCGGCCATTTGAAGCATGCTGGGAAGCCGCTATAGATTGGCCGTGACGAACTATCGGTTCTTTCTTTCCGTTTCGCTTCCGCTGATGCTCATCGGCTGTTCCGCCGCGACGCCCGACAACCAATCAGAGGCCGCGCCGAAAGCTGTCGCTGTTCCGGTTGCGGCTGCGACGAGCGCGATGGCCGCGACGGTGAGGGGATGTTCAGACCGGATCGCGATCGAGCTGGATCGGCCGTTGATGGTCCACGAGGACCGGACGAGTTTTCCGGCGGCACGACTGGACGATCTCGAGCACCGGCTAGGCACTGCGTTCCACGCCGCGGCGGACGGGCTGTGCGGTGATGACCCGAAACTGGCCCGGGCTTTGAAGCCGGTATCGTCAGTCTTGGTGCGGTCTGCGGCCGGCGCCGCCGAGCCGACATTCTATCTCGAGCCGGACCAGCCGGGCGCGTTGGTCTTCGAGTGGTATTTTGCCGATGCGAATCTGGCCGTTCCCGAGCGCCCGGCGATCGAACAGGGCTTGCGCTGCTGGGCCGAGCCCGAGCGGAAGGATTGCGCCGACCAGGGCGACTGAGCGGGGCGCTCAGCTGCCTCTGGCCGCATCAACGCTCCATCAGCGCCGCCTCGCCCCAGGTAACAGTCAGCCGTTCATTGTCGGCGCCAGTGCTGCGGGCGACCAGTTCGATCAGCTTTACGCCCGCGACGGGAGCCGAGAGCGGCCGGGCAGGCATGCCCCATTTGAGCGGTGCGCTGGTCGCGAGCAGCTTGCCGTCTCCGTAAACGGCGAAGGTCACGGCGTGCGTCTTGTCAGTCGCGGTGTCGTCGACGCCGACCATGGTGATGAAGCGCGCCGCCTGAGTGTTGCGGACCTCGAGCCGGGAGTTGGCGAGCACACCGATACCTGCCGCGAAGGGCTTGCCGGCGATGTGGAGGGTCTGGCCATAAGGTGCGCTGTCGGCGCGGGCGCCGCCCCAGCCGGCATAGGTCGGCCGATCGCCGGCGCCGCCGGTTCCGGCCCAACCGGACGCCGTGCGGAAGATGGTGGGATCGACCGCCGGGCGAACCGTGCCGTCAACGGCCGGGTTTACGCTGCCGGGCTGTTCCGACAGATAATAGCCGCCTTGCAGTAAGCGGGTTCCGTGGGCGCGGAAGATCAGCGTCTCGCGCGGGGCCACGTGCAGCCGCGTGCGCCTGGTGAAGCTGGTGCGCTGCTTGGTCCAGAGATCGGTCAGCTCGATCGGCGCCGTGTCGGTGAATTTGAGGTGGCTTGCGCTCAGATCGACATCATAGGCGCCCGAGCTCCGGTTGAAGATCGCCACCGCCTTGTCGCCCGAGGCAAGGATCTTCACCAGGATCTGCAGGTCGCTTGAATCATGGGCGAGCACTGCCTGATTGCCGGCGGGGTCCTGGTCGAGCGCGATGATGTCGGCATTGCCGAAAATGTCGAGCAGGGCCTTGGGGGCTTTGCGCAGATCAGTGCCGATCATCAGCGGCGAATTGAGCATCGCCCAGAGCGCGAAATGCGAGCGCGCCTCGGTCAGATGGTTCGCGTCGAAATCGCCCGCGCCGATGTGCAGCATGTCGGCATCGTTCCAGGAGCCGGGATGCGCGTAGAGCGAGCGCGTGACGCTGCTGTCGTAATTGACCAGCAGCCGGCCCCAGGCGGGCGAGATGTCGTCGCTGGTGCGCGAAACGGCGCCATAGTCCTTGCCCCAGGTGCGGACGTTCGCAGCACCCCAGATGCAGAGGGAGAGGATATAGTCGCCGTCCGGATTGTTGCGCACCAGCGCGAGGTTGATGTGCCGGAACATCTCCTGGATCGCTGGAATGTCCGTGCGCGTGACGGCCCCGGAATCGAGGTATGGCCCAAGCCCACGGAACTTGCCCGAGAGGACGCGGGGATTCTGAGGCCCATAATCGCGCAGGCCGCAGCCATCGACCTTGATATAGTCGAAGCCCCATTTGGCGAAATAGAGGCCGATGTCCTGATCGATGCGGCCGTAAAGGCCCACTTCGCGCTCCAGGACATTGCCCTTGGGCAGATCCGTGTCCGTCTCCGACCAGGCTTCCGAGCAGGTGTTGCGACCGAGATCCGAATAGATGCCGGCCTTCAGCCCCATTGCGTGCAGCCGATCCGTGAAGGGCTTGAAGGTCGGCGTATCGCCGCCGATGCGCGCGGATGGGAATTTGTCGGTACGCAGGATCATCTGGCCGTCGGGCATGCGGCGCTTCAGCGCCCAGCCATCGTCGAGGTTGATGTAGCGATACCCCTTGGCCGCGAGCCCGAGCTCGACGATCTGCTGCGCCGACCCGATGACCTTGTCCTCATCGATGTCAGTGGCGAAGGCGTTCCAGGTGTTCCAGCCCATTGGCGGGGTGGCGCCGCGCCCGGCGGTATAGGCCGACCAGCGGCCGGTCGGCGCCAGCGGATCGGCTGGCGCTGCGGCGGCGGAGGATATGGGGGCGGACAAGGGCAAGGCGGCAATCAGGCACGCGGTCAGCAGCTTCTTCATCGCTCTCCCTTTGTCCGCCGGGCCTTGATGAATCGGCCCGTACGGTGCTGGTAGCGCTACCAAATTAGGATAGCGGTATCAATGGAGCCAGCGTCGATCAGCCGGCTGGAGCGTTGATCGCCAATTGCGCCTCGAACGCGCGTTTGTAGGCGGGCCGTGCTTCGCCGCGGGCGACATAGGCGGCGAGATTGGGGAATTCGTCGAGGATGCCCGACATTCTCAGCCTGAGCAGGACAGAGGCCATCATCAGGTCGCCGGCGCTGAAGGGGCCATCGAGCCACTCGGCATCGCCCAGATAGGCGGAAAGCTGTTCGAGGCGCGCGCGGACACGATCAGCGACCAGCGGCAGCCGGTCCTGGGCCCAAGGCTTGTCGGCCTCGAAGATCCTTGCGGTCACGAACTCGAGGATCGGCGGCTCGACTGTGTTGAGCGCGGCGAAGATCCAGGTGATCGCCCGGGCGCGGGCATTGGCCTCCTCGGGCAGCAAGCCCGGATTGTGCGTGGCGATATGAAAGACGATCGCGCCGGTTTCGAACAGCGCGAGATCGCCTTCCTCGTAAGTGGGGATCTGGCCGAACGGGTGGATCGCGAGATGCGCGGGCTCTTTCATTGCGCCGAACGACACCAGGCGGACCTCATAGGGCAGGTTCGCTTCCTCGAGCGCCCAGCGCACCCGCGTATCCCGCGCCAGTCCCTTGCCGCCATCGGGCGAGCGCTCGAAAGCGGTGATGGTGATGGTCATGCCTGCCTCCTTGGGAATGAACGACGCCCGGCAAGGCGGGCGTTTGAGGAGGCAAGTCTATAATGATTGCAGCTGTTTGCACCAGAGTTCTGGCGACCACAGTCAACGGCTGATCTTCTCCCTCTCCCATCGGGAGAGGAGCGTTGGGTGAACAGCGCCCCGCGCTGTTCAGGTCATGCCGGGGGCATGACCGACCCAACGCTGGGCCCATTGCGCAGCAATGGGAAGGGTGAGGGTGACGGACATGAGTGTCTCGCCCTCAACCTCACCCCGCGCTGCTGCGCAGCTTGCCCCTCTCCTGAAAGGAGCGGGGAAGAAAGGCGCCTGCCTGAAGCGGTATCAAGCGCACATCAAAGGACGTGTATCGTGCGAAGCCAGGTCTCGGCCAGCGCGGGCCAGTGGGTGATTGGCTCGGCGGTCGGGCGGGCGCCGAAGGCGTGGCCGCCATGGGCGTAGATGTGCATCTCGACCGGCACCTTGCTCTCCCTGAGCGCGAGGAAATAGGCGATGGAATTGCGGACATCGTCGACTGGATCATCCTCGGCCTGGACCATGAAGGTCGGCGGGCAATCGGCTCTGATCGGATCGAACGGATAGAGCTCGGTTCCCTCTTCGGCCCAGAGATGGCCGGGGTAGAGCGGCATCGCGAAATCGGGGCGGGCGCTGAGCGTGTCAGCGGCGTCCACCGGCGTGTAGCTGCGCCCCGTCGCGTTGCTGATCGCCGTCACCAGATGCCCGCCGGCCGAGAATCCGATGACGCCGATCTTGTGCGGATCAACGCCAAGGCCCGCCGCGCGCTGGCGTAACAGACCCATCGCGCGCTGGGCGTCCTGCAGCGGCAGGAACGGGTTGGGCTGGCGCTGACATTTGTGGCCATCGCCGCAATCCTTGTGCCACCAGGTCTGCGGGACGCGGTATTTGAGGACCACGCAGGTGATGCCGCGCGAAGTCGCCCAGTCGCAGATCTCGGTGCCTTCAAGGTCGATCGCCAGGACCTGATAACCGCCGCCGGGATATACCATGAGCGCGGCGTGGGTGTTCTCGCCCTTTGGCGGATAGATGGTCATGGTCGGCCGCCAGGCGTTGCCGACATAGGTCCATGGCCGTCCCGCAACCGGTTTGGTGCCTGCGGCCCTCGTCTCGTGGCTGCCCGTCGCGGGCGTTTCGAGCTCAGGCTTCGTAATTGCCAGCCCTTGCGGCCACAGCGCGATCTCGACGGGCTGCCCCTGCTTTTGTTGAGGGCTCGGTGCTGTCGCTGCGGTCTGGCTCCGGGTCGGCCCGCAGTCCATCACCGTGATCGCCAGCAGTGTCGCGCAGGTCTTGAATATGCGCCGGTGCATCATGAGGCTCCCCTTGCTTGAGATGCTATCTGGCCCCCGATCGGGCGCGACGGCAAAGCATCAATTCTCGACAGAGCCATCAATCCAGTTCATGCCTCACGCGTGGACCGCGCTCATCTTCCGCTGAATGCCTTGCGCGCTTTCGAAGCCGCCGCGCGTCACCTCAACTTCACCCGCGCAGGCCTTGAACTCTGCGTCAGCCAGGGCGCGGTGAGCCATCAGGTTGCGCTGCTCGAACAGCGGCTGGGCGTGCCGCTGTTCCGCCGCCTGCCGCGCGGCCTCGCGCTCACCGACGAGGGGCACGCGCTGGTGCCGGTGGTCGCCGACGCGTTCGACCGGATCGGCGTGACCCTCGAGCGCTATGCCGATGGCCGGCTGCGCGAAGTGCTGACGCTGGGTGTGGTCGGGACCTTCGCGGCTGGCTGGCTGATGCGGCGGCTCGATCGCTTCGCGACGGCGTGCCCGCACATCGATCTGCGGGTGATGACCAACAACAACCGCGTCGATCTTGCCGGCGAGGGCCTCGATCTCGCGATCCGGTTCGGCGATGGTGCCTGGCACGGCACCCATGCCGAGCCGATCATGCCGGCGCCGCTCAGCCCGTTATGCGTGCCCGCCGTCGCGAAGCGCTTGCACAGCCCGGAAGCGCTGACCGGCGAGACGCTGCTGCGCTCCTACCGCGCCGATGAATGGCCACGCTGGTTCGAGGCTGCGGGCGCTACGCCGCCGTCGCTCCGCGGGCCGGTGTTCGACAGCTCGACCCTAATGGTGGCGATGGCCGAGAACGGGCTTGGCGTGGCGCTCGCCCCGCCGGCGATGTTCCTCGATCAGCTTGTGACCGAGCGGCTGTTCCAGCCCTTCGCGATCGAGATCGATACCGGCAGCTATTGGCTGACGCGGCTGAAGTCGCGCCAACAGACCGCTGCGATGCGGGCCTTCACTGACTGGATTGGCGATGAGATCAGGCGAGGGGGAGACCAGGCGTGAGGCCGAGCCGATCGCTCATTCCTCATAGTCGAACTCGACGAGATAGACTGTCTCGCCGGCGCCGTGTTTTGCGATCTTGAGGAGATCGATCACGCCCTGAAAACCGGAGCGGCGGGCGAGTTCGGGGGTGATGCCGTGGAAGCCGATCTCGCGCACCGAGGTCACGTTGATCCAGCCGGGGCCGAGGCGATAGCGGCCGCCGACCTTGACGCGCGGGCTCTGCCAGATGCGCACGCTGCAGGTGATTTCGCCGCGCATGACGGCCTCGCGCAGCTGTTTGGCGAACATCATCGGACTGCTCCCGTTCGACCTGGTGCATAGCAGTCGAAAGGGTCCAGCTGAACGTCTGTGTTGGGCAAGCGGCCGAGCCCAACCGGGCCCGGCCGTCACGCACCGCGTCAGTCTACTGCGGCGAGCTGGTGTTTGAGCTGGCTGACCGCGTCATGTCCTTTTTTGACCGTCGCATAGCAGCCCTGGATGACTGCTCGGGTCTCGGCCGAGATCGCGTCGTCGCCTAGCGCCCGCTCGAACTCCTCCTTGAGATAATCCTCGCCGCGCTCGACTTCCTTGATGATGGTTTCGTCGTCGCCGCCCAGCGCATTGCGCAGGTCTTCGAAGCGGCGATGCAGCGTACCCGCGACGGAGCCGAAATCGTTCGGCGTGCCGCCGAGCGCGCGGCTAGCGGCCTGAAGGGTCGAGACCACCTCCCGCCGTTCCGCGGCGAACTGGCGGAACAGGTCGGCATAGCGCGCTGCGTCCACATGCTCGGCCGAATGTTCATAGCCTTTTATGCTGTCGATCGTCGTGACGATGAGATCATCCAGCTTCGAGATGTCGGTGTTGTCGGACATGTCTCTGATTCCTTTTTTGCGGCCCGGCCGGTTCAATATCTGGTTCTGAATCACGGCCTTGGACGAGGCCGGCTGACCATGTGGCAGGGAATTGCAGAACCAGCGGCGCGCCGGGCCGGTTCCGCACCCGAGGCAATTCTGATGGTTAACGCCCGCGCATTCAGCACCGGGCAAGACCGGGCCGGCCCTTGCCATTGCCGGCCAGCGGCGCACTATGCGGCGATGCTCTATCTTGCTTTGAAAGCCCTGATCTCAGGCATATTGATCGCCGCGGCGTCAACGATCGCGAAGCGCTATCCAGGCTTCGGCGCGCTCATCGCGTCGCTGCCGCTGGTATCGGTGCTGGGGATGATCTGGCTGTGGTCGGAAAAGCCCGACGCTGAGAACATGGCCGCGCATGCGGGGGCGACCTTCTGGTATGTCCTCCCCTCGATGCCGATGTTCCTGTTGATACCGGCGCTCCTCCGCCACGGCATCTCGTTCTGGCTCGCGCTGCTTGGCGGGTGCGTCCTCACGATCATCCTTTACGCGCTGATGACGTGGCTCGCGCCCCGGTTCGGCCTGCAGCTATAGGGCGGGCCGCCAGGGCAGTATCGCCCTGATCCGTGGGTCGCGCAGATAAAGCCCGCCCCAGGTGAGAACAGCCAGGTACACGCCGAACAACATATGGCTGAAGAGCGGATTGCCGACGCGGAGATGGGTGGCGACGGTGCCGCCCATATAAGCGGTCAGCAGGATCGCGCCGAGCACTGAGGTGCGGGGAAAGGCGTAAAGCGCAGTGCAGAGCAGCGCGACCACGCCAAGCCCGCGCGCGAGCTCCGGCGAGGGGGGATAGCCAAGTTCAGCAGTCGATTTGATCACCACGTCAAGCGGGACGAGCTTCATCCCGCCATCGAGCAGCATGAAGGCAATAACGACTCCGCTCATCGTATAGCCGGCGATGCGTCCGAGTTTGTCTTTCGTCATCATGCGTCCCCCGTCTTGCCCTTGAGAAGTGCCACGATGGCCATGGCATGGCCATGACCCAGGCCGAACTCGTCCTTGAGGGCGGCGACGATGGCGCCCGCCTTTACGCCGCCCGCAAGTCCCTCGCTCGTGGCAAAGCCGCGCTCGATGCCCCATGCGCGGAACTCGTCCGGGGACTTTCCGGTCTTGGTCTGGATATTGTCCAGATACGCCTGGAAACTCATCGCCGCGCTCCTTCGGTGTCACACCCCGACTAACCGATCAGGCGCTCTCTTCCTTGTACGAGAACGACAATTGCGGCCGCTCTCGCGCCAGGCGCGCGGGAGTGGTGCCGATCAGCTGTTTGACCGAGCGGGTCAGGTGCGCCTGATCGAAATAGCCGGCGTCGAATGTCGCATCGAGCACCGAGGACCCGTTCACCAGCAACCCCGCGGCATGCCGCGCGCGCCCGATCTGCTGCCAGGCGCTGAAGGTCATGCCGGTGACGTGGCGAAAATGGCGCTGCACCGATCGCTGGCTCATATAGCTGTGATCGCCTTCGATCGCGGCATCGGTTGCCCGGTTCAGCGCGATCACGCCGGCGGCTGCGAGGCGGGCGACGAGATCCTCGATCGTGGCGTAGCTCGGAATCTCCCAGGACTGGCCGGAAAACCAGAAGCGGCCATTTGGAAGCAGGGGCAGATCGACGCTCCGATGGTCGATCAACGACGCCGTCGGGAACTGCGGCAGATAGGTGCCCAGCTTGAAGCGCACGGCAAGCCATTCGCCGTTCGGCGGACATTCGAGGAGCACCCCCTTGGACACCGGTCCGCGCAACGTTGCCGCTGTGAATTCCGGCAGCCTGGTGAAGACGATCTCGATGCAGCTCTCCGCCATGGAGAAGAAAGAGCCGCCCTGCCTGGAGCGGCTCCGCCATATCCGCTCGACGTAAGGCGAGTCCGATTGCCGATGGTCGAATTCAATCAGCACGCGTGCATCCCGAGAGGGCTGGCCATGTGGGGAAGGTAAATAGCGTGGCTGATCTTGTCCATTTGCAACCGCGTGGCGGCCGGCTTTACGTGCTCACGCCTTCGAGCTCGAGGAAGGCGCCGTCGCCCAACTCCTGACCACGCGCTCGAGCCCCGACACCACCCGGGCAAGCTTCGCATAATCCACCTTGTCGCGCGTGTCGCCGCGCCGATGATACCAGGGATAGCGGAAGGGCGCCGTGTCAGTGATCATCACTGCCGGAATGCCGACCTGTTCGAACGACCAGTGATCCGACCAGTCGATGCCGGTGACGAACCCCGGTGCGGTGCCGCCGACGCTCGGGAACTGTGCCTGCGCCCGGAACGCGCCGACCGTCTTGCGCACGAAGCTGCGGGACGAGGTCAGGCCGACAAAGGCGACGAAATTGCCGGTGTGCGGATAGAGCAGGTCGAGCGGCGCCGGATAATGCTGGCTGCCGGGCTGATCGCTGTAATAGCCGAGCGTTTCGAGGCAGAGCATGCCCATCACCGGCTCGCCGCTCCGCTTCAGGCGCTCGGCATAGACCAGGCTGCCCATATTCGCGGTCTGGAAATTGGGCGGCTCCTCATTGACGAACAGCACGAGCCTGATGCGCAGCGCCGATTTGCCGCGCAGATCGGCGAGCAGCCGGGCGAGCTCGATGACGCCGGCGGTGCCGGTGGCGTTGTCGTTGGCGCCGGGCGCGTCGAACGCGCTGTCATAATGCGCGCCGATGACGAGCGTTTCGGCGGCCGGCGTGGCGGGATCGATCACCACCTCGATATTGCGCTCGCTGCCATCCAGGCCGAGCGGCTGGCGGTGGACCTGATAGCCCATGTCGGTCAGCGCATCCTCGATATGCAGCGCGGCGAATTCGAGCGCGGCCGGGTGCTCGATATTGTGCGGTTTGCTGGCGATCGCGCGGACATGGGCTTCGAGATTGGCCGCGATCTGTTGTTGGCCGGCGTCGAGCGGAGGCAGGGGACCGGTGTAGGAATGGCCGGGGACGGCTGTAAGCCAGAGGATGGCAGCGACCGGAAGGCCGATAAAGATCAGCAGCGCCAGCGTACAGCCGATGGCGCGCGATCGGGTCGGGCGGGTGGAGAAGGTTTCGGTCGGGTCAGGCGCCATTGCCTATCTCTCATGCCGTCTCGGGGATGTGGCAAGCGGTTTGGCCCACAAGGCCGGCGGCCACCGGGCATCGCCCGCCTCCGCCATAAAATGGTGTCGGCGCTGGAGACTGTCTTCTTTCCCACCAGCTCAAAGACAGCCGCACCGTTGCAACCCCAATCCGTGTCGCTTACCAGTTTGAGATGAACCGCCTCATCAGGTTGCTGAAGATTGACATAATCTTGTTCAGGAGCAGCGGACTTGGCTGTCTCGTCATGACGTTTCTTGGCATGGCCACAGTATTGACGACGTGCGGAATTATAGACAACGAAATTAGCAAGCGGGAAACCATGCCCGAGATCGCCACCATCGTCGGTTTCGGCGCATATCAAGGCAGCTGGCGTGCTGGAGCGGTTGTAGTAAGTGCCCGGGATCAGAAGGGGATTACCGGAACCACAATGGTTCGACCTTCTCAGATCGCTGGATGTCACGTCGGCGACAAAATAAGAGCGGGGCGATATGGTCTGATGCTCTATCCTCACCCTGCGCCATGCCCCATCAAGGTTGAGCCGCATGAGGCAGAAACGAGTACAGAAAAATAGCCTTGCAAATGGAAGCCGCCAGCGGAGCCGTATTTCTGACCGTGATGACGGTGCTGATCGGGACAGGTGCTTTCCTGCCAAGGCTCGGACGCCTGGGTATCGTGATTTTCAGTCTGAGCGTTTTTTTGGTTGCCGCATCCATCTACCGGCGAGAGGGTGGCTGGGCATTCATCCACAATGATATCGGTGTGATTTTACTCGCCTGTAGCAGCGGGTGCTTGGCTATTGGAGCGCTGCTTCGAGAGGCGGCTGTTTTTGTGAAGCATGCGCGCAAAGTTTAGTATGCAAGGCATGGCAGATGCAATTGCGTGAAGCTCACATCGGCAGGAGCCGATCGTTGCGGGCTTGAAAAGCGCCCTTGCGCTGACGGCTTCCCACCGGAATACAGCGATCCTGATTTACGCGCTCACCGGATGGTCGCTCCGCTCATAAATCTCGCCGCTCTCCCGGAAGGGCGGGAGGGCAGGGTCCGCCCCGTTCCCAATCCCCCAAACACCCCCTAGAAAGCATCCCGGGGGAACCAACCGCGATATGCCCAAGGCCGACAACCGACTGTTCCTGATCGCCTTTATCGTGTTCATCGATATGGCCGGGATCGGGCTGATCATGCCGATCCTGCCCACCCTGGTCGAAAGCCTCGCGCATACGAGTGTCGATCATGCGGCGATCATCGGTGGCGAATTGCTGCTGATCTACGCCGCGATGCAGTTCCTGTTCTCGCCGCTGATCGGTGCGTTGAGCGACCGGTTCGGGCGGCGGCCGGTGCTGCTTGTCACGCTTGCCGCGCTCGGGGTGGATTATGGCGTGATGGCCTGGGCGCCGACGCTCGCCTGGCTCTATGCCGGGCGGCTGATCTCGGGGATCATGGGTGCGACCTGGGCGGCCGGGAACAGCTGCATCGCCGATATCTTTCCGCCCGAGGAACGCGGCCGCCAGTTCGGCATTCTCGGCGGCGCCGGCGCCTGTGGCTTTGTGCTCGGCCCGGCAATTGGTGGCCTGCTCGGCACGTTCGGCGTGCGCCTGCCGTTCGTCGCGGCCTGCATCCTTGCGCTCAGCGGTGCGGCGATCGGCTATTTCACCTTTCGCGAGACCCTGCCGAAGGAGCGTCGCCGCGCCTTCACCCTCGCGCGCGCTAATCCGCTCGGTATGCTCGGGCACATGGCGAAAATCCCGTTCGTCCTCGGCGTGCTCGGCACCATCTTCCTGATGCAGCTCGCCGCGCAATCGCAGATTTCGACCTGGGGTTATTTCCTGATCGCCAAATTCGCCTGGTCGCCCTTGCAGATCGGGCTTTCGATTGCGCTGTTCGGAACATTGCTGGCGATCGGGCAGGGCATCCTCACCGGCCCGATCATCGCGCGCTTCGGCGAGCGACGCAGCGCGGTGATCAGCCTCGCTTTCGGCATTCCGAGCTATCTGGTGCTCGCTTTCGCGTCGTCGGGATGGATGGTCTATCTCGGTATCGTGATCGGCACGATGACCGGGATCGCCTTTCCAGCGCTGCAGAGCATGATGACGATGCGGGTCGATGAGGACAGCCAGGGCGAGCTGCAGGGCGCGATCGCCAGCATGATCGGGCTGACCTCGATCATCGGGCCAGTGGTGATGCCGCATATCTTCGAGCATTATGCCAATGCCCGCGGCGTCTATTTCCCCGGCGCGCCCTTCATCGCGGCGGCGGGACTGATGGTTGCGGCGATCATCCTGCTGGTCACGACGATGCGGCGGCATTTCGATGCGCCTCTGCTCGCGCCTGCATTGCCGCTGGCGTGAGGCTCGATCGCGGGCTGCTTGCGGGCATATTGCTCTGCCTGTGCGGTGCGGGCGCCGCGGCGCCGGCGGACGAACCGGCATGGTATGTGATCTTCACCGTGGACGGCACGCCGATCGGCCGCGCCTTTCATGATGTCTTGGTGAAGCCGAATGGCCGCGAGATAATAGACACCCGCGAGATCAGCCTGGTCGAACGGCATCATGGCGCAATCCAGCTGTCGAGCCGCACCTTCGTCACTGAGGATGCGGCAGGCCACACGCTCTCGATCAGCATCTCATCAGGGGACGGCAAGAACCAGGTACAGACCGATGCGCGGATCGACGGGGCCATCGCCGAGATCGTGCGGCGGACCGGATCTGACTGGCACATCACAAGGGTCGCGCTGCCACCTGGCGTTCGGTTCGACGATGGCGATGGGCTGCTCCCCGGCTGGGATCCGGTGGCAACGCCAAAGCTCGACTTCATGAGCCTCAATGTGGCGGCGGCGACGGTGGAGCGCGTCGTGATCGAGCCGTTTCCGAGAGCCGGGCCCGATCCCCAGGGCGCGATAGTGCTGCTGCGCCGCCATTATGACGGCGGTGAGCTGCGTTCCGTGGCGAAGCTCGTGCTCGACGGCACACACCATATCCTGTCGACCACCCAGCCGATGTTCGGCACCGGCATCATCTTCCGCCGTACCAATCGCGACACGGCACTGCGACCATACCCACCCGCCAGCGTCGAACTCGACCTGTCGATCCGGTCGCCCTTTGCAGTGTCGCCAGGAGCGCTGCAGGGGCACATCCGCTATCGGTTCACTTTTCGCGATGGGATCGATTTCGTCCCGCCGCGGACGCCCGAGCAGCGGGTAACCGCTGAGGGTGACGCCATCATCCTCGATATCTGCGCCACCTGCGGCTCCAGCCTGAGTCCAGCGCTTGCGGATGACGATGCCGGGCTAGCCAATGCGCGCTTGCCGACTGCATGGCTGCAAAGCGACGATCCTCAGCTGATATCGGTCGCGGCGCCCGTCTCACATATGCATGTGAGCGATGCGACCAAGATGACGATGCTCGCAAAACGCGCGCGGGAATTGCTGCCCAATGTCGATTATAAGGGCCATTATTCGGCGCTTGAGGCGATCCGGCGCCGCGCAGGGGACTGTACCGAGGATGCCGTGGTGCTCGCGGCACTTGGCCGGTCCGCCGGCATCCCGACCCGGGTCGTGAACGGCCTGGTCTATGTCGGTGCGCACTATCACGGCGTGCGCAACGCTTTCCTGCCGCACAGCTGGACCCTGGCCTGGGTCGATGGGCGATGGCGCAGCTTCGACATGACGCTCGGCAGCTTCGACAGCACCCATATCGCGCTGACGATCGGCAATGGCGATGCCCAGTCAGTGCTTGCGGCGAGCGAACTCGCCAGCCTGCTTCAGCTGGAGACCATGGCCGAGGTCAGGGCGCGGCCGGCGAAACCTTGAGCGGCGCAGGGCCGTGTCCGCCCGAGGTGGCAGGATCTGCCCTGCGCGCTTCGGCAGGTTTTTTGGCGATGTTGCCCTCATCTTCATAGACGACTGGCAAGGCCGGCGCCATGTGGTTGGCGGCAACCGTGACGAATGTGGCATGGGCCGGGGCGCGAACGCCACCGACGACGATGTCTATCTCCTGTTCCTGCGCGGCCGCCGCCATCGGCGCCAGCGCAGAAACCGCCATGGCAGCGGCGGCGAGTGCAGGACGCAGCGCTATGCGGTAGGAAACGCAGACTTCATCCGCGGTGCAGCCGGCCATGAAAGCGACGCGCTCTTCGTCGCGCATCTCGGTCAGGTCGAACACCTGGCGTTTGCACATGCGGCACATATCGCCGTCCATGACCGAGGCAAGCCTGCTCTTATAGGGACAAGGGCTGTCGATCTTCGGAAACATGGCCATGCGCATCTCCTCGTCAGACGGCTGGAATAGCTGATCGCTCGCGCGAAGTCGATCGAGCGCCGACTCTGCCCGCCTTTGCCTTAACGGCGGCCCGCAATTGCTCCCCCAGGCTCGCGACCACGTCTTCGGGCCGCTTCGGCTTGAGGATGACGGGCAGATCGGGGTGGCTGGCGGCTAGCTCGGCGGGGAGGCCGGTTCCGCTATGGATGACGAAGGGCACTGCCTGTTCGAGCAGGCGGACCGCAACCGGGGTGATGTCGCGATCGTCGAGTTTGGCGTCGAGAATGGCGGCGCCGATCGGCTGGCCCGCGAGGATCGCCAGCGCCTCGGCGACTGTGGGGACCGGGCCGATGACAATGCCGTTTTGATTTTGCACGGCAGCCACGAGATCGAGCGCGATCAGCGGCTCGTTTTCGACGATCAGGACGGGCAATCCCTCGAGCATGGCGCTTCCTTGCGAGCGGGAGCGCGGGCGTCTCTCAGCCGATCATGCTCAGGCTGCAGACGATCGGTGCATTTTGATAAACCTGATCTAGGTTAATTAATAGGGAAATTCTCGTGCCTCTTTGGGACTGGCGCGCTGTTCTACTCGGAGAAGGGGCTGACCGAAAAGACGATGTGCGTGACGGCCTTGATGTTCGCGACCCGGGTGCCGGTCTCGTCATCGACCAGGACGCTGAGGTGAACGGTATTCAGCTCAGCTGCCACCTCATGAGCGATGATCTCTCCGATCGCCCGCCTGGCTTCGTTGCACGCCGCCTCCACGTTTTGAAGTTCCTGTCCCTCTTCATCCGCCATGAACGCGGCGTCGTTCAGGACATGGAAGAAGAAGCGAGGCATCAGCGACCGTACAGCATATCGCGCGGCAAGGAACCATAATGTGAGGCAAGAGCGTGCACGCGATTCAGCGGTCCCGGCCGCGGTTCAGGCCGCGTATCTCGACCGCATCCCGAAAGCAGAGGGTCTGGAACAGCGTTCCGTCCGCCTCTTCCACATCGATCCGTTGCCTGAGATCGACGATGCCGCTGAGCACATCATGCGCGATCATCGCGCGTGCCTCCCTCAGGGCGCGTGCGCGGGCCTGGGGCGGCGTCAATTCAGCGCCTTCGGGATCGGCGAGGCGTTCGACGCCATCGTGAAAGTGGAAGAAGAGCATGGGCATGAGCGACCCTCCAGCAGGCGGGAGCGCTACGTCTCTCAGGCGCCGCGGCCCGTACTGCTCAGTCGGCGATGTGGGAAAGATACCATTAGGACGCGTTGTCGACAAATGGATTGATATAGATCGTCATCAATTATCGTACATTTGTTAAGACAGAAACGAACGTCTATGTTAGTGTCGCTTCATCGTCGGCAAGCTATCCCCGGGGTGCGGCGACTGAGAGATGCGTGAGCTCCCGCCCAGCGGAGAGCCAATGTGTCAGACCAGGTGGTCCCCGACCAGATCATACGCAAGTTGCGGACGCGCGCGCGGCTGAGCGATGCGGATTGCGATGCGGTCCGCGCGTTGCCCTTTGTGCGGCGCGGCTATGAGGCACCCGCCTATGTGCTGCGGGAGGGCGAGCCGGCCCGCAAGATTTGCAGCTTCATCATTTCGGGCCTGGCGTTCCGGCAAAAACTGACCGCCGAGGGCGCGCGGCAGATCGTGTCGATCCATATGGCCGGCGATTTCCTCGACCTGCAGCATCTGTTCCTCAATCGTGCCGATCATAGCGTCCAGGCGCTTACCCGGCTCGAATGCGCCGAAATCGAGCGCGAGGCGCTTCAGCAGCTGGCGTTACGGCATCCTTCGATCGGCAGGGCCTTGTGGACCGACGCGCTGGTCGATGCCTCGATCTTCCGCGAATGGGTCCTGAATGTCGGGCGTCGCGATGCCCGGACGCGGGTTGCGCATCTGCTCTGCGAGTTCGCGCTGCGAATGGAAGCGGCAGGGATCGCGCAGCACCATGGCTATGAGTTGCCGATGACTCAGGAGCAGCTCGGCGATGCGGTCGGGCTCACCCCGGTCCACGTCAATCGTACGCTCCGCGCGCTTGCCGCCGATGGGCTCATCCGGCGCGAGCGGCGGCATATCACCTTCGACAATTGGGAAGCGATCAGGGCCGCAGCCGATTTCAGCGCGCTCTATCTGCACCTCGACCAACAGAGTGCGCCTGCCGCGGCCTGAGTGTCGCCGGCGCTACCCGTGATCAGGCCCCGGGATCAAGCGTGATGGCGATTGCCGGCGTTCATCATCGGCACGCCTTCCATCCAGAACCGGCTTTCGCGGCTTTCGAGCAGCAGGATCGCGAGGATCTGGATCGCCCCGACCGGTAACAGAATGTAGCTGCCCAGGATGAACGCGGCGAGCAGCGCGCAGCCCGAAATCGCCAGCATCAGCAATGTCATGAGCAACAGAGCGAAGCGCGAGCGGGTCAGCCCGAACAGCACCAGCGCCGCGCCGCCGCCGAGGACGCAGGCGATCGCCACAATGTTGGGTGCCATCACCGCCAGCACAGCGAGGGACAGGGCAAACAGGCCGGCGCCGAGATAAGGCTGCCAGGGCCGCGGCATGAGGTCGCGTATCGTCATCGAAAAAATCCCCTTTTTCGTCGGTCGGATAACGAGGGGATTGGGGTTGGGTTCCGGCGAACGGTGCCGGATCAGAGATAAGCTGTGGAAAACTTTTATCCCTCTCCTTCTCCCTCTCCCAGCGGGAGAGGGAAGGGGCCCATCGCAAGGCGATGGGAAGGGTGAGGGTGACCAGCACAAGCGTCACGCCCTCAACCTCACCCCGCGCTGCTGCGCAGCTTGCCCCTCTCCTAAGAGGAGAGGGGAAGGGAGAAGGAAAGAACCGAAATTCTTTCCCGCCCTTTACGCTTCGTCTACCCCGTCCGGCCTATTCCCCGGGACGCTGCCATCGCAGCGGGGTGGTGCCAGCTTGAACGATATGACGACGCCGATTGAAGCCGCGGCTCCCGACGGCATTGGCTCGCGGGTCGTGAAGGCAGTGATGTGGCGGTCGGGCAGCCAGATCGTTGCTCAGATCAGCATGTGGGCATCGACCTTTTTCGTCATCCGCCTGCTCAATCCCGCCGATTACGGCCTGTTCGCCATGACGCAGAGCGTGCTGGTGCTGCTCAGCCTGCTCAATGGGGGCGGCTTTGCTGGCGCGCTGATCCGCGCCGAGACGATTACGACGAAGGACGTGCGCCAGGTGTTCGGCCTGCTGGTCGCTCTCAATGTCGCGATCGCGCTGATCCAGGCAGCCGCGGCACCGCTCGCCGCGAGCTATTTCAAGCAGCCTCCGGTCGGCGAGCTGCTGGTCGTTCAGTCGCTCCTGTACCTCGCCAACCCCTTCATCGTCCTGCCGAGTGCCCTGCTTGCCCGGTCAATGGATTTCCACCGCCAGGCCAAGGTCAATCTGCTCGCGGCTGCAGCAGGCGCGCTCACCTCGATCCTCTGCGCGCTCGCCGGTTTCGGGGTGTGGACGCTCGTCTTCGCGCCGCTCGCTTTGGTGTGGACGCGGGCGATCGGCATGACGATCGCGGCGCGGCTGCTGGTCTGGCCGAGCTTCCACCTCGCCGGCGCGGGCGCGACGGTGCGGTTCGGCGGGGCGATGCTGCTCAGCGCCTTCCTGTGGCTGATCCAGACCCAGGCCGACGTGTTCATCGGCGGCCGCGCGCTCGATCCGCACCGGCTCGGGCTCTACACCACCGCTTTGTTCCTGGCGCAGATCGTCACCGCCAAGTTCATCCCGCCGCTCAATGAGGTCGCGTTCACGGCCTATGCGCGGCTGCAGGGCAAAAGCGGCGAGGCGGCCTATGCCTTCGAGAAATCGGTGCGGATCATCATGATGGTCTCGCTGCCCTTTTATTTCGGCCTCGCGACCACGGCGGCGCCGTTCGTGCAGACGATGCTCGGCCCGAAATGGATCGAGGCGGTGCCGATCGTCGCGATCCTCGCGCTGGCGATGCCGTTCGTGACGCTGCAGATCCTGTTCGCCCCAGCGACCACAGCGCTTGGTCACACCCGCATCCAGGTGATCTCCTCGGCGGCGGGCGCGGTGATCATGCCGCTCGGCTTCCTGCTGACGGTGCGCGGCGGCCCGACCGGCCTCGCCTGGACATGGCTCACGGCCTTCCCGATCCTTGCAGCATTCACCGCCTATATCGCGATGCCGATCATCGGCACCAGCGCGACGGCACTCGCCCGCGCGGTGGCCCCGCCGCTACTCGCCGCGATGGGTATGGCGGTGGTGGTGCGGGCAGTCGACGGTCTGGTCACCGTGCCGTCACCGGCGTTGCGGCTGGCGATCCTGGTTGGAGCAGGCGGCGTAACCTATGCGGCGCTGGCGATGCTCGTCGCGCGGCCGGTGCTGGCTGAGATCGTGGCGCTCTTCCGGTCGGAGCGGCTCGCGCGGGCTTGAGGCTTGATCGATAAAATTCGCTTTATAACTCAGAATATGCCAATTCGTGAGTTATAAACGGAGCATTTATACCTCATGGCTTGGAATTGGCAGCAACCCGGTTGGCCGCGCTTTCACTGGAGCGATGCGGCGCTTGCCCTGCCTGAAGCGCGATTCCTGCAGCATGCGGGCGAGCAGATCGGCTCGATCAAGCATATCAGCGCCGAAGATCGCACGGCGATCCTGATCGACATGATGACCGGCGAGGCGCTCAAGACATCCGAGATCGAAGGTGAATTGCTCAACCGCGAAAGCGTCCAGTCTTCCTTGCGCCGACACTTCGGTCTCGAAACCGATCACCGCCGCATTCCGCCCGCCGAGGCGGGCATCGCCGAGATGCTGGTCGATCTTTATCGTGGTTTTGCCGAGCCATTGTCGCACGAGATGCTGCACCGCTGGCATGGCATGATATTGCGCGGTCGTACCGATCTCGCGGATATCGGCGCCTATCGCGTGCATGAGACGCCGATGCAGGTGGTTTCGGGTTATCTGCACAAGCCCAGGGTCCATTTCGAAGCGCCGCCCTCAAACGCCGTACCGGATGAGATGCAGGCCTTTATCGATTGGTTCGCAAACAGTGCGCCGGACGGTGCGCACCCTTTGCCAGCATTGACCCGCGCCGGGATCGCCCATCTCTATTTCGTCAGCATCCACCCTTATGAAGACGGCAATGGTCGGATTGCACGGGCGCTCGTCGAGAAGGCGCTGGCACAGGCGCTCGGCCAGCCGAGTCTTCTCGCCCTCTCCCATGTCATTCAGCGCAAGCGCGGCGCCTATTATGATGCGCTCGAAGCGAACAATAAGGACATGGCCGTAAGCGCCTGGCTGACCTGGTTCGCGGAGGCGGTGCTCGAAGCGCAAACGCATACCCAAAGCCTCGTCGATTTCCTGATCGCCAAGACCAAACTCTTCGATCGGGTTCGCGATCAGCTCAACGAGCGGCAGGCGCGTGCCGTCGCGCGGATGTTTCGCGAAGGACCCGATGGATTCAAGGGCGGCCTGAGTGCGGCCAACTACTCCAGCATAACCGGAGTTTCGAAGGCAACCGTAACCCGTGATCTGGCCGACCTTGTCGAAAAGCGTGTGCTCATCGCGAGCGGAGCGCTCAAATCAACACGCTACGCACTCAATCTGAGCGATCCGACTTTCGGGGATTGATCGGCAAGATATGGCCTCAGCGCGACCCTCCCGCGCCACACGAGATCAACGGTCCCGCAAACGCAATGGCGAGGGAAAGCCAAAGCTCGAACGCCGGAGCCGTTCAGGCATGACCGTTCAGGAAAGCGCCCCTCTACAGCTCGTGCAGGCTTTTGACGTTGATCGAATTGCACGTCACCACGCCGTCCCGCACCACCACCGCGCCGGCATAACCCTCTCCCGGCGAGAGGGCAGCGATCGACCAGGCTCCGCCGCCTGCCAGCAATTGCGCGTCGGGGGTTACGGACACGGTAAACGCCTCGAGTGGGTAGGACAGCCCATGGCCGACCGCCTTCACGAACGCTTCCTTGCGCGCCCAGCATTCGAAAAAGGCCTGGCGCCCCTCGACCTCGGGGAGCGCCGCCAGCGCGGCCCGCTCGGCGAGAGAGAAGAGGCTTTCGGCGATCGGTCGCCAGTCCATCATCTCATCGATCTTCTGGATGTCGCAGCCGACTTCGATATCGGAAAGCGCGATCATCATCCGGTCGCCCGAATGCGACTGGCTGAAGCACAGGCCGCCCGGCAATTCCGGCTTGCCATAGGCCCCGAAGGTGAAGACCAGCTTTTCGGGCGCCTCGCCGGCATGGCGGCCGAGCAAGGTGCGCAGCCATCCGCGCCGGACGATGAAGCGCCGCCGGTCGCGCTCGAACCGGTAGCGCTCGGCGCGGGCGCGTTCCTCGACGCTGATCAGGTCTGCAAAACGCGCGAACTCAGTATAGTCGACGTCAATCGAGCCCAGATGAATCTCGACGACCGCCATTATCTCAACTCGCCAGACGCTGTGGCGGCGCCGCCGCGGCGTGATCGAGTGCCGGCTTCAGCATGGCCGCGAAGCTGTCGACAAAGGGCGGCTCCAGCATGGTGCGATGCCCGCCCGGCACGATATGCGCCGTGAAACTGCCGGTCACGTTATTCGCCCAATCCGCTTCGAAATCGAGCACATCGGGGTGCTCCGAAGGCTGGAACAGCACGACATCGCCGTCATAGGGCGCAGGCTCGTAGAGGATCGCGATGCGGTCGAGCGCTGAGCGGAGCTTGGGCTGGAGCACTGCCTCGCGTCCGCCGGCGAGCGCGGCCGCGTCCGACATGCCCTGCAGCCGCTCGAAGAAATAGCCGAGCTTCTTGCCCTTGGGCTGCTCGAGCGACTTGCCGACATGGAAGCGCAATTTGCTCAGGAAGAAGCGCACCGCGCCGATCTTGCGCGCCTTTACCGGATGGAAGGCGTGGACCAGCATCAGCAGCGGCACATCCTCGCCCGCCGCGCGAAGCTGCGAGGCGACGGCGAAGGCGAGGATGCCGGAGGTGCACCAGCCGCCGATCCGATAGGGGCCATGCGGCTGGACTTCGCGCAGGGTCGCGACGACGAGCGCAGCGGCCTCTTCGAAGGTCTTCGGGCAGCCGCCCGCTGCGTCGAGCACGCCATCGACCGAGATGCCGAAGAAAGGCTGGTCGGTGCCGAGCCGGTCAGCAAGCGGGATGAAGGTCGAGCCGCCGTCGAGCCACAGGATCGCCGGCCTGGTGCCATGCGGCTGGATCGGGATCAGCGCGCTTGCATCGATCGGCTGGTCCGAGGTGATGAGCGCCGCCATATCGGCAAGCTTGGGCGCGCGGAACAAAGCCGCCATCGGCAGGCGGATGCCGTAATCCGCCTCGATCCGCCGCAACAGCCGCGCGATCAGCAGCGAATGGCCGCCGAGATCGAAGAAATCATCGTCGCGGTAGACGATGTCGACCTTGAGCACCGTCTGCCAGATCGCCGCGAGCTTCTGCTCCTCGGGCGTTTCGGGCGGCGATGCGATGCGATCGGTCGAGACGCCGGGTTCGGGCAGCGCCTTGCGATCGACCTTGCCGTTTGGCGTCATCGGCAGCGCGTCGAGCGACACGAACCGGCTGGGGATCATATATTCGGGCAAGGTCTCGCCAAGGGCGGCGCGCCATTCGGCCGCATCACCCTCACCGACGACATAGCCCGCCAGCGCGCGCTCGCCGCTGGCATCGGGCCAGGCGCGGACGGCTGCGGCGGTGACGCCGGGCAGCTTCGACAGCGCGCCCTCGACTTCCTCGATCGCAATGCGGAATCCGCGGATCTTCTCCTCGGTGTCCGTCCGGCCAAGGCATTCGAGCACGCCGTCAGCCCGCCAGCGCGCGAGGTCGCCGGTGCGGTAGAAGCGCTCGCCATCATGATCGATGAAGCGCTCAGCGGTGAGATCGGGCCGGCCGCGATAGCCGACCGCAACGCCGCGCCCGCCGATATGCAACTCGCCGATGCCGCCGACGGGGAGATCATTGCCGCAAAGGTCGAGGATGCGGACCTTGGTGTTGGCGATCGGTCGGCCGATCGGCACCGGCCCTGTGCCGGCGGTGACTTTCGCGACCGTCGACCAGATCGTCGTCTCGGTCGGGCCGTACATGTTCCAGAGCTGGCCGACGCGCGGCAGCAATTGCTCGACGAGCGCGCGCGGCAATGCCTCGCCGCCACACAGGATGCGCAGATCGGGATCGCCCGCCCAGCCGGACTCGATCAAACCGCGCCAGGTTGCCGGCGTCGCCTGCATCACATCGGGCTGAGTCTCGGCGATCATCTCGGCCAGCGCCGCCATGTCGCTCACCACGTCACGCGGCGCGAGAATGATCCGCCCGCCCGACACGAGCGGCAGCCACAATTCGAGCTCGGCAATGTCGAAGGAGAGGGTGGTTATCGCGAGCAGGCTTTCACCTTCAGCGAAGCCCGGCGCTTCCTGCATCGCCATCAGCAGATTGACGAGCGCAGCGTGCGGGATCTCGACGCCCTTGGGCTTGCCGGTCGATCCCGAGGTGTAGAGGACATAGGCCAATGCCTCGCCGTCGATGGCAGGCGCGTCATAGGCTTCGACCGGCCAGACCCGGTCCAGCACCAGCTGCGGCGCTGCGTCGCTAGGGATCACATCTTCAGTGCCCGGCTCGACCAGGATCAGGGCAGGTTCGGCGCCCTCGACGATCAACGCGAGGCGAGCAGGCGGGAAGCCCGGGTCGAGCGGCAGATAGGCAGCCCCCGTCTTCGCCACGCCGATCATCGCCGCGACCATCCAGGGCGAACGGTCGAGCGCGAGGCCGACCAGCTGGCCGGGCTTGATGCCCCGGGCAATCAGCTTCGCAGCAATCGCATCGGCCTGGCGGTCGAGCTCGGCATAGGTCCAGTGGTGCGCGCCAAAATCAAGCGCCGCCGCGTCGGGCATCTCCGCCACGCGCGCCGCGAACCAGTCGACGACATTGCTGTGGGGCAGGGGACGAGCGGTGTCGTTCCACGTCTCGGCCAGCAGCGTCTGCTCGGCCGCATCGATCATCGGCAGCTTGGCAAGCGGCGTCGACGGATCGGCGGCAGCGCCTTCGAGCAGCCGCGTCCAGTGCGCGATCATGCGGTGGATCGTCGCCTTGTCGAACAACTCGGTCGAATAAAGGAAGCGCCCGGCCATGCCCTCGGGCCGTTCGTCGAGCTCGAGATAGAGATCGTATTTCGCCGCGCCGACGACGACGTCCATCTGAGTCAGGTCCCAGCCTTGCGGGAAGGGATCGACCGGCGGCTCGATCGAGAAGAGCGTGTTGAACAGCGGATGCGTGCCGCTGCCGCGCTTGATGTCGAGCGCGCGGATCAGCCGGTCGAACGGCACATCGCTCGCGCCCAACGCACCGATCACGCTGCGCTTCACGCTGGCGAGATAGGCACGGAACGGGGTGTCGCCCCTGGGCTGGCTGCGCAGCGCCATGGTGTTGAGGAAATAGCCCATCAACGCCTGCAATTCCGGCCGCCGCCGCGTATCCGTCACGCCGCCGACGATGATGTCATTGTCGCCGGTATAGCGGAACAGCATCGCCTTATAGGCGGCGAGCAGCACCATATAGAGCGTTGCGCCCTCGGTGCGGGCAAGGGCCTTGAGCGCATGGATCAGGGGCTCGGAAAGCTCGAACACCTCCATCGACCCGGCATGGGTCGGGGCAGGCGAGCGCTGGCGGTCGCCGGCGACTTCAAGGCGCGGCAGCGGTTCGGCGAGCGCGCTACGCCAGAAGTCGATCTGACGGGTGATCTTCGACGGATCGGTGTCGTCGGCCTGCCAGGCGGCATAATCGGCATATTGCAGCGCGGGCTCGGCCAGCGGCGAAGGCTCGCCAGCCTCGAACGCTGCGACCAAGGCCGCCAGCTCGGGCACAAGCGTGCGATAGATCGAAACGCCATCGAAGATGATGTGATGCAGCGTGAGGTAAAGCCGGTGCTCTTCCGCGCCGAGCTTGATCACCCGCGCCCTGAACAGGGGCGCCTGCTCGAACGGGATCGGTGCGCGCGCATCCTCCGTCGCGAGGCGCAATGCCTCGGCCTCGCGCTCGCCCTCGGGAAGGTGGCTGATATCGATCAGCGCCAGCGCCATCGGCTGTGCCGATGCAACCTGCTGGATCAGCTCGCCCTCGACTTCGACGAACGCAGTCCGCCAGATCGCATGGCGGCGGACGATCTCGCTCAGCGCATATTCGAGCGCGGCGTGGTTATAGGCCCCGAGCCGATGAATCGTGATCGATTCATTATAGAGCGGCATGTCCGGCGCCATCTGCGCATGCAGCCAGAGCTGGCTCTGCTCGGCGGTCAGCGGCACCAGACGCGCCGGATCGCGCGGCAGGATCGGATCGGGCGTGGCGGTGGCGGCCGGGCTCGCGTCGCCGCTCAGCATCCGCGCGAGCAGCTTGCGGCGCGCCTCGGCTGCGTCGATCTGGACGGGCATGTTCATGCGAAGGTCACCGGTAAAGCCTTGAGGCCGCGCAGGCCGAGATTCTCGCGCCATTCGAGGCGGCCCTCACCCAGCGCCAGCCCGGGCAGCCGCCCGAGCAGCGTGTTGAACGCTATCCGTCCTTCCATCCGCGCGAGCGGCGCGCCGAAGCAGAAATGCGCCGCCCACCCAAAGGCGAGATGGCGATTGTCGGTCCGTGCGAAATCGAGCGTATCGGGCTCGGCAAAGCGCTCCGGATCGCGATTGCCCGCCGCCATCACCGCCATCACGGCGGCGCCCTTCTTGATCACCTTGCCGCCCATCACCGTGTCTTCGCGGCAGATGCGGCCGGTATGCTGGCTCGGCGTTTCGTAACGCAGCAATTCCTCGACCGCGCTCTCGGCGATCTCGGGCCGGTCGCGCAGTTCGGCGAGGCGGTCGGGCTGCTGCAGCAGGGTCAGCAGACCGTTGCCGATCAGATTGGTGGTGGTCTCCTGGCCGCCGACCATCGTCACGATGATGTTGGCGATCACCTCTTCCTCGGAGAGCCGCGCGCCGTCGATCTCGGCCTCGACCAGCGATCGGATCAGCCCGTCGCCAAGCTTGCGCTCCTCCTCGCGGATCGCGCTGCGGAAATAGGCGGTCATGTCGGCGACGCTCTTCAGCACCTGGCCGACGCGTTCCGGGTTATGCTGGAAATTGCCGAGCATCTCGGCGAAATCCGCTGACCAGGCCTTGAGCTGGGCGTGATCCGCCGAGGGCACGCCGAGCAGATGCGCGGTCACGATCGCCGGGAAGGGTGCGGCGAAATCGGCGATGACGTCCATCGACCCCTTGGCCAAAGCCGTGTCGACCAGCTCATTGGCGATCGCGACGATCCGCTCCTCCAGCAGCTCGACCCGGCGCGGCGTGAAGGCCTGCGAACAGAGCTTGCGCAGCCTTGTGTGATCGGGCGCGTCGAGGAACAGCATCTGCTTGACCATGACGGCCGCGATCGGCTCGATATGGGCAAGGCCGAGCGCGCGCATCGATTCAGGCGAAGGGGTGCGATCAGCCGAGAAGCTGTGCAGCACGCTGTGCACATCGGCATAGCGCGTCACCACCCAGCAATGCAGGAACGGGTCCCAATGGACCGGATCCTCCTCGCGCAGCCGGGCATAGAGCGGGTATGGGTCAGCCAGCACCGCCGGATCAAGCAGGCGGTACAGGCTGAGCGAGGGGTCGGACGCAGGCTGCGACGCCATCAGCCGGCCGCCATCCGCTGGATGTCCTCGTCGCTCATCGCGTCGAGCTTGGCGATGATCAGCTCCTCGATCACGCTGGCGAGGCTCGCAACGGTGCGGCCTTCGAACAGATGGAACAGGGTGAGCTCGACGCCAAAGGCATCGCGTGCGCGGACCACGACCTGAGTACCGAGCAGCGAGTGCCCGCCAAGCAGGAAGAAATCATCGTCCACGCCGATATCCTGCCGCCCGATCACGCCAGCGACGATCTCGAGCAGGCGCTGTTCGGTCGGGCTGGCGGGGGCGCGGCCGGCCGGAGCCTCAGCCATGGCGCATTCGGCTGGATCGGGCAGAGCCTTCACATCGACCTTGCCATTGGGCGTCAGCGGCAATGCGGCGAGCGATGCGAAGCGCGCCGGCACCATATAATCGGGCAGCGTCTCGGCGAGCACCGCACGCAGGCCCGAAGGGGTGAGTGCGGCATTATCAGCCGGCACGACATAAGCGATCAGCTCGCCGTCGCGGGCAATCACCGCGCTGGTCGATATCTCGGGCAGCCGGTTGAGCGCGGCGGCGATTTCAGCCGGCTCGATACGGTGGCCGCGGATCTTGACCTGCCCGTCGACACGGCCGCGGAACCCGATCTCGCCGCTCTCGAGCAGCACGCCAAGGTCGCCGGTGCGATAGAGGCGGCCATGGTCGAGATGCGCGCCAAACCGCTCTTCAGTCAGCGCCGCATCGCCGCGATAGCCGCGCGCGACCTGTGCGCCGCCGATGCAGATCTCGCCCGGCTCGCCGGGGGCAACCGGTGTGCCTTCGTCGTCGAGCAGATGGATCTGGGTCCCCGCGATCGGCCGTCCGATCGAAGGCAGGCCCTCGCCTTCGGGCGACACCACGCCCGACGTCGCGACCACAGTGCTCTCGGTCGGCCCGTAATTGTTGACGAAGGTGAAGGGCAGCCCGGGCGCCGGGCGCACCGTCAGCTTGTCGGCGCCGGTCAACAGCACGCGCAGCGCAGCCTCAGCGGGCCAGCTCATAGCCACCATCGGTTCGGCGAGGGCGGTCGGGGCGAAGGCGACTTCGATCCGCTCGGCCACCAACCAGTCGCGCAGCCGCGCCGGATCAAGCCGGGTAGCATCGTCGACCAGAACGAGCGTGCCGCCGGCGGCAAGCGTCGGCCAGATTTCCCAGGCAGCCGCATCGAAACCAAGCCCGGCAAGATGGCTGGTCCGCGTTCCCACCCCGACTTCAAAGGCATGCTGATGCCAATCAATCAGCGCGGCCAGATTGGCATGAGTCACCTCGACAGCCTTGGGCGTGCCGGTCGAGCCTGAAGTGTAGATCACATAGGCAAGCGCGTCCGGGTCAATCGCTTCCGGAGCGAGCGTCGCGCCGTCCTTAACGGCGTCGGGGCCGACAAGCGCAACATCGCCGCCAATCCACGCACCGGCACCGGGCTGGGCCACCAGGGCAGCGCAGCCAGCATCCGCCACCAGCGTCGCGAGCCGCTGTTGGGGCCAGGCCGGGTCGAGCGGCAGATAGGCAGCGCCGGTGCGCCACGCGGCGAGCATCGCCACGATCTGGTCGATCGAGCGCGGCAGGCAGACAGCGACAAGATCGCCCGCGCTGACACCCTGTTCACGCAAGCGAGCGGCAACCGATCCGACTCGCGTTTCGAGATCACCATAGCCAAGCATTGTGCCACCCGACTCGATGGCGACTGCGTCAGGCGCATGGAGTGCCATGCGTGCGACCATATCTGGCGCGCACGAAGCGGCGAAGGGAGGCTTCATCTGGTCTGCGATCATGGATAACCCCGGGCTTAAGCAGCGCCAGATGCCCACAAACTGGTGACATAAGACTTAATAAGCGCGATTTTTTCGTTGAGGGGCGCCGGGCGATTGCCGCCGTCTTTTCCCTCTCCCAGCGGGAGAGGGAGGGGCCCATTGCGAAGCAATGGGAGGGTGAGGGCGACCAGCATGAGCGTCTCGCCCTCAACCTCACCCCGCGCTGCTGCGCAGCTTACCCCTCTCCTGAAAGGAGAGGGGAAGAAGGGCGCCCGCACGATGTGTGAATCTGGAAGCCCGCAAGCAGGAGGGGGTGACACCCATACAGGATCGTCACCGCTGTGGCGGCGGTTGCAACCAAGGCGAGATATAAGCCCAAAATATGACGGTCGCGCCAAGATAGTCGCGTGCGAAATCGGTGAAGTCCTCCTTGGTAAAGGGCTTGCCGGTCTTGGGGTCGATAAAGTCCAGGTCCGGTTCCTGCACCGACATGGCGACCAGCTTCAACTTCCCGCGATATTCGTTCAGGAAACGGTAGGAGTTGACCATCTGAGCGTGGTTGAAAGGATAGATGTCGGGCCCGCCCATACCGATACCGTGGGTGGCGGCCTGGGCAAAAGCCCGGCTCATATAATGGCGGCTGTCCTTCCAGTCGCAGGGCCAGAAGTTTGCGAACATCGCAACCGCGGTCTTGTGGAAGGCCGCGCGCGCGACGGTGATATTTTCCATCTCCGCGTCGAAATAGCCGTCGCAGGTGAAGCCCTTCTCGCCTTCCGGGAGATGGGCGTCCATCGCGGTCTCGCCGAGATCGATACCGTAAATCCGGCCGTCGAAGCGCGCCGCAAGCGCGCGCAGCAATTTCTGGTAACGGGCGCGCACCGCCGGGTTCCATTGCATGGCGACCACGCCGTTGGGGCTCTTGTTGGTGCCGGATTCGGTGCCCGGATAGGAATATTGGAAGACGATGCCGCCCTGATATTTGGGATCTTCGGCCAGATAATCGGGTATGCCTTTCCACTTCAGGGAAAAGGTACGGTCGCCGATCGAGACCCACAGTTTCTTGTGCAGCCTCCGTGCCACGGCAAGGTCCTGTTCGAGTTTCGAAAAGTCATACTCATCCTTCCGGGGCTCGAGCAGTCGCCAGGGATAGATGATCTGTCCGCCTTCTATGTCGGGCCGGGCCAGCATGTCGCGATGGTCGGACATGTCGTCGGCGTCGAGGAACAGGAAGTTCACCGGCTCGGCAGCTCGCGCCGGACATGCCGCGAGCAGGGCCAGAACGCAGGATATGTACGTCAGCAGTTTCATCGCCACACTGGTCCCTGATCCTAGAGTCGAATTCGACCCGCTTTGCCCGTCATGCCGGACCTGTTCCGGCATCCACTGCGCCGATGTTTCCGAACAACTGAGGCGTGGAGAAATTGGCCTGGCGGCTCTCGCCCCAACTCCAGTCGTTGAAGCCTGTGGGTCATCGACCTAGAAGCGGAAGCAAGAGGTCGGAAGATGGCGATATGATTGGCGATCTGGCAGTGATGGCGATGTGGGCCATCGCTTGTGCAATATTCGGGATCATCGTGGCGTTTGCCCTTGCTAAATGGGCGTCGCGCTGGAGCGTCACTAGGCGGGTTGTTGGGGCGACATGCGCATCGACGTTGCCCGTGTTCGGTGTCGCCGGATTTGCCCTTGCAGCCTTAGGCGGCTTTCCAATGTCGGTGCTGTCGATGTCGCTTGACGAGTTTCTCATCCCATTTTTCATTCAGCTAACTCTCATCGTGGCATTCTCCGCTCCGGCTACTTGGTTGGTATCCCGACAGGCGAGAAACGCACCTCATCTCGCAGATATATTCGAGTGACGGCGCATCGTCGTCGCCTCACGATCTAAGCCCTGTCGTTCACCCGAGCGGCCCAGCTGCAGTCGTCCCAGTAGCGGACGATTACGCAGTTCGTCCGCGCGACTGAAAACCGACAGCGTCTGCCTCGAGCTACGCCCGCTTCCAGTCAGCCCATCTTGCCCGCAGTGCTTGCAACCGCTCGGCCAATTCGCCCTTCCCACCTTGGAACTGAGGGAAGGTCTCAGCCCCCCAGTCGGTTGATTCCACCAGATGCGCCACTGCGGTGCGCTGATCGAACCCGAACTCCGCTTCCAAGGCAGCAACTGTGATCGGGTCGTGTGCCTCCACCAGCGCTTCTGATCGCGCTGTGTAGCGAAGCCACCCGTCAACGTTGCCGAAGGTGCCGTCGTTATCCACGGCGCTGTTCAAGCATGTCTGAAACTGCGCTCCAAGCGTAAAAAGCTGCCAGGCGATTTCAGCGCAATGCCGGCCGTTCAGCATCCCTCGCCGAAAGCGGCTGTTTATGAGTTCACGCCCAAGATAGCAGATGCCGGCCCTGACATGTACAATGTTCTGTACAGATAGGAAATGTCAGCGCCCCGCATGACATTTCCAACAGGCATAAGTGATCGCCGGTCACAGCCCCGATATCCCGCCTCCCGGCCTGCCTCTCACACCCCCCCGATGGGCATGACATAATTCTCCAACGCGCAAGGCGCCAATTCACGCTTCCGCCCTCGTGGAACTCCAACGCACGTGGCCGAATGCATCCCGAATTATGTCACACGCTCCAACATCGGCGTGAGCAAGCGGCACTATGCCACGGCCCGATTCAACCCCCGATTCAACCATGGCCGCAAACCTCATACTCTCCTCCCATGTCGCTTTTGCATTTCGCCCCGCCCAAGAACCCTCTAGACTGGGCGCAACTGGAGGATGGTCATGGGCATATTGGATTTTCTCTCGAAGCAGTTCGTCGACGTCATCGACTGGATGGACGAGCCCGGTGTGCTCGCGATCCGCTATCCCTTCCATGATCGCGAGATCAAGAATGGCGCGCAGCTCACCGTAAGAGAGGGCCAGAAGGCGTTCTTCTACAATGAAGGGCAGATCGCCGACGTGTTCCAGCCCGGGCTCTACACGCTGGACACCGGCACCCTGCCGATCCTGACCGCGCTGAGGAACTGGGACAAGGGGTTCACCTCTCCCTTCAAGTCGGACATCTTCTTCTTCACCGCGCGTGAGCAGGCCGGTCTGAAATGGGGCACCGCCCAGCCGATCACCGTGCGCGACAAGGAATTCGGGCCGCTGCGCATCCGCGCCTTTGGCAGCTATTCCTTCCGCATCGAGGAAGTGTCGGTCTTCGCCGCCAAGCTGATGGGCACGCTTGATCAGTTGACCGTCACTGATATCGAATCGCAGCTGCGCAGCGCGATCGTGACCTCTCTGGCTTCCGGCCTCGGCAAGGGCGAAACCGCCTTTGTCGATCTCGCCGGAGACCAGGCCGCGCTGTCGGAACGGCTGCTCGCCGCAGTCGCCCCCGCTTTCGAGCAATGGGGCCTGAAATGCTGCAGCTTCTATGTCGAGAGCCTGTCGCTGCCCGAGGCAGTGCAGGAGTATCTCGACAAGGCGAGCTCGATGCGGGTGGTCGGCGATCTCGATCGCTATGTCCGCTTCCAGACCGCCGAGGCGATCGACACCGCGGCCGCGCAATCGGGCGGCGTTGCCGGGGTCGGCGCCGGCGCCGCGGTCGGCATGGCGATCGGCCAGAGCATGGCCGGCAGCTTCGCCCAGCCCGCGCCGGCAGTACCGGCACCGGCACAGGCGGCCGGGGCGCCGGCTGAGGATCCTTATCAGCAGATCGAGAAACTCCACCGGCTGGTGACGGTCGGCGCGATCACCCAGGAGGATTTCGACGCGAAGAAGGCGGCATTGCTGGCCAAGATCGTCTGACGACCCATGTTCATGGCGAATTGCCCCAATTGCGGTGCGGCGCTCAGCTTTCGCTCGGTCGATCTGCCGGTGAGGGTCTGCGACTATTGTCACAGCTCGATCCTTCGCACCGACAAGGGGCTGGTGTTGGCAGGCAAGGTTGCCGAGGTGCCCGAGGATGTCAGTCCGTTGCAGATCGGCGTGCGCGGCAGGGATGGCGCCCGGAGTTTCGAGCTGATCGGCCGTGTCCGCTGGCGCTGGGCGGATGGCGGCTGGAACGAATGGCTCGCTCTGTTCAACGATGGTTCGACCGGCTGGATCGGCGAGGCGATGGGCCGCTACATGCTGCTCCACGAGGTTGCGGCTACTGGCCTGGGCGGCGCGGTCGAGCGCAGCCTGCAAGCGGGCGCACAGATCATCCTCGGCACGGCGGCGGTGATCGACGGCGTCGAATACGTCGTCTCAGACGTGAAGGAAGCGACCTGCGCCGGGAGCGAGGGCGAGCTCCCCTTCAACACCCCGCCCGGCTTTACCATGCCGAGCGTCGATCTGATGGCGGCTGACGGCCACTGCGCCAGTATCCAGATGGATGCTGGCGAGGTGAAACTGTATGTCGGCCGCTATATGACGCTTGCCGGTATGAAGGCGACCGGCCTGCGCGCCTTTGACGGCTGGCCGATGCCCCGGTTCGCCGCGTGAGCACAGCACCCCCGACGACACCCCAGTCGTCAGTCCGCGCGCTGAACTGCACTCAGTGCGGCGGCATCCTGTCGCTGCGCGCGGCGGGCTATACCGTAAGCCTCGTCTGCGAACATTGCGGCGCCACGCTCGACACCACGGATCCCGATCTGCGCGTCATCGCCACGGCTACCGCAGCGGTCACGCGCCCACCGATAGCCCTCGGCACACGCGGTGTGCTGCGCGGCGAGACCTGGGAAGTGGTCGGCTATCTCGAACGCTCGGATGGCGAGGAGAGCTGGTCCGAATATCTGCTGTTCAATCCCTATCGCGGCTATGGCTGGTTGATCGATGACGGTCGCCGCTTCAGCTACGGCTTCCTGCTCGACAGGCTCCCCGAGTTGGAGGGCACGCAGTTCGTCGTCGACGGCAAGGGTTTCGACTGGGACAGCGGCCCCTATCCGGTCGAGGTCAGCTTCGTCGTCGGCGAATTCTATTGGCGGGTCGCGGTCGGCGAACGGGTGCGGGTCACTGACTATGCCCGCCCCGGCACGATGCTGTCGTGCGAGGAAAATGAGAGCGAGCGGACCTGGTCGAAGCTTGACCTGCTTGAGTGGGGCGAGGCTGAGCGCGCGTTCAATGTTCAGCAGCGCGCCCGCCCCGACGGCGACGCGCCGGCGCCGCACGAGCCCTCGCCATGGCGGGACCGGATGGTCGAAAGCCTGATCATCGCTGCGGTGGCGGCGGTGACCCTGATCATCATTTCCACCATGGGCTCCAGGGTCGACCGGCTCGCCAGCGTCAACGCCGAGGTGGGGCTGGACGGCGCACCGCGGACAGTGGTGATCCACGACATCACCATCCCGCAGCGCAGCAGCGCGGTCGGCATTTCAGCGCAATCCGACCAGCTCGATAATGACTGGATCGATCTCGATTATTCGCTCGTCGACAAGCGGACCCAGGAAAGCTTCGATTCCTACGGCCTTGCCGAACATTATTCCGGCAGCGACAGCGACGGCTCATGGAGCGAGGGCGACACCAGGCCGAACACGCGTCTGTCGAGCATCCCGCCCGGCACCTATGATCTGGTCGTCGAACTTTCCGCGCATCGCTGGGTAGCGAACAGTTCGCCGGGCTTTTTCGGGTCCATTGACGCGAATCCGGTGCCGATCCCGGTGACGATCAATGTCGATCGCGGCGGCGTTTTCGGCGGCAATATCATCCTCGGGCTGATCCTGATCCTGATCTGGCCTGCGTTCGTGGCCTGGCGCCATTACAGCTTCGAGAAAAGGCGCAGCGGCTTCGCTGGTGATGATGATGACGATGATGATTGATGACGGGGGAGACGATTCATGAAATTCTCGTCGATTGTCTACGCGCTGTTCTGCGTGCTGGTCCTGGTGGGGTTCACGCAGAGCGCGCGGACCGGCTTTTCTCCGTTCGCCGATGGCGGCGCGCGCGGCATGGGCCATGGCGGTTTTGGCTTCTACGGCCCAACCCATAAATAAAAGAGGGATATTCCAATGCTTTCCAGCACCATCCTCATCGCCACACTGGTTTATGCCGGCATCGGCCTCGCCATCTTCGTCCTTGGCTTTCTGCTCTGGGACAAGCTCACCCCGGTCGATCTCTGGGGAGAGATCTGCAAGGGCAACACAGCCGTCGCCATCTTCGCGGGTGCGATCGCGATTGGCTTGTCGATGATCATCTCGGCGGCCATTCATGGATGATGGACCGGCCGGGCATCTGTCCCGGCCATCCCGCCTTGGCGCGGCACTGCTGGTTTCCGCCTTTGTCGTCGCCACCTGCGGACTGATCTACGAGCTGCTGGCGGGCACGCTGGCAAGCTATCTGCTCGGCGACAGCGTCACCCAATTCTCGATCGTCATCGGCACCTATCTGTTCGCGATGGGCATGGGCAGCTGGTGCTCGCGCTATGTAAAGAGCGACGAGCTCGCGATCTTCGTCCGCGTCGAGATCCTGATTGCGGCGATCGGCGGCGCCTCGACGGCGGTGCTGTTCCTGCTGTTCGATCGCGTCGCTGATTTCCGCATTCCGCTCTACGGGCTGGTGCTGGCGATCGGCGCGCTGGTCGGGCTCGAAATCCCGCTGCTGATGCGCATCCTCAAGGACCGGCTCGAATTCAGCGATCTCGTCTCCAAGGTGCTGACCTTCGATTATGTCGGCGCGCTCGCCGCCTCGGTGCTGTTTCCGCTGCTGCTGGTGCCGCATCTCGGGCTGATGCGGACCGGCTTCCTGTTCGGCCTCGCCAATGTCGGCGTCGCGATCGCGCTGATCGTGATGCTGCCGGGCAAGCGCCGTCTTCGCGTGGAGCTTGCCGCCGCGATCCTGGTCGCGATCGCGCTGGGCGCCGGCTTTATCGCCTCCGAGCGACTGCAGCGCACGGCCGAAGTCGCCGTCTATGGCGACCCGATCCTGTACGCGACCTCGACGCCTTATCAGCGCATCGTCATCACCAAGCGCGGCGACGATCTGCGCCTCTTCCTCAACGGCAATCTGCAATTCTCGTCGCGCGACGAATATCGCTATCACGAGGCGCTGGTCCATCCGGTGATGAGCCGCGCCCACGCCCCGCGCAACATATTGGTGCTGGGCGGCGGCGACGGCCTCGCGCTGCGCGAGATATTGAAATATCCAAGCGTCGCCTCGATCACCCTGGTCGATCTCGATCCCGAGATGACCGCGCTGTTCACCCACAGCGGCATGCTGGCGGCGCTCAATCACGGTGCTTTCCGGTCGCCCAAGGTGCATGTCATCAACACCGACGCGTTCCGCTGGCTGCGCGCAAACAGCCGGCGCTTCGACGCCGCGTTCGTCGATTTCCCCGATCCGACCAATTTCTCGATCGGCAAGCTTTACACCGTCAGCTTCTACCGCGAACTCGCCCGTGCACTGGCGCCGGGCGCGACCCTCAGCGTCCAGAGCACGTCGCCCCTGGTCGCGCCGCGCGCTTACTGGACGGTGGCGACCACGCTAGAGGCGGCCGGGCTGACGACGCGCGGCTATCATGTCTATGTCCCGAGCTTCGGCGAATGGGGCTTTGTGCTCGCCTCGAACCAGCCGATCGGCCGGCCCGATCCGCTGCCCGCCGGCCTGCGCTTCCTCACCCCGCAGACCGATGCGCTCGCCTTCGTCTTCCCGCCCGACATGGCGCGGCGCCCGGTGCCAGTGAACCGGCTCGACAACCAGGCGCTGGTCCGCGAGTTCGAGGCCGAATGGGCCGTGTACGAGGGCTGATGGCATGACCGTCTCCCGTCGCGGCGTGATTGCCGGATCGGTCGGTGCGGTCGCGGCGATCGGCGCCGGGGCCGCCGCGTGGCACGCGCGCGACACGGCCATTCCCGGTACGCTCGACGGCGCCGATTTCACCCGCGGCCACCGCCTGCGCGGTGGCGCGAGCTTCCCCGAGCCGAGCCGCACGATCGAAACCGGCATCGCCATCCTCGGCGGCGGCGTCGCGGGTCTCTCGGCTGCCTGGACGCTGGCCGAGGCGGGCGTGAAGGATTTCCGCCTGTTCGAGCTCGAGGACAGGGCAGGGGGCAATGCCCGCTCGGGCCGCAACGCCGTCTCGGCTTATCCGCTTGGCGCGCATTATCTGCCGCTTCCCAATGTCGAGGCGAAGGGCGTGCTGCGCCTGCTCGAACGGCTCGGTATCGTGACCGGGCGAGAAGGGGGCAAGCCGGTCTTCGATCCCTATCAGCTCGTCTCCGATCCCGACGAGCGCCTGCTCCATCTCGGCAAATGGCAGGAGGGCTTGATCCCGACCGTGGGCCTCACGCCGGCCGACAAGCATGATCTGAACGCCTTCTTCGCCGCCATGGCCGCCTTTCGCGACCGCCGCGACGCCGCCGGTCGGCCGGCCTTCGCGCTGCCGATGGAATATAGCGCGCGCGATCCCGATCTGCTTGCGCTGGACAAGCTCACCTTCTCGGCCTGGCTCGATGCGCAGGGCTGGCATTCGCCGATCCTGCGCGGCCATGTCCGCTATGCCTGCCGCGACGATTACGGCACTGAGCCCGATCAGGTCTCGGCCTGGGCCGGCATCCATTATTTCGCCAGTCGGCGCGGCGTCGCGGCGAACGCATCCAGCGATACGGTCCTGACCTGGCCCGAGGGCAATGGCCATCTCGTCGGCCGCATGGCCGCGCGGCTCGCGGCACACCTCCAGTGCGGGCAGATCGTCCACCGTGTCAGGGCCGTGGAGAAGGGCGTCGAGATCCACAGCTTCGATGTCGCCTCGGGCAAGACGGTGCGCGTCACTGCGCGCAGTGCCATCCTCGCCACGCCGCATTTCGTCACGCGCCGCCTGGTGCCGTCCGGCCATCTCGCCGAGGGGTCGTTCGACTATGCCCCCTGGATCGTCGCCAATGTGACGGTCGATCGGCCGCCCGCCGGGAGGGGTTTCGGACTTGCCTGGGACAATGTGTCCTGGACAAGCCGCTCGCTAGGCTATGTCGTCGCAACCCATCAGTCGCTGAATACGACGCCCGGACCGACAGTGCTCAGCTGGTATCTGCCGCTCTCCGACATGAGCCCCGCCGACGCCCGGCACGCGCTGATCGCGCAGCCGCTCGACCATTGGCAGGCCATGGTCCGCGACGACCTGCTCCAGACCAACCCCGATCTGGCCGGTGCGATCTCGCGGATCGATATCTGGCGCTGGGGCCATGCGATGATCCGCCCCACGCCCGGCTTCTTCTGGAGCGGCGCCCGCGAAGCGGCCGCGCGCCCGCAGCCGCCCTTGTTCTTCGCCCATTCGGATCTGAGCGGCCTCTCCTTGTTCGAGGAAGCGCATTATCGCGGCACAAGCGCCGCCCAGGACGCAATGACGCATCTCGCCATTCCCCATACCGACGTGCTGGTATAGGATGATGCATCAGGAGTGCGTGCCATCAGCTTTCCATTTCCGTCACCCCGGACTTGTTCCGGGGTCCACCGTTCCGCGGGAGCAACGCCTGCGCAGCCTGCGGAACAGTGGATGCCGGAACAAGCCCGGCATGACGGTGGAGGTGAGCGAGCGGCCTCAAATTCAGGCACCAGGGAACAGGTGTGAACTATAGCGGCACCCACCTCCTCGCCGACCTGTTCGGATGCGACGGACTCGACGATATCGACCGCGTTGAGGCCGCGCTACGCGCAGCGGTGAAGGCCGCCGGCGCGACCCTGCTCGAACTACGCCTGCACGGTTTCGGCGAGGGCAGGGGGGTAACCGGCGTCGCGCTGCTCGCTGAATCGCACATCTCGATCCACACCTGGCCCGAGCACGACTATGCCGCCGCCGACATCTTCCTGTGCGGCCGCACCCATGATCTCGACGCGGCCCTCGCCGCCCTCGCGACCGGCCTCGCCGCCGATCGCTGCGAGGAACAGCGCATCACCCGCGGCTTCAGCGTGGGCGATCAGCTTACGGCGTAGCCAGCGCCCCGAGCGTGTCCATCTGTCTGCTAGTCGAATATGATCGGCGTGCTGTCGGCCCGGTATTTCTCGACCCGTCCCCAGTATTCTCGCGAAACCGGTCGCAACCAGCACCCGAAATCCGCGGGCTGTGTGGTCTGATGCAGCCCCTCGTTCTGCAGATCCTCCAACAGGCCGATCGTCGCCGCCTCCCGCACATAGGGATCGCCCTCGATGTGCCAGCGCTCGACGACATCGAAGACGGCAGGGAAAACTTGTGTGTCGCCTGCCGCCAGCTTGCCGATGAGGTGGCGCGCAAGGTCGCACAAAGCGAGATAAAGCGGCAATTCCACCTTCTCGTCGCGCCACTCATCGACAAAGCGCTCCCATGCCGGCTGGAAGCTCGGGTCGGCGACGAGCAACGGCTCGAACATGCGCTCACGTGGAGTCGCGAACACCGCCGGTACGACCGCGCCCGTCACCCGACCGTCACCCGGTGCGTCCCACCCGCCTCCTGGCTGATAACCGTCTTCCGGCTGAGGAAGCGCCCAATCACGTCGATCGCGGTCAGCAGATGCTGGCTCGGCTTGACGGTGGTGAACACGCCCCCGCCCGCGAGCGCGAAGGGCAGGATGAGCTGGTCAGCAAGATAGGGCCCGGCAAAGGCGGTCGATTCCAGATAGCCCTTCATCCGCCCGGCCGCGCGCTTCGCGACCTGTTCGGCAGGCACGCCGAACTTGCCGAAACCGCTGACGATCTCGGTGACATGCTCATAGCGCGATTCGAGCAGCAGGATGTTGCCTGGCCCGCGCTCCTCGGGAAGCTCGCGCACCGCAAAGGCCTGTTCGTGCCAGGGGAGCAGCCGCTTCACCGTCTGGATTTCGCGATCGGCGACGTCGAACGGCAGCCCGGCGACATAGGCGATCGCGGTCTGATCGAGCAACGCGCCGCGCTCCAGGCATTCGACCGGAGACAGCCGGGCAGGGGTGATATTCACCTCGATCCGCCCGCCGCCGCTCGGATAGAATCCGTGCCGCACCAGCTTGGCGGTGATGGTCGGCCCCATCCGGTTGACGATCGGGAGGAAGCACCGGTCGATGAACTCGAACGGCGGCGCGAGCATATTGTGCGTGCCGCCTTCGAGCACGACCCGCGACGGCGTGTCGGCAAGCAGGAGCGGCATCAGGATCGTCTGGAGGACGAGCCCGGTGCTGCCAGCGGTGCCAACCGCGAAATGATAATCGCCTGCCTGGACGGTGCCGGGCGTAAAGCTCATCTCGCGCGATCCGACGCCCACGCCCTCGCATACCCCGCCGCCGATCGCGCACGCGGCCTCGATCGCGGTGACATGCTGCCGCATCAACCCCGGCCTGGACCGCCCGCCGCGCACATTGGTAATCCGGAACGGCTCGCCCGTAACAAGCGACAGCGCGCACGCATTGCGCACGATCTGCCCCCCGCCTTCGCCTTCCGATCCGTCGATGATGATCATGTTATATTCCAAATTCTTCGTCATGCCGGACTTGTTCCGGCATCCATGCGTCCGCGAACGCTGTGCGTGAGATTTTCAAGGGCATTGCCAGGAGGAAAGATGGACCCCGGAACAAGTCCGGGGTGACGGGAGGATAGGGTGGTGCGCGCCAAGAGCGCTAGCCCTTCACGCACACCACCTGCTTCAGCGTATGGACGATCTCGACCAGGTCGGCCTGCGCCGCCATCACGGCCTCGATCGGCTTGTACGCCCGCGGGCTCTCGTCGATCACGCCTTCGTCCTTGCGGCAGGCGACGCCTGCCGTGTCGGCGATGTGCTCGGCGAGCGACACCTGCTTCTTGGCCTCGGTCCGGGACATGACCCGGCCCGCGCCATGCGAGCAGCTGTCGAACGATTCCGGGTTACCCAGCCCGCGCACGATGAACGATTTCGCGCCCATCGAGCCCGGGATGATCCCCAGCACGCCCTTCGCCGCGCGCACCGCACCCTTGCGGGTGACGAGCACATTCTCGCCGAAATGATTCTCCCGCGTCACATAATTGTGATGGCAGTTGACCGCTTCGAGCTCGGCATCGAACGGCTTGGCGATGACCGTCCGGATCGCACGGATCACATTGGCCATCATCATCCGCCGGTTGAGCGCCGCATAATCCTGCGCCCAGCCGACCGCCTCGACATAATCGTCGAAATGGTCGGTCCCTTCCGGGAAGTACGCAAGATCCTGGTCGGGCAGGTTGATATGCCATTTGCGCATATCCTGCTTCGCCAGCTCGATGAAATAGCTGCCGATCGCATTGCCGACCCCGCGCGAGCCCGAGTGCAGCATCACCCACACCCGCTGCTCGGTATCGAGGCACACTTCGATGAAGTGGTTGCCCGTGCCGAGCGTGCCGAGATGGACGAGGTTGTTCGTCTTCGCGAGCCGCGGATATTTCGCCACGATCTGCCCGAAGCGAGCGGCGATGGTTGCCCAGGCGTCGACGATCTCCGGCGGCGGGTCACCCCAGGCTCCGGTATCCCGCTTGGAGCGGTTCATCACCCGGCCAACCGGCACCGCCTTCTCGATCGCGGCGCGCACGCCCTCCAGGTTATCCGGAAGGTCGCTCGCCATCAGCGAGGTCCGCGCCGCCATCATGCCGCAGCCGATATCGACGCCGACAGCCGCCGGAATCACCGCGCCCTTGGTCGGGATCACCGAACCAACGGTCGCGCCGATGCCGACATGGACGTCGGGCATCGCCGCCACGTGACGGAAGATGAACGGCATCTGCGCCGCCCGAGCGAGCTGAGCCCGCGCCTTGTCGTCGACCGGCACGCCGCGGGTCCACATCTTGACCGGGAAAGCGCCCTCGGCCTTGCTATATTCGAAAGTCGCTTCGGTCATGATGACCCTCCTGTTCTTCTCTGTTGCATGCCGCAGCCGTGGCGACGAGGTGTTGGCGAGACATTTTCCGATGCTCTCCCACTGAGCTACGGGCGCGAGCCCGGCCGGAGTTGAACCGGCGACCTTCGGGTTAACAATGTAGTCCCGCGCGGCATTCGCCACGGCTGCGTATTCGGTGCCGGCGACGAGATCGGCGAGACAGTTCTTCTGAGCTACCCGGTTGCCCGGGGGTGGAGTTGAACCACCGACCTCCTGCTTCGAGGGCAGACGCTCTGACCTGTAGTCTCGCCAGCATTCGCCGGCATGTTGCGGTACTGGCGACGAGGTCTGGCGAGACATTTTGCCTGAGCTATCCGGTTGCCCGGAGGTGGAGTTGAACCACCGACCTCCTGCCCAAAAGCAGGCGCTCTATCCTGTAGTCCCACCGGCATTCGCCAGCATATGTTGGTTCCGGCGACGAGGAATACGTGAGACGGCCCCTTGGGGAGGGCCATCGTGGCAAGATGTAGTCCCACGCGGCATTCGCCGGATTGTTCTGGTGCTGGCGACGAGTTGTTTGGCGAGACACTACCAGCGCGTGCGCATCGTTTCCGACATGCCGCCCACTGGTCCCGAAAATGTAGTCCCACCGGCATTCGCCAGCTTTGAATATGGTTCACGGCGACGAGAATTGATCAGACATTACCTGCTCTACCAACTGAGCTACGGGCCCATGGCAGGCCCGGCGGGGCTCGAACCCGCGACCTGGCGGTGAAAAGCCGTGTAGTCCGATCGGCATTCGCCGTGATGTTCTTGTCGGGTGCTCTCCCACCCACTCCATCACCCCGGACTTGTTCCGGGGTCCACCGTGCCGCATTCGCCTCGAATGGGGTTCATGCGGACCGGTAGATGCCGGAACAAGTCCGGCATGACGGTGGATAGGTCGCGGTCGTGGCGACGATATCGGCGAGACGCGGTCCTTAAGCTACATCTCCAAGGCGGGGTTCGAACCCGCATCTCCCATCCGCCGTTGCCGGCTTCAGGGCGCTTTACTCGTCGGACCTTGGCAATGGATGTAGTCCCGCCAGCATTCGCCACGACCTGTTCTTACACCTCCGTTTGGTTGACGATGCTCACCCAATCCCGCGCCTCGCCAGAGGCGAACCGCGCGATCGTGTCGAACACCGCGTCGGAGAAACCCCCGACGTTCAGGATATCGGCCCGCCCAACAGCCTGGGTGGACCCGTGCGCCTGGATATCGACGCAGACGAGCTTCGCAGCCGGATTCCGGCCCTTCAGCTTGTCCCATTCGCGCATCGTCTCGGTCGCGCCGTGCCGAGTGGCATCCACCCAGCTGGCATTGTCCGAAACAATCACGACGAGATCCACCGCCGCCTTCTCCGCATTGAGCTTCGCCAGCGGCGCCGAGACCGCGGTCCCGCCTCCGCCGATCGCCGCCAGCTTCGCCGTATTCACGGCAAGGCGGGCAAACGGATCGAGCTTGATCGGCACGACCTTGACCTCGAACGGCAGCACCCGCGCCTCGCGGTTGGCCCGGAGCACCGCCGCCGCGACCAGAGCCGCGACATCGTTGCACGTCACCTTCGACGAGGCCCCCTTGCGGTACCCAGTCGCCGGCGAGGCCATCGACCCCGACACGTCGGGGCAAACGACAACCCGGCCGGCGACGATCGGCACGTTCGAGACCGAAGCCTCGAGCGCATCCTCGATCGCCGCCTGGACCTTCAACGGCACGCCCTCTCCAGCCGCGCCCAGCGCCATCATCAACTGATAGGGCAGGACCCGCGCCTTCGAGATCGCATCCTTGTCGGCAAGCCGCGCGGCAACCGCCTCGGTGACCCCAGCCACCGCGAACGCGCCGTTGCGCGCCAGCGTGTTGAGGTTCATCCGCAGCGCCTGCCAGCCCATCGTGCCGGCAAGCTCGCCCCACTGCCCGGCCGTCAACGGCAGGGCAGTCAGCCACAGGAACGGCACCGGCGGCAAAGGTCCCGAAGGATCCCGCTTCCAGGCCTCGAACGCCGCGATCTCCACGGGGAGCGCAGCGACATCATAAGGCTTGCCGATCAGCCACCCGTAAAAGGCGCGCCGCGTCTCATCCTTCGGGTTCGGGTGAACCATCCGGACGATATCGGCGAGCGACGGATCATTACCCGTTGCCGCGGCCATCAGGTCGCGCATCGAGGCCTGCTCCAGCCACTGCTTCACCAGCCGCTTCGGCCGCGTCCCGAGTGAAGTCCGCCCGATCTGCCCCGACCGCATGATCTGAACGAAGGTCCGGAGCATCCGGCCATTGTCGATCACGCGCCCGAAGACACGTACGGCAAGGTCGGGCTCGGCCACCGTCAGCCAGGCGGCGAGCAGGGCAGGCATGTCCTTCATCGCGCCGGCCTTGCGGGCATAGACCGCGCACCGGGCGACGAACATCGGATCCGCAGCCTTGGCCGCCGCGATCGCCTCGGCGAGATGCGTCTCGGCACTCGCATAGAAGCTGTCGTTAAGCGTTCCGGTCGCGGCAAGCTGGGCGAGCTTCGCCTCCGCCCCAAGGGCATAGGCAGGCGCGCCTTCGCGGTTCACGGTATCCGTGGCCGGAAGCAGCTTTGCGATCGCGGATGCGAAAAGTCCCTTGTTTGCCATCTTGCTAATCCTTCTGGTCAGGGCGGCTGGACTCGAACCAACGACCCCCGGCTTCCAAGGCCGGTACTCTGCGCAACTGAGCTACGCCCTGATGCAATCTCGTGTGCGATCCGGGGCGGCTGGCCCATTCCAGCCGCCCCTACCGCGCCGCCCTGCCGGATGTTCGACGAACCGGCGGGACATGTGGGATATTGCAGAGCGCGTGCCAAGTTGGGCAAAAGTGCAGGGAAATCGCATAACACACTGAGATAGATGCCTATAAAACGTACCGACGACCCGTCTGCTGGGGAGGCTCCAATCTATTGATCCGGCAAACCCTATCGACATATCTCCTATTTTATCCTATCGTATAACAATGAACGGCAGCATTTCCGAACGAACCCGTGAGCCGAAGGAAACGCTCGGCACCCTTGAGGGGCCGGTCTGGGTCTGCTGTCCACGCTGTGCCCGGCCGGCATCCATAAAGCCGCCACGATATTTCTGGCGGCCCTGGCAAGACCCCGCGACCCTGGTCTGTACCCATTGCGGTTTGTCCAAACGGGACGCGGCGTCCTTCATCGCCGGGCGAGCGCGACGCGGCTGGATAGACGGCTGGAACCGGCGCTGCGGCCATTGCGGGCGCCCGATACCGCATCGAATCTGGCCATTGGTGCGGGGGCACGGCGGCGGTGCCAGCGTGCGGGCACGCTGCGCCGGATGCAATCATGTCACGACCCACCCGGCGAGGCCGGCACCTGTCGGCGCACCTGACGGCTTCGATCCATGGTTCGATCTGCCGCTGTTCCTGGCCGAACCGGTCGGGCGGGAATTGCTGTGGGTGTGGAACCGGAAGCACATCGATCTGCTCGAGGCCTATCTCGGTGCTACGCTTCGCGAACGCGCGCACAACCCATACCACTACTCGATGGCCTCGCGCTTGCCGCGTTGGATGAAGCTCGCCACTGCACGCCCCCGGGTGCTGCACGCGCTGGCCCTGCTCCGCGCGCGGATCGAGCGAGAGGGCCTGTCATGAAACCCCTGACCGTCATCGGATTCCTCGGCTCAACCCTCGACGCCAGCAAGTTCGGCCCGTCGCGCTGGAACAAGTGGCGGCCATCGGTCGCGTTGACGATGCACGAGGATCTGCGCGTCGATCGCTTCGTGATGCTCCACGGCACCGCCCACACCCGCCTTGCCGAATACGTCACTGAAGACATCGCCAGCGTCTCGCCCGAAACCACCGTCGACAAGCGCGTGCTCGATCTCGTCGATCCGTGGGATTTCGAGGAAGTCTACGGCAAGCTGCTCGATTTCATGCGCGCCTATCCGTTCGATCCCGATGCCGAGGACTATCTCGTCCACATCACCACCGGCACCCATGTCGCCCAGATCTGCCTCTTCCTGCTCACCGAGGCGCATTATCTCCCGGGCCGCCTGCTCCAGACCCAGCCGGCGAAACGCGCCGACGACGGCAGCGCGCCCGGCACCTGGAACATCATCGATCTCGATCTTTCGCGCTACGACAGCATCGCCACCCGCTTCGCCGAGGCGAGCGCTGAGAGCACGTCATTCCTGAAATCCGGCATCGACACGAAGAACCCGGCCTTCAATCACCTCATAGACGAAATCGAGCAGGTCGCTGTGCGCAGCCGCGCGCCGGTGCTGCTGATCGGCCCAACCGGCGCCGGCAAGAGCCAGCTCGCGCGGCGCATCTACGAGCTGAAGCGCCTCAAGCACCAGGTCGCCGGCCCGTTCGTCGAAGTGAACTGCGCCACCCTGAAAGGCGACGGCGCGATGTCGGCGCTGTTCGGCCACAAGCGCGGCGCCTTCACCGGCGCCGCCGCCGATCGCCCCGGCCTGCTCCGCACCGCCGACACCGGCATGCTGTTCCTCGACGAGATCGGCGAACTCGGCCTCGACGAGCAGGCGATGATCCTGCGCGCCATCGAGGACAAACGCTTCCTCCCGGTCGGCGCCGACAAGGAGGCGGCATCCGACTTCCAGCTCATCGCCGGCACCAACCGCGATCTCGGCCGCGCGGTGATCGAAGGCCGCTTCCGCGACGATCTCTACGCGCGCCTCAACCTCTGGACCTTCGCGCTCCCCGGCCTCGCCGACCGCCGCGAGGATATCGAGCCGAACCTTGATTACGAGCTCGATCGCTTCGCCGAACGCGAAGGCGCCCGCGTCACCTTCAACAAGGAAGCGCGCGATCGCTACCTCGCCTTCGCGATGAGCCCAGACGCCCGCTGGGCCGGCAATTTCCGCGACCTCGCCGCGAGCGTCACCCGCATGGCCACCTTCTCCCCCAAGGGCCGCATCGACCGCGACTGCGTGGAAAGCGAAATCGCCCGCCTCACGCGGCTCTGGGCATCGGAAAGCGGGGAAGGGGATGACGGCCTCGACGCGGTGCTCGACGCCACCACCCTGGCCGAACTCGACCCATTCGACCGGGTGCAGCTCGCCCTGGTGGTGGAAACCTGCCGCAAGAGCCGCTCGCTGTCGGAAGCCGGCCGCACCCTGTTCGCCGCGTCACGGGCGCGGCGGGCGTCATCGAACGACGCAGACCGCCTGCGGAAGTACCTCACCCGGTTCGGACTGGAGTGGGGTCGGATATCGAATGCGCGAGGTGGATAGACACGAAATTGCAACGCGGCCCCTTGAGAGTGGCCCAATGCAGAAGATCAAGTCGCCACCTATCGGCTGGAGCCCTGAATGAAGTGGCTGGTCTTTTGCGGCAGGGTGCTGCTCGGCCTGGTGCTTGCTTGCGTCTTCTTTCTGGTATCAAGCCGCCTATTTATGGCGACGAGTTGCTGGCGCTGGGATCCCGAATCTGGGTGGAAACCCCCATGGGGCTGTGGTTTTTTGAGCGGCGTTCTCAGAACCGCCAACTGGATTGCGCTGGGATCCGCACTGCTCCTCCCGCTGTATCTTCTGACCAAAAAAGACGAGCATTAGACAGCAGCTCTCACACTTCGGGGAAGGCTTGGCCCTACTGCGTCACGAATGGAAACCTAATTCGGGGACATTGCCCTGAAGGTCGGGCGAGCGGCGGCTATCGCGCGTCGTTCGTCAATATGGGCTCTGACTCCTTGAGATAGAGCGCACCGCATACGCCCTGGATCTTGCCGAGATAATCCCTTGCGAGTGCCTCGCTTTCAAAATCGACGGTTCGGTGGTCGAAGTCGACAGCGCCCTTGCTCAGGGCTTCGTTGAGAACATGCGCACTTTCCGACAGCTTGAAGCGCAACATTGCCGTGCCCAGGGTTGAAAACCGGTCGCCGAGACCTGGGTGATCGTAAAAATCCTCGCTCACCAGTGGCGCACGAATTTCGCGCCCCGTCCAGCGCGGGCGGCCCATCACACAGGTGCGGGACCGTGCTGTCGTGCAGATCGACGGGATATATATTGCCCGTTCGACGCCTTTGGCTTCCTCGCCGCATTTGCGCTGCAGTCCTTTGCGCATACCTTCCTGATGGGCGTGGACGAGGAAGCTGGCGGGATTGAGCCAGGTTCGGTCGCTCGGGCCGTTGCGCACCTCGGAGACGGTCTCGAACGCACCATTATCGACCACAATGATCACAAACATTAGGAGTGCACCGAACGAGCCGATCAAGATCGCCCGCAGCACTCTCACAAGCCAGGCTCTCCGGTTCATTCCGCGGTTATTGCACTTCAACGAAGCGGACGCCATCTGCGCCGCAGACCGCTCGCGCTATGGCGCGGGACGGTGGGAACTGGCCACGCCGCACGACACGATGCGGTGGGAGACGCCGCTCGATATTTCGGGGACACTATACTTAACTATTCGACGCCTCCGACCTGAGCGCCTTTGGCAAGGCGCCGAGGCGCGGGGGCGCAACGGCGCTTCCATCCTATCGGCCGCCCCGCAAAACGCCCATCCTCGCGCTTTCCCGCAGCACGAGTCCCGCCGATGCGCACCCTGATCCTCGCCTGCCTCCTCGCGCTCAGCCCCACGCCGCTGATGGCGCAGGAAACCACCACCGGCACCTATGCCGAGGGCGACGTGACGATCCCGCTCAGCCACGGCGTCGCGCTGCGCAAGGACGACAGCGAGGGCATCCTGTTCGACGAGGCCGGCATCTGGATATTGCTGAGCAACGCCGAGGCCGGCCCGTCGGCGCTCGCAGGCGGCCTGTTCCCGCCGGTCTATGGCATGGTGAAACAGGGCAAGCTCCAGGGCCTGTTGTTCGTCATCAAGCCCGGCGACCATAATGCTCTGTCGATCAGCGTATTGGCGAACGGTGAACCGGGCTCCTTCCGCACGCTCAGCCTGTCAAAGTCCCCCGCGCTCTGGGACAAGCTCGTGGTCGGCCCGCACAGGATCAGCGGCACTTTGGTATCGGACGAGACCCATTTCAGCTTCGACCTGCCAATCGCTGAAAACCCGATCACCGCCGATCTCCACGGCGCGGCGGCACAGGCAAGCCCGCAGCTCGCCGCGCTGATGGCGAACGCCCGCGCCTGGATCGCCGGTGACCTCGATGCCGTGAAGGCAACCATCAGCCGCCGCAAACAGGCCGAGATCGACGGCTACACCGCCGCCCAACGCACCCAGCTCGCCGCCCAGGCCGGCCCCGACATGAAGGCGCTGCTGGCGGCAAAACCGAAGCTCGACCGCGTCGTCGTCCGCGGCGACACCGCCTCGATCAAGACGCCCGATGGCGGCGCCTATGATTTCATCCAGGAAGACGGGGTTTGGAAGCTCGACTGACACGCAAGTTGCCGCCGACCGCAAGACCCTCTAACCAGCGGTTTCGGGGGAAGAATTCATGGCATATCAGATCCAGACCGCACCGGGCGACAGCTTTTCGATCGGCCGGGTCTTCGGCCGCGCTTTCGCTGCCATCACCGCGAATCCGGGTGCTGCGCTCGGCACCGCCTTGCTGTTTAGCGGCCTGCCGCTGATCGGCTGTCACTATCTCGAGCACAGATTTGCCACGACCTCGATGACGACCGGGCAAGCCGGGCTTCCTCCGGGGTTCTGGCTGGCGATCTTCATCAGCCTCGCCATCTCCGTATTGAGCGCCGCTGTGAACGTCGTCGCCCAGGGCGCATTCGTGCCGCTCGTCACCGCGCAGGAGGCTGAGGAGCCGGTCGGGTTTGCCGATGCTGCCCGCGCCGGGTTCGGCGCGCTGCTGCCGCTGATCGTGCTCGGCGTGGTGATGAGCATCGGCACGACGATCGCGACTCTTTTCCTGATTATCCCCGGGATCATCCTGATGCTTACATGGTCAGTCGCCGGGCCGGCGCTGGCCGCCGAGCAATGCGGCATCATGGCTGCGCTTCGCCGAAGCCGGGAACTGACCCTGGGCGCGCGCGGCGGGATTTTTGCGGTCATGCTTGTGGTCGGCGGGGCAATGCTTGCGGCCGGCGCGCTCGCCGACCAGCTGACGGCCGGGTTTTACGGCGAGGCAGCTTTCACGCACCTGTTCGAGCACGGCTTTCCGGCGGTTTATGTGCTGGTCAAAGCGGTCGCCGATACACTGGTCACGGTGTTTGCGGCGGCGATGTATGCAGCACTCTATGTCGAACTGCGTCACTGGAAGGACGGCGCGCCGGCCGATGCGCTGGCAGAGGTTTTCGCCTGATTGGCGGGGCGGCGACGGGATTCTCCCCGATGGCTGCGCCTGTGATTTCACCGGCGAAGACGGCGTGTGGAAGCTCGACTGACACGCAAGTTGCCGCCGGCCGCGTGACCCTCTAACCTGCGGATCGGGGGAAAGAATTCATGGCATATCAGATCGAGACCGCACCGGCCGCCGGCTTTTCGATCAGGCGCGTATTGGAGCGCAGCTTCGCGACGATCGGCGCGCAACCGGCGCAGGTTCTGGTGATCGGCCTGCTGTTCTCGGCAATTCCCGGCGCGCTCTTCAGCTATGCCAACGCCCGCCTGGCCCAGTCGCTGACGTCGGGCGTCATTTCGCTGTCGCAATTTTTTCTTCTTCTGCTGTTTTTCGGCCTGCTGGGCTCTGTCATCTACGCTGTCCAGCAAGGCGTCCTGGTGCGCCTCACGGTCAGCTCCGAGGCTGGCCAACCTATTGGGGTCGGCACAGCGATGGGGCCGGGCAACATCCCGGCACTCGTCCTGGCCGGCCTGCTGCTGGGGGCCGGAACGACGCTGGGCTATATCGCGTTGTTCGTGCCGGGGGTCATCCTCGCGCTGATGTGGCTGGTCGTCCCGTCTGTGCTGGTGGAAGAGCAGTGCGGCATCCTGGCCGCCTTTGGTCGCAGCCGGGCGCTGACGAAGGATGCACGGTGGAGCATCTTCGGGCTGTTGTTGATACTCGGGCTGGTATTGGGGGGCGGCAATTTCCTGATACGAAGATTGCTGATCGATTATTACGGTGCCGATGCCTTTGCGCAGCTACTGCTGGGGCATGGCGTTCCTGTCGTCTACCTCGTGGCGCAGGCGATCATCGGCGGGACGGTCCTGACTCTGTTGGGGCTTGTCCACACGTCTATCTATGTCGAACTGCGCAACTGGAAGCACGGTGCGCCAGCCGACGCCCTGGCCGAGATTTTCGCCTGATCCAGCGGGTTGTTCGGGTTTGTCACCACGCTGCTCAGGTTGGTTTCCCATCGAAGCGATGAGCTTCTCGGCCCTGTTGTCACGCGTGAGACAGGATATTGAGCAGGCGCCCGAACGGATCATGCGCCCGCCCGCCATGGAGCGCCATCCAAGGCCATCGTTTTTGAGGGTGGCGAAAAAATGGCCCGGCCAGCAAGCTGTCCGGGCCAAGTAAAAGAGCCCCTGTTGAGAGCTCTTCGGGTCGCACAGCCCTTTGACCAGAAGGGGCGCGAGGGCGATTGGATGAAAGCGTCACATCCGTCCCCTTCGTCGCAATCTCGTCGCAGCGGACTCGTAGAGCGGGAGGGGGCGGGCCTGTTGCACGTCCCGAGCCCGCGGACATGGTCTGAGTTTCGGGGACACTATACTTAATACCCCGCGTAGGCCATGCAGGTCAGATCTGCGGCAGAGCACTCAAGCGAGAGATGCGGTCGGTTTGCGCCTCGGCAACGATACCTTCAGCATTTACCGCCATCTTTCAATCAGAACCCGTCTGCGCCAACTCGAACCCCGGAGGAATGAATGAAGTTGGCGCTCATTTTCTTCGAGTGGTTGCTCGCCCTTTTCGCCAGGACATTGCTCGGGGTCATCCTTGCCTGCATCGTCTACGTGCTGGTGGCGCGCTACGCATGGATGGGACTGGGCTGCTTTCGCTCGGATCCGGGAGCGGGGTGGAAGCCCCCTTTGAACTGCGGCGTTGTAAGCGGCCTTCTTGGAGTCTTCCTCCCCGTCACATGCGGGGTAGCTTTTTTCCTGCCATTCCTCCTGGGCAAAAGGCGCTAGTGTCCCGAACCGGAAGTTCGCTCGACCCGATTTCCAATCCGTCATGCCGGACTTGTTCCGGCATCCATGTCGCCGCAGACTGTGCAAGCGTTATGTATGCGGAACCCTGGACCCCGGAACAGGTCCGGGGTGACGCTGGCCCAACAAGCTATCGCGGGTCCGAGCCTCCGACCACCACGTTGAGGCTTGGGACGATATAGACAGCAGACCGCCCTGCGCGGCGATAATATCCGCCCTTGCGGTAGAGGTGCTGGAGTAGATCCTGGCCGTGGACATCGAAGTCGCCGCGGCTTCCCATGCAAGACAATCCTGGGCTGCCTCCGTCCCAATCCCAGCCAGTCGTTTCCGATGGCTCCCATTCGGGGGCAGATTGTGCGGAATGCTCGCCCTGAGTTGAAGGCGTCAAAAAGCTTCTGCCTTCGGTTTGAAGGCGATGTGCGGCCTCGGGTGATATTTCCACGACCCAATATTCACCGCCCATAAGCCAGTCGCATTGTTTGAAGGCGAGGAAATGACCGGCCTCGAGTTGTTGTGGGATTTCGGCGAGAATGCTGGATCTCGCTCGATATTCCAATGTTCCGCAAGTCCCCAGGACGAGCAGGGCGAGAAGCATAACGCCGCCAAAGACAGCAATGAATGCCAACCGGATCAAGCGGATGGCAATGCGGACGAGCGGCATGTTCAGTCTCTTTTAAAGGAAGTGGGCTTCTGGCGGGGAGTATGGTCCGGAGCCTGGAAATCCAGTGTGCTTCCTGTCAGCCTTTAGAGGAGAGGGCTGCTTCAATCGCCGCGACTTGCAGGGTTGTCGGCGGGAACGGGCTGCGCTGCCACCATGAAACGGCGTGCACTAAGGGTGGAGTTGCGCTCCCGGTGCGCAAGGCTCTAATCGCTCAGCCAGGCCCAGCCAGCATTTACGCTCCTGAAAGACGACGTCCCCGATAAGACCCCAGGCCTGGCGGCCGGCGGAGGGTGAAATGCAGTTTCCTAACGATGTACAGGCGGCATTGCTGTTCGACCGTCGTGTGACGTCGCTCGATGAGATTGTCAGCACCTTCCGCAAGGACGAGGAGGCAAAGAACGGCAAGCATTTCCATGTGTCATCGGCGACGCCGGGGGTTTTTTACCGCCTCCATGGCGAGCTGATGATCACCCTGGAATATGTGGATCAGCCGGCTGACATGGCCGTCTTCCAGCAACCGCTGGGCTCGGCGATCACCGGTCGGCTTTGTCCCGACATCCGTCAGCGCCTCGCCGCAAGCCGCTCGCACATTCTCATCAACGTCTCCCACGGCACGCTGGGCAGCCTCTCCAAAACGCCTGGAATCGCATCCATGCTGGCGTCGATCGGTATGCAGGAAGGCCATTCGCTGCCGGAGTTCAAGCGGCGGCTGGAGATCCTGGCGATCCTCACGCGCATCGCCAATGAGTGCACGCCCGCGCGGGTCGTCCACTGGACTCATAGCAACCAGCTCTATCCCGGCGAGCTTTTTGAAGTGGCCGCCGCCCAGGGCGTGCCCGGCCCCCTGGACATCCACCCCTGGCTGTTCGGCACGCCCCCGGCGCGCGGGGGCAAAACCCTTGTCGGTATGCGCACCTTTGGTGCCCGCCATTTCATCGGCCGCGAAATCCTTGTCGAAGAGAACGTCCTGCCCTGGGCTGCCAATTACGAAACGATCCTGACGTTGCTCAGGATCGCGACGGCCGAAAACGGCTATATCATACCGGATGGCGACACGTTCGGGCCTGAGGACGGCAGTCTGTCCTACCGCGTCATTCATCACGAAGCAGAGGAGGGCGATGTGCCACTCCTCGAGCTGGTGCCGTTGTTCTACCGCGAATACGGCTTCCAGACGGAGGACTTTGTTCCGTCGACACACGCTTTCGACACACGCTGCCCGCCGGCCGACCTGATGCCGGAGGACCAGGAGGGCAAGCAGGAACTCGTCAATGAATGGCGCGAGAAGCAGGCGTTGGCGGAAGGGATCGGCGGCCGCTTCGAGGTTCGTGCACGCGGCGCGGGCGGCGGCGCGCCCACGCCGCCCGCCGGCAGCCGCTTCCTGCGCATGTTCGGGCGCAAGGGCGTTTCCTGAGCGCCCTGGCCCTGCCGCCAATCCGCCGGAGTTCGAAATGGCCAATGACCTGACCGCGGAGATTCTCCCCGATTTGCGACGTATCGTAACCGGCGTCTTGGACTTCAAGGGACGTTCGGACCKGAGCGAGTTTGGGATCTTCGTGACCGCGGTGATCGTGATCAATACCGTGATGTTGATCGTCACGCGTGTCGTCGCCCGCGACTTCTCGATTCCGCTCAACCAATATCAGGTGCTTGCCCTGTGGGGGCTCGGAATTCCGCTATTCGCCAGGAGGCTGAACGACCAAAATCGCTCCGGATGGTTGGCGCTGATCCTGCCGGTGCTTCTCGCGCTGAGGCTCTATGCGCAAATCCTTCATGATGCCGGCCAACTTCCGATCGCTGATTTCAGCTACCCGTTCAACGTCGCGGAGCGCCTGCTGCTCGTCGCGTTCTGGGCGCTGGTCATCTGGCCTGGAACCGCCGGCGAAAACCGCTTCGGTCCTCAGCCGCGTTAGATTCGGGGACACTATACTTAATTCCCAGCACTGGCCGCACTGGAGTGCACCCCTGTGGTGAGACACAAATATTAGAGGAGATGCTGTGGGAGGAGATGATTCAACCCTTTCCAGCCCCTGCTATTGTCCCGCTCGATGGCGCGGTTGTGCGCCTGTCGCGCTCTTTCTCACCGTCGATATGCTTGAAACCGCCGCTCGGCCGGCGGAAAACGGGTGCGCGCGTCCGCGCCGCGGGCGCCTCGTTTTCCGGCAGGGCAAAGTAAAACTCGCCCTAATTCGATCGACTCGCAAAATTGAATACTTGGCCGACAAGAATGGAAGGGAGCCGGCGCTGCCCGCTCGCCGATCAGGTTTCGAAGATAAGTTGGAGCTCGCTTCATCAATACTCGGATTTCCAACAGCCCAGGCGCGTGATTGAATTTTAAAAACCCGGTTTCTGGCTCGCAAAATTCCGCTTTCGCCGACCCCTGTATTGGGGGGAGATGGTCTGAGCCGCTCCTGTTAGCCTCGAAAAACCCGCCACCTCAGAGTGAATACATATCGAATTCTACAATTCGGCGAAAAATCTGGCCGACGAATTATGCGAGACACTAAGGCCCTAAGATATCTAATTAAAATGCCAGAATGCCGGAAATTTCGGGGTATTTTATCGCAAAAACCGCCCTTTTTTCGCGAAACTCGCAAAATTGGGCCAACTATTCGCGTACCACCTAAAGTCCTCATCGCCGCCTTGACACGCCCCGCCATCTCCCGCGAGGGCCACAGTTTAACCAAGGTGCCCGATGTTCTCCCTCCTCTGGATCCCGGCCACAATCGCGGCCTCCTTCTTCCAGGTCGCGCGCAATGCCCTGCAGCGCGGGATGATGGGCGCGGCCGGGCCCTGGGGCGCCACCTTGGTGCGCTTCCTGTTCGGGCTGCCTTTCTCGATCCTGTTCGCCGCCATCGCATGGTGGGCGACCCCGCATCTCGAGCCCAGCTTCAGCCGCGCCTTCTGGAGCGCGGCGGCGGGCGGCGCCTTCACTCAGGTCGCCGCGACCGCCTGCCTGCTGATCGCGATGGAGCGCGCCGGCTTCGCGGTCGGCACAGCGCTCCAGCAAAGCTCGCTGCCGCTGGCGGCCCTGCTCGGGCTGATCGTCTATCATGACAGCATGAGCGGCATCGCCTGGGCCGGCGTCGCGATCACCACCGCGGGCCTCGCGACACTCACCTGGCCGTCCGGTAATGCGGCGACCGGCCCGCGCCCCGTCTCCGGCGCGATGTTCGGGCTCGCGTCCGGCCTGTGCTTCGGCTTCTCGCTCAACGCCTATCGCCACGCGACGCGCGCGCTGGATGCGGCACACCCGGTCTTCTCGGCGCTCGCCAGCGTCGCGATCGTGCAGGCAATGCAGGCCGCCGCGCTGACCCTCGCGCTCGCCATCCGCAACCGCGCTGCGCTCCGCGCGATCATCGCCGGCTGGCGCGGATCGCTCGCGGCCGGCCTGTGCGGCTCCCTGGCCTCGGCCGGCTGGTTCTTCGCGCTGGCCCTGTCGCCAGCGGCGCCGGTGCGAGCCCTCGGCGTGGTCGAGGCGCCGATCGCCGCCTGGGCCGGCCGCCGCCTGTTCAGCGAACGCCTCCACCTCCGCCAGATCGTGGCGGGCGGCGCGGTGATGATCGGAGTAGTTCTTACCACGCTGTATTGAAGGGCAGGGGCAGGCTAAGGACGAACGATACGGGCGGATTTCGCAGGCGAGATCTGGGAGGGGGCGTTGAGGGGACCGCAATGACATCCGAACTGTTCACGGGACGCCTGCTGCCGGGCGAGCGCATCATCTGGTCGGGCCAGCCGCAACAGGGCCTGTTGCTGACAGCGCGCGATATCTTCCTCATCCCGTTCAGCCTGATGTGGTGCGGCTTCGCCATCGTCTGGACGTTCATGGTGGCGAGCGCATCCGTATCCGAGGCCAACGCGGCCGCCGAGGTCAACGGGGCCGCCGGTTTCTTCATCCTCTGGGGGCTGATGTTCGTTGCGGTTGGCCTGTATTTCGTGGCCGGCCGTTTCGTCGTCGATGCCTGGGTGCGGCGCGGCCTCCATTATGCGGTAACCGACCAGCGCATCCTGATCGCGCGCGGAGCGCCGTTCGCGCGCTTCACCGTACTCAGCATGGCCAAGCTGCCCGAGATCGACCTGAACGAGCGCGGCAATGGCCGTGGCACGATCCGGTTCGGGCAGCCGGTGGCGACGCGGAGCAATCGCGGCACGGGCGCATTGGCAGTAGCGCTTGACCCGACCCCGCAATTCCTCGGCATCGAGGATGCACGGCGGGTGTTCGATCTCATCCAGCGTGCCCAGGCGGGGTAGGGCGGATGCAACGCGTGGCATGTCACTGCCAATCCCTTGATGATCTCGCCGCCGTCCCGATGGGATTCGACGGGTTCGATGAGGCGGTCTTCGCGACGCTGGACGTCGTTCGCAGGCACGGGCCGGATCTCTGGTGGCTGTATCTGTCTCTCTGCAGCGCCTGCGGGCAGCATTGGCTCGTGGCCCAGGACGAACGCATCTATGACCAGTATTTCCTGAAGCGCCTTGATCCTGCGACAACGAATGCGGTCACGGCCTCAGGCACGTGGCCGGACGATTTCATCACGTACGAGCGGGTTCTTGCGCTTGGTAGAGCCATGTGCGTGCCGCCGCGCTTTTTCGACCCGCTCGCCTATTCGCTGCAATGGACGGTCGAGGATCTGCGCAAGGAGCGGCCCGCGATCTCGCCGGGTGAGATCGCGCATTTGCTGGGATCACAACAGCGCATGCTTTGAAGTTGTACTGGAAAGTCCGGTTGCTGGGTTCGGCGGCTCTGCCAACCTGATCGCCGCCCATACCCATCAGCGCCCAAATTTGCCGCACCCGCCCGACTATGTCACACCCGCAACAATCGACAGTCTTCGGGGAGAGGCGTGTTGGCGACCATCGCGATACCGGCATCGGCGCCGCCGCGCACCGCGATCGTCGTCGCGCTGCTCGGCCTGCTCGTCTTCATCAACTATGTCGATCGCGGCAACCTCGCCACCGCCGGCCCGCTGATCAAAACCGAGATCGGCCTCACCAACACCCAGTTCGGCCTGCTCGTCTCGGCTTTCTTCTGGACCTACACCCCGTCGCAGATCGTCGCGGGCTGGATGGCGCAGCGCTTCAACACCTATAGCGTGCTGTCCTGGGGCCTGGTGGTCTGGGCGCTGGCGACGCTCGCCACCGGCCTGACCTCCGGGTTCGCCGCGCTGCTTGCGCTCCGCCTGCTCCTCGGTCTCGGCGAAAGCGTCGCCTTTCCCTGCGCCTCGAAGCTGATCGGCGAACAGGTCCCGCCGCAGCAGCTCGGCACCGCCAACGCCTATCTCTCCGCCGGCCTGTCATTCGGCCCCGCCTTCGGCATCTTCGCGGGCGGCTTGCTGATGGCTGGGTTCGGCTGGCGGATGACCTTCGTTCTGTTCGGTGCCCTGTCGCTGCTCTGGCTGGTCCCCTGGCTGAGCGTCCGCCGCGCCGCCAATCGCCACGCGGAGCCCTTGCCCGACAGGTCGCCGCCATGGCGCGCCATCCTGCGGTGCAGGTCAGCCTGGGGCGCCGGCTTCGGCCATTTCAGCCTCAACTACAGCTTCTATTTCCTGCTCGCCTGGCTGCCGCTCTACCTCGTCAAGTCGCGCGGTTTCACACTGCCGCAGATGGCCCAGATCGGCGGCATGGTCTATCTGCTCCAGGGCGTCTGCGCCTTTGCCAGCGGCTGGGTCGCGGATCGCTGGATCGCTGCCGGCGCGACCCCCAACCGCGCTCGCAAGACAATGCTGGTAGCCGGCACCATCATCACCGGCGCCTGTCTCGCGGTGGCGACGCTGGGTGATGCTCACATTGCCATCGCCGCCTTGCTGGTCAGCGGCATCTCGGGCGGCATGACCTCGACCAATACGTTCGCCGCCGGCCAGACCTGCGCCGGCCCCGAGGCAGCCGGCAAATGGATCGGCTTCCAGAACTTCATCGGCAATACGGCCGGCATTATCGCCCCGGCGCTGACCGGCTTTCTGGTCGATTATACAGGTGGTTACGGCGCAGCCTTCGGAGTCGCCGCGATGGTCTCGGTGCTTGGGGCGGTATGCTGGCTGGTGGTGGTTCAGCGGGTCGAGGCGGTCGACTGGGCGCCGTTGACCGGACGCTGAAACGCGGTGCCCCGAATGTCGGTTTCAGCCTGGCGTAGCGGCGCGCCGATTTGGCGCAGGGCTATTGTCTATCGCTGCCGTAGGAATAATCTCGACGCGGGGGGTGTGGTCCCGACTCGGCCCGCCCAAGAAGGCCGATAGCGATTGCGCCCTGTCTCTTCGGGAGAGGTGTCATGGAATCTGGTCACGACCATGCGTTCGATCGTCCGCAACCCTTCATCGTCGCCATCAAGGGAGATCCCGTCCTCGCCGGGGGCCTGCCGAGGCTTGAACTCGATCTCTCGAAATTCCACAGCGGCCGCTGGGCGCTCCAGCTCGACGCCGCCTTTGCGCGGCGCGGCGAGCCTGCCGTCATCGTGGCGGAAGGCGTCGCCTGCCTCGCCGTCGCCTGGTGGGCACAGCTCTCACCGCGCAGCTACCTCCAGAATATCGGCGGCGCGCTGTTCCTGTCGCCGCTCAACATCCGCTTCGGCCAGGCCGCGATTGCCGCCAGCGCGCGGCTGAGCCCGGCGACCAGGCTGCCTTTTCCGTCAGTCGTCGCAAGCGATGCGTCCTCTTATGTCGATCAGGTGCTCGCGCTTGCCGACAGCTGGGGCAGCCGCTTCGTCGCCACCGGCTCGCCGGTCGGTGCGCGCCCGAGCAATCTGCGCGGCGGCGGCACTGCGGCCGAGGACCGGTTGCTGGAGCTGCTCGAGCTTCTCGACACGGAGAAGGCGCCTGCGAGCCAGCCTCAACCAGCCCTGCTGCAGGATGCGATGGCCTAGGGTCGAGGCTTCCGGTAGGGAGAGCGCATGGTCGCGCTGCTCCCCGCCGAACTCGCCTGGTACGCAACCGGCCGTTTCTACAAAGCCCGTGACGGGTCACTGGCCGATTACGGCTATTTCCTGCACCTGCCGTTCCTCGACGTGCCGCTGTTTGACGGCAAGCGCGGCGAGGCAACGGCCCACTTCACCTTCGCCGCCAAACCGTTCACATCGCAACCGGTCGAGAATGGCGGCTTATCGCTCGGCATCGATCCGGTCGGCGAATTCTCCCTCTATCTACAGCGCCACCCGGCCGGCAATTTCGACGACCCCGCCTCCTTCGCAAAAGGCGAGTGCATCGCCACCTTCCGCCGCACCAGCCTGGTGGTGGGCACCACCGTCTCGGCGGCCATCGGCACGACCACGGCGCCCCTGATCGGCACCAACGTCTTCTCCGCCCAGCTGACCGCCAGCACGCCGTTCGCGTTCGGCAACGGCGTCCACGACATCGCCGAGCATCTCAGCCGCGGCGTCACCCAGTTCGGCACCTCAGCCGAAACCCCGATCCTGCCGCCGCCTGCAGGCTATGAGCTGGTGCTGCCGTTCACAGGCTCCGCCATCGCGATCGGCTGAGCCGGGCTCCACGTCGTATTCGCCTTCTTCTCCCGGATCGTGCAGACAGGCTCGACCAAAGGCGCCTAGCCGATGACGAGAGCCAAGTGACACGCGCAACACTGTACAGAGTCATTTACCAGTCCGTGGTTGTCGTCGTGTCGATTGTCGTTTTCGGCATCGGCATGGCGCTTGCCGATCGTACCAATATCCTGCCGGTTTTGGCGATGGCGGTGCTGGTCATCGGGATGGTCATGCCCCAACTCGTGCTCAGCTTCTTGTGGAGGGATTTACTCGCCGGCCTGCGCCTGCTGAAGCAAGGGGACTATGCTGCCTCGAAACTCCGTTCCGAGCGCTTCGTCACCAATGTCCGTAAGGCACCGTGGTTGAAGCACGTAAGCTGGCTGGTGGCGGAGAGCTATTCCAGAGACCCGGAGGCACTGGCACTCAACAATCTCGGGGCGGCCGAAATCAGGCTCGACGCCTTCGAGGCCGCCCAGAACCATCTCGAGCAAGCGATCGCGCTCGATCCCGAAAACCCGCTGCCGTACCGCAACATCGGCATCGTGCGTCTTCTGGCGGGAAATCCGGATGAGGCCACAAGCTGGCTGGAGAAGGCGGAGGCGCTCGGGCTGAGGGATGCCTCGTCTGACAAATTGATGAAGGCGGCAAAGTCCCCGCTCGCCCTCATGTACAGCCATATGGCTGATCAAACGCCCTCAGGGCAGCCTGATCTCCCGCCAGCAACCGGCAATTTTGCGGTTGAGCTGCTGAATGACGATCTGACGCCGATGGAGTTCGTCGTTGAGCTGTTGGAGCAGGTCTTCGACCATAGCCAAGCGCAAGCCGTCCGTACGATGCTGACCGTCCACAACCAGGGAAGCGCGGTGTGCGGCCGCTACGAGGAAGCCGACGCGCAGGCCAGAATGGAAAGCGCGATCGCCCGCACCCGCGCGGCAGGTTTTCCGCTATCGCTTCGCGTTGCGATCGCCCCGCCAGCCTAGGCACACACCGCCAGCGCCTCGCATGCCGAGCTCCGCCAGCATCGGCGAGCTCCTGCCTTCGCAACCTTATCTGGAACCTGCCATTCCGAACGCTCCGCTCACCAGCTCCACCTCGCGACCGTCCACAGCGACCAGGACCCCGTTCCTGTATTTGAACGTGACGATGGCTCCCTCGCCCGACGCATCGCCTTTCAACATGAGTTCGGCGGTTGCCTCTCCGCAGGGATCGATCGCGATGAGGCCGGAGGTCGCGTTCGAGAACTGGAACGTCTTCGGGTTCAACCATTTGGCGAACTTCACCGCAGCGTCCGCCCCGGTCGAGCGTGCCCCCCATGCGGAGTCGCCGCGCCAGATCGCAAAGGTGACTGAAGGAGCCACCATCGAGCTCAGCTGTGAAACATCTCCGGCCAAGCCCGCCTTGATGATTGCGATTGACCTCCAGCTGTAAGCGGCTTGCACATCCTGCACACTCACCCAGTTGATCGACGGGTGACCGCTGCAATGAAAGGCCGCAACCGCATCCGGCTGCTCGATGCTTGTCTGCCCCGCGAGCAGGAAAAGAAGCGGCAGTGGGTTCATCGGTCGCACTCCTGGTCGAAGTCACCGATCATGATGGGCGCGGCATCGAATGTCCGCAATGGCGCCTGACTCGCGTCAGGCACACAGCGCCAGATTCTCGCGGCCGGGGCTCCACCAGCCGGTCGCGCTGACCGCGCCGACCCGCGCGCCGAGCCAGAACGGGAAGGCGAGGGAGGGCACCCGGACCATCTCGCCACTGACCAGGCAGGTCACCACCCCCGCAACCGCCTGGTCGAGGCAGGAAACCGACAGCCGCCGCGTCAGCCCAACCTCGCTCTCCGCCGCGCGCGCGGCATCGGCTGCGATGGTCAGCGAAAGCGTGTCGACATCGAGCAGTCCGGTCCGGATCGCCTCCTGCCACGCGTTCGGCACATTGGTCGGATCGTCGACAGCAAAGAAACCCCCGATATTGCGCTCGTCCACCATCGGCCCGCGGCCGTGCCGGGTGATGTAGCACCGCGTCGCATAGCAGGCATCGAGCGACGCGATGCCTGCTTCCCCGGCAATCGCCAGCATGTTGCGGATGCCGGTGTTGGACCGCGTCAGATGGGGAAAGTCGCGGTGGCGCTGGTCGAGCATCAGTCCCTGCGCCGCCTCGAACACCACGTGCCGCGCCCGCCCGAGATCGGCATCGTCGCGGATCGTCACCAGCTGGTTGAATAGCCCGCAATCCTCGAGATAGCGATCGAGCACCGCATCCGATGCCGCGAACGCCAGGAACTCGGCACCGGCATCGCTCATCCCAAGTGCGGCAAGCCGGGCGGGCAACCAGACATCCCGGATCGCCACCAGCCGATCACGCAGGCCAGTCGCCCGCAGATCGCCCAGGCTCAGCCCGAACCCGGTCTCCTCATTGCGCCCGACCGTCTCGCCAAAGCCGAGGCCGCAGCTGCCATGCCGCCCGCCGCCGCGCGCCATCTCGATCGCCTGATTGACCATCATGTCCCAGGGCGTGGTGACATGCCCGCGCGGATCAGCGGTAATCACGGTCTCGCCGCCAAGCGCCGCCACCGCGCGCACCTCCTCGGCCAGCATCATCGGATGCGAGACCATGAAGCGCGAGAAATGCGTGGCAGCGCCGGCAAACGCACCCGATCCAAGCTGATGGAGCACGTGCCGAGCGCCCGATGGCGCGACGACGGTATGACCCGCCTGCGCGCCGCCGTTGCTCCGCACCACGATCGTTCCGGCGCCAAGGCGATGGGCGAGCGCATCCACGGTCCGCCCCTTGCCCTCGTCGCCATAACAGGCACCGATCACGCCATAAGCCTGTGTCGCCACCACCCGTCTCTTCAGCCGAACAGCCGCCGCAACCCGCCGCCGCGCTTGGGCATCGTCAGGCCAGCCATCGCATCGGCCACCACCAGAGCGGTGGAGCGGTCCCAGCTCTTCATCACGCTGTCCCGGTCGCGCCCGACACAAAGCTCGATCGCGGAAACGATCGTCTCGGACAGCTTCGAGGGATCCTTCAGATGGATCACCCGCTGCGGCAGGATCGGGTCCCAGGTCCTGCGCACGCCCTTTAGGTCGTGCGCGGCATAGCTGCCGTCGACGATGATGTGGAACACCTCGTAACTGCGCGACGCGATATCGACGCAATCGCGCGCCGACAGATCGGCCTCGACATCAATGCCAAGCACGGCCTGCATCTGGTCGCGGGTTACGCCGTCCAGGTTCGGCTCGTCGCCAACCGTGAACAGGAAGCCTTTCTTGCCGCGCTTGGTCGCTGCGTCATGGACTGTCTTCAGCCCGGCAAAAGCATGGGCGAGGCTGTAGCTCTCGCCTCGATTGCCGCCGCCGCCGCCCTCGAGGTACAGCCCGGTCAGCTGCTCGGCGATCCGGATATCCGCCTCGAACTCAGTGACCTGAAGCGGCGCCCGGTCGCAAAAGGCATCTCCGATCGCCATCGCCATCACATGCGGGTCGGTCACCGGCCGCCGCGCCAGCAGCTCGGTAAAGGTCGTGTTGAGCCCGCGCACGATCAGCTCCTCGGCGAGGCTGCCCATCGATCCCGTAACGTCCACGCCCATTATCACCGGCGTCGCCTCGGGATTGTCGGCGCTGTCACAGGATTCGCGCTTCACGATCGTCTTCGGGTCGAACCGTGCATCCATTCCCCGCGCCGCGAAGATCGCAGCCCGGCTGCGCCCGTGCACGCTCGATGCGGCATAGCTGCTCCAGCTTGAAGCGCTCCAGCTTCCACCACCCATTGTCTTTCTCCTTCTTCTACGCCGCCATCATCGCGGCAATATCGACCTTCCACGGCACAAAGCGCCGGCGCCCGAAAGACGCCTCGCGGGCGCGTTCCCAGGCGGCAAAATCCGCCTGAGCGCACGCGGCAGGGGTGAGCAGCCAGCGCGCGAAGGGCTTGGGAAAATCCGGATCGGCGGTCAGCCGCGTACCCGTGGGATCGCCAAGCAATTCGCGCAGCGTCAGCCGCACCAGCTCGGGATCGAGCCGCTCGTCGAGCCGCGCGCCCGCCGCATAGCCCGGTGCAACATCCAGCGTCCGCTCAGGCAGAACTGAGGGCGCCGCGCCGAACCTGCCCGCGCAGAGAAACGGCCCGGTCAGCGCAATGCTGTGCTGATCGGGTGAGACCAGCAAGGTCTCCGGCCCGATCGCCCCATGCGCCATGCCCGACCATTGCAGCCAGCATGCGAGGTTCACCAGTCGCGTCGCCATCCACGCCGCCTGGCGCGGATCGACCGGCGCAAGCCGTGCGAGATCGGCCAGCAGGACCTGGTCGCCCTTCTTGCGCTCGACAAAGACCCAGCCCTCAGCCGTTTCCAGCACCGTCTCGATGCGCGGCAGAAAGCGCGCCATCTCGCGCCGCATAGCATCGTCAGCAAAGCGCGGACGAAAGGCCGCAGCCCGAAGCGAGAGATCGTCGAGGTCGGCCGGCACGATATGCGCGATGAAGCTGTCGCCCACCAATATCTCACCCAGCGGGCCGACATGCCGCCGGCGCCAGCGCAGGCGGTATTGCCTGCCCTTGATCGTCTCGAAGATCCGCTCCTCGATCATCGGCTTCTTCGTCGCCGCCGTGTGCAGCGTGGTGATATGTGCGAACACCCTGGTCGCTTCGGGCGAGCCATTGCGGTCCGGATGCCAGGCGAGGGCGAGCTCTCGAAAACGCCGCGCAACAGCGTCCGCATCCCCCGGGAAGAGCAGCCGCGCCTGTACCGGCCTGATCGACAATATGGCTTCGGCGCTGGTGTTCGGCATGTCCCTTCCTTTCGATCGCCTAGCTGCGCGCCTCCCGGGCAAGAGTCAATATGCAAAATGCATTTTGCATATTAGTTTGATCCGTGCGAAAGGCTGCACGTGACCATGATTGCTCAAGACGACTATCCGCGTCCCACCCTGACGGTGGACATCGTACCCCTCACGATCCGGGGAGAGTCGCTCTGCGTGTTGCGCGGAATCCGTACGGCCGAGCCGTTTCAGGGCAGGCCTGCGCTGATCGGCGGCTATGTGCACGTCGATGAGGACGCGACGCTCGGTGCCGCAGCCCGCCGCGTGCTGCTGCAAAAGGCGGGCATCCGGAATCTCTATCTCGAGCAGCTCTCTACCTTTTCCGGCGCCGACCGCGATCCGCGCGGTTGGTCGGCCAGTGTCGCTTATTACTCGCTATCGCCGCTCGAGGAGCTCGAGGCGGCCGTGGAGCGCCCGGGCCTCGAACTGGTGCCGGTGCAGGAGGCAAAGGGGATGCCGTTCGATCATGACACGATCGTCAGCGCAGCGGTAGCTCGGCTCCGCGGCAAGGGCGCCTATTCGGACCTCCCGGCGCGCTTCCTCCCCCCCGAATTCACCCTGACCGAGCTCCACCGCACCTATCAGATCGCGCTCGGCGAAAAGATCAACGCCGACGCCTTCCGCCGCAAGGTGATGGAGCGCGGCTTCCTCGAACCCACCGGCGCGAGCCGCACCGATGCATGGGCGACCAAACCCTCCCGCGTGATGCGCCTTAAGCCCGGTGTCGCGGTGTTCGACCGGCGGATCTGATCACTCGCGCACTCAGCCATCGAAATAATCCGTGCGGGTCAACATCTCCGGTTGGTCCTCAACCGTTGCAAGCGTCAGGTCGGGCGAGACCGGCATCTCGTCCTCAAGCCTCAGACACAGAAACGCCTGGCCGTCGAACCCGAAGGTCAGGGCGCGGCAAGTCGCGATCGAGCGGATCGTCCCGCCAAGACCGCCGCCGTTCGGATCGACTGCACTCCGGATGCGTGCCATCAACGCCTCGTCCGACCGCAGTTGAACGATGTGCGGTTCGGCAATGTCCGTCGTCCATCCCGCAACCTGAGGCGATACACCCGGATCGTGCCAATCGACCACGAACTGAAAATGATCTCCGTCGCGGCGCAGGCAATCGAACGCCAGTTGCGTGATCAGCGAGATTGCAGCCTGGGTTTTCTCGTCGGGAACATCCGCACCGTACATCTCAAACGGGGGGAAAATGGCACAGGCTTTCATTGCGGCACCATGAGGATCATTGCAGCGATCCGCAACGGGGCTTTGCCGACAGTTACCGCGAAGGCCACACCCAGCGCGGGCTGTCCGCATCGCTGACGACGGTTTCCCCGAACGCCTTTTCGAGCAGGATCCGCCGCACATCCTCCTCCTCGCACAGCGCCTCGACCAGGCGCTCGCTATGCGAGACCAGGATGATCTGGCAGCTTTGCGCAGCCTTGCGCAACAGCCGCGCCAGCGCATCGAGCAGCGACGGGTGCAGGCTCGCCTCGGGCTCGTTGAGGATCATCAGCTCGGGCGGGCGAGGGGAGAGCAGGGCGGCGATCAGCAGCAGATAGCGCAGCGTGCCATCGGAAAGCTCGGAGGCGGATAGGGGCCGCAACAGTCCGGTCTGGCGCATCTCGACGCTGCCATGCTCGTCGCCGGCAATGTCGACGACGGACCCGGGAAAGGCATCGTCCACCGCCTCTTCGAATGCCGGGGCATCGCCGATCGCGAGGATGGTGGCGATCGCGGCCGCCAGATCCGATCCGTCGCTCGCCAGCACCGGCGTATAGGTGGTGATCTGCGGCCGCCGCGCGGGCGCATCCTGATCGGTCCGCAACGCGTCATAGAAGCGCCAGTTGCGCATCCGCTCGCGCATCAGCAGCAGCTCGAGCCCGTCGTCCGGGTCGGCGCAGTGCGTCACCATGCTGTCGGACATCGACATGTTGCTCAGGCTGGTCCGCCACTCCCCGCTGTCGCCGCGCCGCAGCCGCACCATCGCCCCGCGCCGCTCAGCGAACAGATTGGTGCGGCCGAGCATGCCCCCGGTCCACATCGCCTCGACCTTGATCTCGGGATCGCGCGGGAAGGGGCTGCTGATCGGCTGGCCCAGATCGATCGCATAGCCGAAATCGTCGCTCGAAAAGCCGAGCTTCAGGCTGATCGGCCCGCTCCGCACTGTCCCCTGGATCGGATATCTGCCGCTCTTCATGTCACGGCTGATGCTTTCCGGCCCCGCCCAGAGCGTGGAGGAGAGCCCGCCCTCCATCGCCAGCGACGAAATCAATCGGCCCTGAGCCGCCTCCGAGAGCAGGCGCAGCGAGCGATACAGGCTGGATTTCCCGCTGCCATTGGCGCCGGTGACGACATTGAGCGGGCCGAGCTCAACCGTCAGGTCGCGGATCGAACGATAGCCGGATATGGCGAGCCGCGTGATCACGGCTCAGAGCGCTCTGCAGTCTTCAACCTTGCCTCCCGACCTTGCTCGACACCGCCGGTGTGGGGAACAGTCGCGCGTCAGGCAAGATGTCGCGGTGTGGAGGCAAGGAAGGCAGGTCCTCGCCCTCTCGGTATCATCCCTCGGTGCGACCACTGCCCTCACGATCATGGTCATAATGCCGCGCAAGCGGAAAGGGCGGTAGCCACGCCTCGCGACGTACGATCCAGCTTTCGTAAGTCGGCATGAACTGATCCGGGGCATCGAGGCACCCCAGATTCACCTCGATTTCGTCGCCGTAGCGCCCGAACAGGGACGAGCCGCATCGGGGGCAGAAGAACCGCCCGGCATAATCGCGCGTCTCGCCCTCAATCGTGACCGCATCCTCCGGGAAGATCGCGGACGCGTGGAAAAGCGCCCCGTGATGCTTGCGACAATCGAGGCAGTGGCAAAGGCCCACGCGATAGGGGGTCCCGGTCGCGACGACGCGAACGCTGCCGCACAAGCAGCCCCCGGTGACTCGATCCATGCTGTTGCTCCTCTGAACTCAAGCGTCCGGGATATTTAGGGCGAGGCTGGTCCGCTGCAACGACTCTCCGTCCCACTAACTCGGAAACAGGGCGCCCTGGGTCGCGCCATGATGCGTCTCGGCATCATATTGCACGTCGAACCTGCTCATCTCCGCAATCACCGCCAGGCCCGCCGCATTTGCACCATCACAGCTGCTCGATTTCACGGCCTTCTCGATATCGCCCCGGTGCTCATAGGCGTGTTTCGCATGGCCGGATTCATGATCGATCAGCGCCGCCATATATCGACCCCATGCCTGTCTCAGCTCGGGAGAAACGCGATCCTGATCACGAAGATGCGGCAGCGTAACGGTGATCTGGAAGCTGTATTCCAGATGCTCCAGATCGCATGTCCCGTCCGCGCCGCCTGGCCAGTGCCATGCCGCGTGCCAGTTGGTAATTGCGTCATAGCGCCGCGTCCCATCCCGACTTTTCGGGCCAAGCGCATTCAGCGCATCGCGAATGGATTTTTCATCGGTGCCGTCAACATCGTAATACCGCACGCTCGTTCCAGGATAGGGCGCAAAGGCAGCCTCCGCGTAACCGGGCGCATCTCCCCTGCGCTGGTCTTCCTTGCCGCAGCCGGATAGCGCCAGGAGGGAAAAGGCGCCGAGTATCGCGCGACGTTTCACGCGGTCCGGCGCCAATCGGGAGCAGGTTTCGAAACGCGCCGCCGCTCCATGACATGCTTCATAATCTGGGTCTCGATGCGCGGCCCCGGACCCTTGGTCTCCAGCCGCGTCACCCGGGTCCGCCGTCGTACCTCGCCGGCGCCATCCGTCTCGAAAGTGATCGTGATGGTTCCGGAAATAGCCTCGGCCGATCGCGCGCGAAGCGCCGCGTCAAGCGTCAGGGTCTTTCTGTCGAGTTCGGCGACGGCAATATCGCTCTCGGCCCGCTCTCGACGCACTGCCTCGGGATCGAGGGCCATCTCCACCACGAAGGTTGTGCCATCGGCTCCCGCCTTCTTTCTCGACAACGGTGCCGGCCCGCGTGCCTTGGGATCTTTGTACAAGGCGCCATCGCGAAGGTCGTCCGGGGCCAGATCCCATGCCTCGATGGTCTTGAGCACCGATTGTGGATCGCATTCGATGCGAAACGCATTCCAGGTGAAAATCCAGTGCCCGCACGCGGCGCGCGTCATTCCCCCGGATTTGAGCCAGCCATCGACGCGGGCCTCCAGCTCAGGCCCGTTGAGCAATTGCAGGGCCCCATGAGCCGGCTTGAAAACGCGCACGGGAAACTGCCAGCTGCTGCCACGGTCCCCGGCCGTGGCGTTCTCGGGAAGGTCGTATTCCAGCTCCAGCCCGGTATCGCGCACTCCGACCACACGCTCGGTCAGGCTGTCCCGATCAGTCGAACTGCCCGAGGATCCGTCATTGCTTTGCTGCGAGGATTCCCGGTCGCTCGTGATTTCATAGGTGTCGCCGATCTGAGGCCTGGTCTGCGCCGGCTCGGCGCCGCCAGCGAGGGTCGGCAGGAGCAGCGCGGCGGCCATGGTCATCAACCGCATCATCGAACATCCTCCCTCGCGGGCGCGGATTATGTACGGCCCATCCGGCCAAGTCGAGGCGGTGTCGCGCGTAAGCGTAACACCGAACCACTCAGTCCAGCCGGGCGAGCCAGTCATGGATGATCTCCAGCGCTGCCGCGTCATTGGCGGGAAGGGCGGCGTTGGTCGAGCCGGCCGCCCGCAAGGTGCTTGGGGTGACGCCGAACTCATCCCGGAACGCGCGTGAGAAATGCGATTCGCTTTTGAAACCGCAATCGAAGGCGATCTCGGACACGCGGCGGCGCTCCCGCGGGTTCGTCATGAGGCGACAGGCGAATCTCAGCCGACGGCGGCGAATGAACGCCGAAACGCCACCCGATTCCGCATCGAACAGCCGATACAGCGCTGAGCGGGAGATACCCAACACCATAGCGATCGCCGCTGGGCTCAAGTCGGGGTCGTGCAAACCGGCATCGACGATGCGCATTACCTCGCTGCGCCACGATTGCTGCAGCCGCGCATTTGCGCGCTTCACCCCCTCCCTCGACGGTGCGATGCAAGCGCGGATCACTTCGGAAATGCTCTGTTCGATATGCTGGGCCTCTGCCGCGGTAAGCCCGGGCAGGCTGCGTTCGAGCGAACCGATATAGTCCGCGAGCAGTGCGCCGAGCACACCGGGGACGACCAGGCCGTGCGGCAAATCCCCCTCTGGCGACAGGCGGTCGCGCCGCACGATCAGGACTGTGCACCGGGACCGGGCCACGTCGAAGCTATTGGGCCGGGCGCGATCGACGATCAGGACACTGCCCGGTGTTGCGGTGACCGCCACGCCGTCCGCCTCGCCCGTCACGCCGCCTGAATGAAACAGCACAATGACGCATTGTTCGGCGCCATCGGCTCGCACGCGTTTAGCCGAACGCACCAGCCTTAACCCGCACCAGGTCTCGACTGCGCCGACGAACATGTCACCAAAGGTCCAGGCCTGGGCCCGGATGCGGAAATGTTCGCCTGGCTGTTTCCGCAGGGAGACGTCCACCATCCTGGAAGCCCGTTGCCGGAACAGCGGGAAGCGGGCGAGTTTGGGCAGCCACTCGCTGTCCATCCGAAGGCTGGGCAGCACGGCGACGGCCGGCCGGTTGCCGCCACTAACGGGTTCGCCGTCGAACGGACGCAGGGCGCGGGATGCATCGTCAAGCATTGGGATGCCTGTGCAATGACCAATCCGTTCCGGGCTTGCAATGATCTTCCTGCGGCCAGTGTTCAGCCGGACCTGGCGTCACGCAACATCAGCAAGGAGAAAGACGATGTCACTCACGGTTAAATTCGCATCCTATGGCGCTCTCCCAGGCAGCGATGCCGCGTCGTCCAAGGCAGCTCTTGCCAATAACGTGGCAAATATCCTGCAATCTCAGATTAATAATAGGGGTGGCGTAGTGCCGATCACCAATGACACTATGGGCGGCGACCCGGCGCACAAGCACACAAAGCATTTCGGTGCGGCCGTCGACCGGAACGGCATCGTCTATTATTTCGCCTGCCAGGAAGGCCAGACCATCGACTTCAACACGGGCGGCGGCACCACCTCGCCTTCCGTTCCCGCAGCGAGCTGAACCGGGGCGATTGGCGACGTTGCTTTCCTGCGAGGATTCCCGGTCGCTCGTGATTTCATAGATGTCGCCGATCTACGGCCTGGTCTGCGCCGGCTCGGCGCAGGCCTTCGAGAAACGTCTCGACCCAATTCGAGACCGGGACGCGACGAAATGGTCTGTGCATGCGCCGAACTGCGCCCATGCGGTGGAACTCCTAAGGGTGTGTTTGCCATCTAAGGTGTTATGTTGCTGATTCTGGGGACTGAGCATCGGGGTAAATAGTCATTAAAGACTGGGCACCATCACGGCGTGGCTTGATCAAAACCGGGTTCGCGGTCGCGGGAGCGGCGGCTGCCTCGGTCACTCCGCTACGCGCCGCAACCGCTGCCTATGGCTCCTCCACCCTCACATCAGAGCGCGTCGTCCGTCCCGCGCTGTTCCGCGCGGCGATGAATGCGCTCGATCAGCATGGCAGCGAAATCCCCTGTCGGGACCGCATTGCGATCGCCGATTTCGCAGCGCCCTCATCGCAACCGCGCTTCCATTTCGTCGATCTCGCCAATGGCAACACCACGACCCTGCTGGTCGCCCATGGCCGCGGATCGGATCCCGAGCATACGGGCTGGCTCCAGCGTTTCTCCAATGAGCCAAGCTCCTTCGCCTCGAGCGACGGCGCCTTTCTCACCTCGGATTATTATATCGGCAAGCACGGCCTGTCGCAGCGGCTGGTCGGGCTCGATCCGACCAATAACAACGCGATGGACCGGGCGATCGTGATCCACTCCGCCTGGTACGCGAACCCCGATATGCTGATGACCTATGGCCAGCTCGGCCGCAGCGAAGGCTGCTTCGCGGTTGGCGAGGGCGCGCTCGACGAGGTGTTCGCCCGGCTCGGGCCCGACCGGATGGTGTTCGCCGCCAAGGTCTGAGTTGCGCTGAGCGAGCCATGCTCCGGCCATATTGAATTGCGACCAAAGGCGTTCGAACCCGATAGTGAGGGAACTGAATGCCGCTTGCGTTGCTCCTGGCCTTGCAAGCCGCTCCTGCTGCTCTTCAGCAAATCCCATTTGATCTTGTCTCTGTCCGAGCCGAACCCGCTCAGTCGCTGGAGACCTCGCCCCAGTGTGCGCCTCCGTCAGGGAAAGGCGAGATTGTCGTTTGCGGCAGCCGGCCAGACCGCTTCCGCCTTCCACTTCGCGATGAGCAGGTAGGGGGGCTGACGCGGGGCCATGTTCCAGGCGAGGCAATGGCCCCTGCGGCCGTGCTGGTGCCGTCGGGCGGATGCGGCATCTTCGCAGGGCAGCATCCGTGCAGCCATGCCGAGGCCGCGCACTATGGCTATGGCCAGGGCCGCGACCCGCTGTCCCTACTGGCTCGGCTTGGCACGAAGGTGGCCGACCCCGACGCGGAACTCGGGCCGCCGTCTCCCCCAACACCCGAGCGGTGATCGAGACCCAAACTGCATCCTCGACCTTGCTCACACCCATCACCAGGATTCTCCCCAATGACCGAACGCCTCGCCAGCTGCGCCTGCGGGCGCCTCGCAGTCCATTGCGAAGGCGAACCGCGCAAGGTCTCGATGTGCCATTGCAGCGATTGCCAACGCCGCACCGGGAGCCTGTTCAGCGTTGCCGCTTTTTTCGATCGCGACGCGGTGACTTTGGTGCGCGGCATGACGCAAAGCTTCACCCGCACCGGCGTCTCCGGCAAGCGCGTGGCCTTTCACTTCTGCCCCGATTGTGGATCGTCGGTCTTCTGGCAGCCGGAGCGGATGCCGCATTTGATTGGCGTAGCGGTCGGCGCCTTTGCCGATCCTTCTTTTCCGATGCCCGAGCAAGCCGTGTTCACGTCCGAAAAGCATGGCTGGCTCGAGCTGCCGGACTCAATAACTGCCTGGCCCATCCTGCCCCCGTCCAGTCCGCCTGGCGACTGAGCCGCGGATCAGCGCGCGAATACAGGCGGCGGGAAGGCAAGCACCGCGCCGGTATAATCCTCCACCACTTCGCTGAACGGTGTCCCATCGGGCAGGCGGAGCATGGCGCGATGCTCGATCACATGGTCTGGTATCGCGATCGCCGCACCGGCAGGCGCCTCCACCGGCCCGGTGCGCTCATCCCAATCGTCCGGCAGCGGCGACCAGAGCAGCTTCGCCGAAATCGTCTGCCGCCTGAAGTGAAGCGGCTGGACCACGCGCCCAAACGCGATGTCGCTGGTGTCGAGCGCAGCGTTCATCGCCGGCGTCAGCCGCGCCGGGACATACCAGTTATCCGCCTCGGACAGCACAAGGTCGCCGCAATGCAGCCGCACCCGGCGATAACGGACCGGCTCGTCCGCCCCGACCTGGAGATCGGCCCGCAGCGCCGCGGTAACCGGTTTGTCGGCACCCCGCACCCGCTCGGCGGTCACCCGGGTGCCGGCCGGGGCGAGATGGTGCCGGGCGCACCAGCCATCGAGCGTCAGTGTGGCGCTGTCGCCGCTCAGCAAGGCGGCGTTGAGGCTCTGCAACACCGCCAGCGCCTCGACGCGGGCGAGCGGCGTGTTCGGCCAGACGGGCGGTGCAGCGGGCGGCGGCGCCGCACCCAGCAGCGCCAGTGCCACGATCAATCGGCTCATCGACGCTTCTGCTCCACGCCGAGTTCATTCGTGATCACCCAGCGCCCGTCCTGCCAGGTGAATGTCCCGATCCGATAGACGATCCTGCGCGCGTAATGGAGCGTGAACATGCAGTTCATCGAACGCGGCGCGTCCGTGAATGCATCGCCGCAGACCATGTCCGATATGCGCCTGACGGGCTCGGCGTGCACTGACACCACGTCGCCCGGGTGATCCTGGGATATGGTATTGGCCACGGACCGCACAGTCGCAGCATCGCTCGCCCTGATCGCCTGGACCAGCTCGTCGTGGCTCGGGCACAGGGTCGGTGCGGCGCATTGGCCGGCGGTGGCGAGCCGGCGCGAGACGCCACGATCCTGAGTGATCACCCATCTCCCATCCCGCCGCACCAAAGTCGCGACCTGATAGCTTTTGTCGCCGTCATAATGGACGGTGTATTTGCAGTTCATCGATAGCGCGCCTTCGGAGCGGGCGTCGTCGCAGATGATGTCCGATACACTGGCAATGTGCCGCGCGGCCCAGGTGACAAAGTCATTCTGGCCCTGCTGTGCCTGCTGGTACATCCCCTGGATCTCTTCATCGGTACGTACCTTGATCGCCGAGATCAGGTCCTTGGCGGTCGGGCAGAGCGTCGGCGTTGCGCACGAGCCGGCGGCGGCGAGCAGGAACAGTGCAATCGTCATGTCTCGGTTCCCCCGGCCAACCTCTCAAGGCGGGGAGGCTATCACGCGATCCCGACGCGAGCCAAGCGGCGGAAGGTCCAGCCTCAGCCCTCCGGCTTCCGCCACTCCATGATCAGGAACCACGGCGCGCGCCGATATTGCGCGATCCGCAAAGAGTCGCCGGCATAAGGGGAGGGCTCAGCATAGTGCCGCAACTCGAGCCCCGCTCCGAGCAGCAGCGCCATGTAAGTGGAGAGCGGCCGGTGCCAGTTCTGGATGCGGATGCCGCGCCAGCTCACCCATTCGGCGCGCTCGACGAGATAATGGTCAACCGCCGGCCGAAGCCCCAGCCGGGCCCCGAAGCTGCGCTGCGCGGCGGTGTTGAAGCTGGTGAGGTTCGCGATCAGCAGCGATCCGCCCGGCCGCAGCACCCGCGCCATCTCGGCGATGGCGGCGGTGACATCGGGGATGTCGATCAGCGTAAGATAGCTGACGACCAGATCGAACGACCCGTCCGGAAAATCGAGCTGCTCCGCCCGGCCGATCCGGTAATCGCCCTCTGGATCGCGGCGCCTGGCTTCGTCGATCAGCGCCTCGGTCGGGTCGATCCCCACCGTCCGGATCCCCCGCGTGGTTAGCATGCGGCAGAAGCGCCCCTCGCCACAGCCGACATCGAGCGCAGTGGCAAACCGCCCATCGCAGGCGCGCTCGAGCATCGGCCGGTCGAGCACGCAGGCGCGGCCGAAATCGCCCTTCTCGCCCATATCGGCAATCCAGGCGCTGGCCGATTCAGTCCATCCGTCGGACATGTCGACCTCCGCAAAAGCCTCAGGGGCGCGGTTTGGAACCGCCGGGCTTGGGGCCGCGGTTCGGCCGGCCGCCAGTCGGCCGCGGCTTGCTCGGGTCGCCCCCGCCGGGGCGAGCCGGCGGGCGGCGGTGGCGCGGCGGCTGGCTGGTGCGCTCGGTCGTCACCGGGGCGATCGGCACCGGCCGCCCCTGGCTCGGCGCGACCGCATAGCCCTGCTTCAGCAGCTGGGTGAACGCCGCGCGGACGCTCTGCGCGATCGCTGCCTGCATTTCCTTGGGCAGATCGGCGAGCGTTGTGTTGGCATGGATCGCGCTCAGATCGCGCACCATCAGGTTGGGCAGGCCGTTCGACGACGCCTTCAGCGCCATGATCGAATCGATGACGGCGGCGAAAACGATGTCCTGCATCACTTCAGTGGCTGATCTGGTCATGCGCCCCTTTACCGCATGTTTCAGGACTTTGTAGCGGGTGGCCAAGGTTTTTTGTCGAGTCGTCGTCTCACCCCACCAGCAAAACCGGAGAGTGGCGGCGTGTTTTCAGGAACGCGTCAGGGGGAAACAGACATTCCCGCGAGGCAGGCACGTGCCATGCGCGGTTCGCGGCGTCAGAGCGGCGGCAAACGACCGGAATGACCAAGGAGAGGCGGGGCGCCCGAGTGTTTAAACGGATATGGATCAAATACTTGTCCCTCATTGCTCCGCAAGCTATCGCCGCATGCATATCAGTCGATTCGGAGCCTTAAATGCGTTTTACTCCCCTGCTCGTTTTCGGTGCCATCTGGTTTGTCGCATCGCCCGCCCTTGCCGGGGAGAAGAAGCCGGTCGATCCGGACAAGAAAACCTGCCGCCGCATTCAGGTGACGGGCTCGAATCTGCGCGCGTTCGAATGCCATACCAACGCCCAATGGGAGGGGATCGAGGCGGCCAGCCAGGACGCGGCGCGTCAGACCCTGAACCGCGCGAATGGCGGCGCGGAGCGCTAGGCTATTGACCCCGGCGCCCGCGACGATGTGCGTGGCGTCGGTATAGCCTCTCGCCATTTCCTCGCGAGCCGCCTGAGGGCGTGCGTCAGCCGATGATGCGCTGATCAGGCCTCAAGATACCAGGCATGGCGCCGGAACAACGCCTCGGCTGCGGCGACCGCATCCGCCGACAGCCCGACCGGACCCTTCTCGAACGCGATACGCGCGAGATCGAATTCGGTGTCCATGAAGGCGCGGATCGGCTCGGGCAGGGGGGCGCTGCCGAGTTCCCGCGTCTGCGCCTTGCGGGCCATGAGATCGTCGACCACTGCCGCGACATCCGCGGGCGGCTCGCAGGACGCCATCAAGGTCGGGAAATGCATCGGCGCGATCGCTTCGCCGGGCCGCAGCCGGAGCCAGCGCAAGGTCGCCGCCGGCCGGAGTGCGTAGAAGATCTTCTTGAGCGGCACGTCCTTGCCATCGCCGAAATAGGTGTGGCGCTGGCGTTCCCCGAGATGGAGATAATGACGCGCGATCAGGTTCCGGTCGGCGAACTCAGTCGCGAATGCCAGCATCTCGTCGCGAAACCCGGCATCGCCGCGATAGACGAGCGGCGAGCGCAGCCATTCGATGATGACTGCATTGCCCTTCAGCAACAGCTTGAGCGCCTTGCCGAGATCCCATCCATTGACGTCGAGCACAGCATCAAGCGGCGTTTCGATCACGTCGCGCCGCACCCAGGGCGAGAGATATTGCTCGACCGGGCGGATGAAGACGAAGCGGCAATCATAATCGCTGTCTGGCGAGGGAAAGCCCCAGGCGCGGCTGCCGCTTTCGATCGCGAGCGCGATACGGACCTCATGCTCGGCCTCGACCGATGACAGGCGCTCGTCGATCGCAGCGACGACGGGGGCTGAGAAGCTATCGGGGATGTGACGGAGCGACATGAGCGCCTGCTTGGGTCAGTCGCGGCCGGAACGCAATCAGGCTTGTGCATCACGTATAAGTTATATATCTAGATGGTTATGAACGAGTCGCTAGACCTCAAATTCGCAGCGCTTGCCGATCCTACAAGGCGCGCAATCCTCGCCCGGCTGGCGCTGGGGGAGGCGACCGTCGCCGAACTCGGCGCGCCGTTCGCGATCAGCCAGCCGGCGATCTCCAAGCATCTCAAGGTGCTCGAGGCAGCCGGGCTGATCGAGCGGGGCCAAGCGGCACAATCGCGGCCGCGCCGGCTGAAGATCGAGGCGCTGCGCGAAACCAGCGACTGGTCCGAGCATATCCGCAACCTGTGGAGCGACAGCTTCGATCGGCTCGACGAATTCCTGAAATCACAACCCCCCGAAGAGGATAGCCGATCATGACTGATGCCCAGACCGCCGTTCCCGAATTCGTCATCACCCGCCGTTTCGCGGCATCACGCCAGCGGGTCTGGGATGCCTGGACGAAGCCTGAATTGTTCACCACGTGGTTCGGCCCCAAGGGCGTGGCGACCACGCTGCTGACCTTCGATCTGCGCCCTGGCGGCATGATTCATGCGCGGATGGACAATCACGAGATCGGCGGCACCATCTGGGGCAAGTTCGTCCCGCGCGAAGTCACCGCGCCCGAGCGCCTGGTCTGGGAACACAGCTTCGCCGATGCGGACGCGAACATCGTCCCCGCGCCCTTCTTTGATGTCTGGCCGCTGAGATTGCTGACAACGGTTACTTTCGAGGACGCCGGTGATGGCACCAGCGTAACCGTCACCTGGGTGCCGCTCGATGCCACGCCCGCCGAGCAACAGGCATTCGCCAGCCAGATGAGCTCGATGACGATGGGCTGGGGCGGCAGCTTCGATCAGCTCGACGCGCTGCTGGCGGGCGGTGCGGATCGCTGACCAACGATATTTTTCGGTGGCGATTGTACCGGGAAAGGGCAGGGGATAGCATGCGGCGATCGGAGCCATTCGGCTTCGGTCCCGAGCTCCCGCCATGCGCTTTCCACGTCTTTTCGCGCTTCTTGCCCTCCTCATTGCGCCCGCCGCACAGGCCCAGCGCGCTCCATGCCCCGATGCTGCGACCATCGCGGCCGGGCGTGCGGTCACACAGGCACGGATGGCGCTTATGGCCCTGCCGGCGAAGGAGGACCCGGCCGAGGTAACGCCGCGGATGAGCGCTGCGATCGAGCGGGTGAAGGACAATATCCAGGCGTTCGTCCGGCTGGCGATGCGTTGTTCGTCGCCACGCGCCACGCCGAGGGCAATCCAGGCGACGCTCACGGCAAAGGGCGGCGCCACGGCACCGGACGCGCCCGTGAACGAGCACGGCAAGCAACTCGACTATTCGCTGCAAAGGATTCCCGGCCGGCCGAACTGGATCGCGGTGATGCCGACGATCGCGATCGACTGCGGAGAGGATTCGATGCTCATGCTGTTCGAGCGACAGCGGCGGGGCTGGCGTGAGATCATCAGCCGCCGCAGCAGACCCTACCGATCGATCGCCGAGGGCTGGGAGGGGTTCGACTATGCCGTGTCGCCGTCGGACCGGCATGGCCGCTGGTATCTCGCCATCGCATCGACCACCCCGTGGTGCCAGTCGGTCTGGCGGGGATTGCGCTACGACCTCAGCCGACCGGGAGCGCGGGGCGGTGCGCCGCGCATCTTCTTCAGCAAACAGGTGGGGACCCAGATCGGCGACACGCCCGACGGGATGCGTGCTACTGCGAGCATGTTCGAGATGCGCCACGAAGGGCACAGTTTTGAAATCGGCATCGCGCGCCCGCATATCGAGCGCTACGCGATAGCGGGAGACCGGGTTCGCCGCATCCAGCCGGTCGCGCTGAAGCCACGCGACTTCGTCGAGGAGTGGATCGCCAGCCCCTGGGCCGAGGCGGCCTCGTGGTCGGCCGCACGCACCGGGCTGCAGGCGGCGCATGCGCGGATCGCCGCCATGTATCAGAATATCGGGCTGGATTTCGGGGCGATCCGCCGCTGCGGGGCTGGCGGACAGGAGGTGGAGATCAGGCCCGACAAGGGTGCGCCCTGGTATGTGCTGGTTCGCGGAACCCAGCCCTTCACCGTCCGCGCCGCGTCGACCATGCCTTCGTCGCAATGCCATAGCTGAACCTGATGGCGGACCAGACAGAGCCAGCTCGAACGGCGTGACGGGCAGGCCCGATCCGTCGGCCAGGGTGCAGATCAGTGCGCGCAGTTGCCCTGGCTATGCCCAAACAGGGAAAATCGGATATAAACCTTTGCTTAGACGAATCCTCCTACACATGGGCTGAATATACTCGCCGCAACGGTAATCACCGCGAGGCGTAAGTAACATTGAAGGGGGATGCCGCGTGGCAATCCGTATATCTGAAGTGCGTTTCACTGGTCTGGCCCGTCGTTATGCCGTGCTCAACCGTTCCTGCGCATTCGGTGCCATCGCGATGGCATCCCTCGCCGTGCCGCAACTTGCTTATGCGCAGAATGAATGCGGCGCCCCTGCGACCCCGACCGTCACCTGCACCGCCGCCAATGATCCTTATGCGACCGGCGTTACCTATATCGCGTTGCCGACGGATTTCACGATCCTCCTCAACGACGATACGGTTGTCGACACCAGCGGCAGCGCGCACCCCGGCGTGCAGGGCGCGGCGACCGGCAGCCGGTCGCTGACGCTGCAGGCCGCGCCCGGCTCGAAGATCACCACGGACGGTGCGGGTGCGCACGGCGTATCGCTGACCACCGCCAGCGGCGCTCTCAACGCGACGACCGGCGTCATCAAGACGAGCGGCGCCGGCGCGACCGGGATCAGGGCCGTCTCAGCGAGCGGCGCCATCACCATCACCGGCGGCACGACCGCCACGACCGGCGTCGGCGCGCGCGGCATCGATGCGATCACGGACAGCGGCAACATCTCCGTCGCGACCGGCACCGTCACCACGACGGGCGCCGGTGCGGTCGGCGCATCGGGGCGCTCCAATTCCGGCAATGTGACGGTCACGATCGGCTCGATCGGTACAGGAGGTTCCGACGCGGTCGGCGCGGTCGTGCGGACCGGGGGTAGCGGAGCCGCCACTCTCCAGGGTGGCACGATTGCGACCACGGGTGCCGGCGCGACGGGCGCGACCGTGAAATCGGCAACCGGTGCGGCGACAGTCAATCTGGGCAGCATCAAGACCCGTGGTGTAGCTGCCGATGGTCTCCTCGTCACGTCGACTGGCGGCACCGCCAGTGCGACGATAACCCGCGTCCTGACCAATGGCGACAATGCGCGCGGCATCGTCGTAAGCGGCGCGCTGGGCGCCAATGTCAGCTACAATATCGTCTCGACCAAGGGTGCCAACGCGACAGGTATCTCGATCCCGGCCGGCACCCCTTCGGCCAAAGCAACGGTCATCGGCGTCGGTCCGCTCAGCACCGCCGGCGCCAATGCCGACGGAATGAACATCAACGCGACCGGCACCGTCTCCATATCCACCACGGGGACGATCGCGACCACCGGCAACAACAGCCGCGGCCTTGTCGCAACTGGCGGTGGCGCGGTGAACATATCGACCGCCGGCGTGACCACGACCGGAACGACATCGGCCGGCATCGTCGCCACCAGCACCGGCGCCTCGGTCCGCGTCCTCCTTTCAGGCACCAACAGCTCGGCGACATCGGACGGTGTGACTGTCGTTGCCGCGACCAGCGCGGTCGTGAATCTCGCGGCTGGCGGTTCGCTCAGCGGCGGTGCAAATGGTGTGACGATCACGTCGGGCACCGCTGCCAAGGTTAACAATGACGGCACGCTTAACGGCGCTGCCTATGCGCTGGTCGCCAATGGCGGCGCGGTGACGCTGAACAACCGCGGCACGCTCAACGGCCGTATCGCGCTCAGCGGCAATGCCGATGTCGTGAACAATAGCGGCGTCTTCAACGCGACCGGGGTCAGCCTCTACGGCGCCGGCAACGATCAGTTCAACAACAGCGGCACCTATCTCGCCAACGCCGACGCGGACTTCGGCACGGGTGTCGACGGCTTCGCCAATACGGGGATTTTCCGCGTATTGGGCGGGTCGGCAGTGCCGGGCACGATCACGCTTGCCGGCCTCGAGGCCTATGACAATTCGGGCCTGGTCGATCTGCGCAACGGCCATGTCGGCGATGTGCTGGTGCTGCCGGGCAGCTATGCCGGCAGCGGCACGGCCATGCTCGGCCTCGACGTCACGCCGGGCGTCAACACCGATCAGCTCCGCATCGGTGGTGCCGCCTCGGGCTCGACCCAGGTCGCGGTAACCATCATCGGCAACAGCCCGGCGGTGCTCGGTACCGCGGCAACGCTCGTCCAGGCGGGGGCCGCGTCGAGCGCCAACGCCTTCACCGTCGCCGGCGGCAATGTCGATCAGGGCCTCATCCAGTACGGCATCGTCTACAACCCGGGCACCTTCGCCTATAATCTGGTCGGCGCCCCGGGCGTCGGCGTGTACCGCGCCGCAGTCTTTGGCGAGGCGGCGCGCAACCTGTGGCTGCAATCGGGCGATGCCTGGAGCAGCCATATGCGGACCTTGCGTGACACAAGCGGAGCGACTGGCCGACGCAGCCGGATCTGGGCGCAGACGCTTGGCCAGATCGAGCAGCGGACGAACAGCCGGACCTTCACCAGCCTCGGCATCACCAGCCAGGTCGATCTCGGCTACAAGCAGGACTATTTCGGCGGCCAGATGGGCGTGGATTTCGGCGGGGGCCGGTTCGCCTATGGCGTGACCGCCGGCTATCTCAACTCGAACCTGAACTTCGCCAGATCGGCCGACCGGATAAACTTCGACGCCGTCAATGCCGGCATCTATGCCAGCTATTCGGCAGGCGGCTTCTTCCTCAACGCACTCGGCAAATATGATCTTTATTGGGGCAGCAACCACAGCCTGAGCGGCGGCTACACCCGCGACATCCAGGGTACCGTCTATGGCGGCAAGGCCGAGATCGGCTATCGTTTCGGCAAGCAGGTCTTCCTCGAGCCGGCCGCGAGCATTGCCTATACCTATAACGACATGGACGATGTCACCGTCGTCTCGGGCAACTTCGTCTTCGGCGGCGAGGAAGGCCTTCGCGGCAAGGCAGGCGCGCGGATCGGCTATGTCGCTGAGATCGATGCGACGACGCTCTCCTTCTATGGCGGCGGCAATTACGTCCATGCGTTTGAAGGCGAGAACCGGGTCTCCTTCGTCAGCGGCGGCCAGACAGTGGCGTTCGCGAACGGCCGGGGCCGCGATTATGGTGAGGTCACACTTGGCCTGAAAATCGGTTCGGATCAGGACAAGGTCACCGGCTTCCTGGAGGGCAGCTACGCCAGCGGCGGCGACTATCAGGGCTATGGCGGCCGCGCCGGCGGCCAGCTCCGCTTCTGATCAGTTTCGGGGACACTATACTAAACTGTCGCCCGCAACCTGCTCGGGTGGACTAAGGATAGTGTCCCTTATCTACCGAGATTGAGCCGCATATTGGATTGCTCTGATGGAAGCGCGCCTTGATCGTTCTTGATGTCCCGGCTTTCCGCAATGTCTCGCTGCGCTTTGAAAATGCGCCGGACAAGGAGGAACTGATTGCCAGTGTTCAGGCGGCTTTTTCGCTGGATACGGAACACAAAAGCTATGCGCCGTTCCGGAAGCTCGTGGAGGATGCCCTCGAAAAGCTGCGGACCATCCACACGACGGAGAGCTATGTCCTCATAATGTCGTCCCACTATCGGTACCACGACACACAGGATGATGAAAACTGGCGCGCGGTCCAGATCGGCTCCTACCTGATCAACAATGGCAGACGCTCTCGCCAACTCCCCGACCCGGAAAACAAGCACTATGCCGCCGGGAAACTGGCATCCGAGCTTTTGGAGTGGCTGGAATCGGAAAACTGGCGCGAGCTCTTCCGTGATATCAGCGGATTTGACCCGAGTGAACGGCGTCACCCCGAAGACTATGAGCACTATCCACCCCGTGAATTTGGACTCCTCCGCAACGAGGAGGGTGAATATCTGGTGCTTGGCGATAGCGTTCGGGGAAATCGTTACGGCGGCATCTATGAAATTATCGATTTGCGGGATTTTGAATTTGTCGGCTTTCCCGATGGTCGTGGGTACGATGAGGTTGATGAAAGGGTCGATCAGGGTGGGCCAATTCAATGGGAGCCTTTGTCCTACTGGGCGTACAGAACCCTGGAAGCATGGGGCTCCCTGGCCCGGTACGAGGAAGCGTGGGATGTCCGGCTTCGTAATCGCGAACTTTGGCGGCTCGAGGCTGCCATAATCGACATTCCCGATAGCGTCCGGGCGAAGGCGCGTCAGTACCTCACCACTGGTGACCTTTTTTCGGCGGAAGCGGTGGTTTCGGCCGGGCTCGGACCGGAGAACTGGGCAGCGGCACGCGCCTGGGTGGCAACGATCTGCGATGGTCTCGGCGCCGATGAAGGATCGCCAGGGTATCTGAAGGATGCAGGCATGTCGGTACGGAGCGGGTATTTCCACGCGGCGGGCCAATTGCTGATGGATGGCGCCGGACTGACCGAACACGAGGCTCGCAACTGGATAGAATGCTATATCGATTTTATGGCGATTGCCGGAGCGACGTCGCGCCGCTGAGGTATCGGAGGCGCTATCAGTCGCGCGTTTTCATGGCGGGGCGACTGGCCGTAGTCGCGTGCACCTCGATCAACCAGCGCACAAAGTTGCTATCCGATTGCACCGCCTGATAAAGGAACCACGGCGGGGGAGCGCTATCCGGGAGAAGGGCAAGAATGCGGGCAAAGCAGGATGTTTCCGGCTTTATTCGTGCGACCTTCCGCTCGGTCTGGTCCCTTGAGCTGCTATGCTTTCTCCGCAATCGCCGGGAAAACGCCTGGACTCATGCCGAGATGATCGCCGCGCTGCGGGCAAGCGATCTGGTGATCACCCAGAGCCTGGAATCGCTCCTCGCCGCGGGCTTGATCATGGTCGAGGACAATGGCGCCGCCCGGTATCAGCCGATCTCCGAGACAGTCGACGCCTTGGTCGCCGCGACCGAGGACCTGTACCTCAAACAGCCAAACGCAGTGCGGCGGCTCATCGTTGCGCCCGGAGCCGACGGGCTGGAGAGCTTTGCCAACGCATTCAAACTCTGGAAGGATTGAGCGTGGCCAACATCTTCCCCGCGATCGTCTATTCGCTGTGCCTCGCAACCAGCGCCGCCTGCGCGCTTCTGCTCGGCCGTAGCTATCGCCGGACCGGCACCCGATTGCTGCTCTGGAGCGCTTTGTGCTTCGCGCTGCTGGCGGTGAACAACCTGTTCGTCATCCTCGATCTGCTCGTCATACGGTCGGTGGATCTGGGGGTGGTCCGCGTGTCGCTCTCGCTCGCGGCGGTCATCGTCCTGCTGTTCGGCTTCATCTGGAACCTGGAGGAGAAGGCATGACGCTGATCGCCTTCCTGTCAGGTGCGGTGACCCTCGGCTTCGGCGTGGCCGCGCTCTTCTTCGTCCGCTTCTGGCGAGACACACGCGACGAATTGTTCCTGTGCTTCGGAATCGCCTTCCTCCTGCTCGGTGCCGGCCAAGCGGTTCTCGCGCTCGCAGGTATCCCGGATGAGGATCGGCCCTGGGTCTATCTCATCAGACTGGCCGCCTTCGTCCTCATCCTCGCCGGAATCGCCCGAAAAAACAGAGCCTAAAGTTTCGGGGACACTATACTAAATAGGCGCCGCCAATCGATGCCAAGTCATGCCGAGATCCGCATGATATAGCCAATGGTCAGGAAACCGCCGTTCCAGATCGACGCCCCAACCGCGATCGCCAGCAGGAACCGGCCTGGCGCCATCCTGACGACACCCGCGGGCACCGGCAGATATGCCCGTACGGTGGGGATCGTCTGGCCAAGGAGCGTCACCTGGAAATGATGGCGCCGATACCCCTCCACCAGATGTTCATAGCGCGCACGGCTCAGCGATATGTAGCGGCCGTACCGTGCGACAAAGGCAGCGCATCGTCCTTCGCCCAGGGCTCTCCCCATCGCGTACAGGCAGAGGCAGCCAAGGCTCGAGCCGGTCGTGGTCGCGACCAGCATCGCGGCGAGATCTTCAGGCCCCCCAACGGCATTCATGCCGAGAAGGATGAGAAATGCGGAGGATGGCATCAGCGGCAGGAACTTCTCCGCCAGCGCCACAAGCCCGGCGCCCAGCACGGCATGCCCGGCGACCAAAGCGGCAATAGTCCCGGCGTTCATGACGCCCGTAGTCCGGCGCGCAGCGGAGCGCGGCGCGAGATGCGATAGACCGTCGCGGGCGGCACGTTACGCAGGGCGCGGCCGACGACAATCGCCTTCAGCCCGAGCCGATCGAGGATCGGGCGGGGGACCGGGCAGCGCCGGCCATAAGTGAACTGGTAAAGAGCACCGCCGGCGCCGAGGTGGCGGAAGGCGGTGGCAACGATCGCGAAGATCTTCCGGAGCGGCATGTTGAGCAGGGGCAGGCCGCTGACCACCGCACCGACCGGCCCGGCGCCCAGCAGATCGCTCGCTTCCAGTCGCGCGGCGTCGCACTGGAGCAATCGGGCTTCGGGGAAAGCCTGGCGCAACAATGGGGCGAAATGCTCGTTCGCCTCGACCAGCGTCAGATCCTCCTCCCGGACACCACGATCGATGAGTGCGCGGGTGAACACGCCGGTGCCGGGGCCGAGTTCGACGACCCTGCCGCGCAAGGGGTTGATCTCACTGGTGATCAATCGCGCGAGCGCCGCTCCCGACGGCAGCACGGCACCCACCTGGCGAGGCCTGGCCAAGCCCGCACGCACGAACCTGATTGCGTCCGCGGTGCCGGACAAGGCACGGGAAACCATGGAGTTTCGTTTCATCATATTCCCTCAGGCACGGTGCTTTCGGCCTTTCCCGAGGGGAGTATGCGCGCTGGATTGCGTGAGCCTTGCGCGATCAGGGTTCGGACATCGGCAGGTCGATCCGCATGCAAAGGCCGCCGAGCGGACTGTCGAGCGCCACGATCCGCCCGCCATGGAGCGCCACGACCTCGCCGACCAGATGAAGGCCCAGCCCGACGCCGTTCGTCCCGCTGCCGAGGCGGCGAAAGGGCTCGAAGACGCGCTGCCTGTCCTGCGCCTTTATGCCCGATCCTTCGTCATGGACTTCGACGCGGCCATTCGCTTCCACGCGCAGCAGGATGGCGCCGCGCCGGCCGCCATGCTGAATGGCGTTTTGCACGAGATTGATCAGCGCGCGTTCGAGCGATGCGCGATCGGCCGTTACCGCCGCATGATCGACAGCGGTTTCGACTGCCAGGGCATAGCCGGCATCGATCGCCATCGGCGCAAGGTCGGCCGCCACGTCGCGGGCCAGCGTGACCAGATCGACCGGCACCATCGCTTCGCGCCACTGGGGGCGCAGCCGCTCGAGATCGAGGAGTTGCTCAGCCAGGGTCGCGAGCCGGGCGGCATCCTCTATTAGCCTCGAGCGATCCGGCCCCGGCGGCAAAAGGCCAATGCGCGTCGTCAGGATGGCGATCGGCGTCCGCAGTTCGTGCGCCGCGTCCGCCAGGAAGCGCCGGTACCGCTCATGACCCTCATCGAGCCGCACCAGGGTTGTGTTGACCGCATCGACGAGCGGCCGAACCTCTTGCGGCACGGTGGCAATCGGTAAACGCACGCCGCGCCGGTCAATGTCGATTCGCCCGGCTTCCTCGATCACCGCGTCCAGGCCGCCCAGCGCCGCGCCGATCACGGTGGGCGTGGCGAGCCAGGTCGCCAGCATCATCATCGCCAGGATCGGCAGGAGGAAGACGAGGGCGGCGAACATCCCGGCACCAAAGGCGCGATACCAGGGCGCACGCACACCGGTGCCGGTGATGATCTGGACCGTTCCGACCGCGGTCTGGACCCATTGCATGCGCGCGCCGGGCCGGGGGCGATCGCCGATGTTCCACCCCAGCCTGGCCTGGCCGACATGATCGAGCGATGTGCCGATGCTGGCGAATTCCGGAGGAACAACGCCCTCGGTCAGGCGGTGTCCCGCCCGGTCCCGCACACTGAGCCAGAGGCCGGGGACCGCTGCCCGGAGCTTCGCAAGAGCTGGCGTCGGCCGCAGCGCCAGCTCCCCCTTGGTGGTTCGGGTCGATGCATCGCGAACGGCGGCAATCACGTCGTCACCGGCTCCGATCGGATTGAAGGCGCCCTGCACGATCAGCACCGCGACCAGCGTCGTCACGACGATCGACAGGATCGCCGCCTGGAGCATCACGAGCCGCCAGCGGAACTGGCGCCGCAGCGACGGCGGCGGACGACCGGCGATCATGATGGTTTCAACAAATAGCCGACGCCCCTTATGCCGTGGATTTCGACACCGGCACCGCCCTCCACGAGCTTCTTGCGGAGCCGCGACACATGCGCGTCGAGCGTGTTGGACTGGATCTCGTCATCGAAACCATAGACCGCATCTTCGATAAAGGCGCGTTGCACGGTGCGGCCGAGCCGCCGCACAAGGACCTCCAGCAACAGCAGTTCGCGGCGGGGCAGGTTCAGGGGGGCGCCGCTGATCGTCGCCACGCGATCGCCGAGATCGAAAACCAGGTTGCCCGCGCGAATGGTTGAAGGCGAAAGTGCCGAGGGGCGCCGATGCACCGCCCGCAGCCGCGCCAGCAATTCTTCGGTGGAGAATGGCTTGGTCATGTAATCGTCGGCACCCGCATCCAGCCCGTCGATCCTGTCGGAGACATCTCCCTTCGCGGTCAGAACGATGACCGGTGTTTCGCAGCGCATTCCGCGCAAATCCGCCAGAAGCTCAAGGCCATCGCCATCGGGCAGGCCCCGATCGAGCAGGACTGCGTCATAGGATGCGATCCTCATCGACGCGCTCGCATCGTCGATCGTGCACGCAAGATCGACGATGATATCAGCCGAGGTCAGCGCGGAGCTGAGCGCTGCCGCCATCTCCCGATCATCCTCCACCAACAAGATGCGCACGCTTCTGCCTCGCCGTCCAAAAGAGCCATAGTGCGTGCCGGCGATTGCGTGAACATTGCAAAGATCGCGCAGTTTCGGGGACACTATTGGACTGCACCCCTTGAGTGAGACACGGTAATTGGGTGACACGGTAGCCGAGGAGGGATCGTGTCGGACCCAACGCCAAGGATATTCACGACAGAGTTCAAGGAACGCGCGGTGTTGCGGCTGGAAGCTGGCGAGCAGGCTACAGCGCTGGCTGCCGATCTGGGTGTACGTCGCAAGCTCTTGTACGATTGGGCCAAGGCCTATCG